>NZ_JBYIQX010000018.1:0-142106 GCF_057707805.1 Streptomyces sp. bgisy159 | reverse complement strand
CACCAACGCGTAGGGCCGGCCGGCTCCGGCCCCACCGTCCCACTGTTCCGCCCGAGGCCCCTCGGCCCGGCAGACCTTGAGCCCTAGGAAACACGTCATGCGACACACCAGACAGGCACGCCTCGCCGCGGTCGCCACCGCCCTGATCGCGGGGCCGGTCGCGCTGTGCGCCGCGCCCGCTTCCGCCGTCACCGGCGCCCCGGTGACCGACGGCACGTTCGCCGCCACCGCGCAGATCATCGTCGGCGACGACTACCAGCACGGCTGCTCCGGCGTCCTCGTGGACACCGAGTGGCTGCTCACCAGCGCCAGTTGCTTCGCCGACGACCCGGCGACCTCGCTCGCGGTGCCCGCCGGCAAGCCGGCGCTCAGGACGACGGCCACCATCGGCCGTTCCGACCTGACCGGCACCGGCGGCGCGGTGCGCCAGATCGTCGAGCTGGCCCCGCGCACCGACCGCGACGTGGTGCTGGCGCGGCTGAACCGGCCCGTCACCAACGTCACCCCGGTCGCCCTGGCCACCGCGGCGCCCGCCGCCGCGCAGCAGCTGAGCTTCGCCGGGTACGGCCGCACCAAGACCGAGTGGGCGCCGCTGAAGCTGAACAGCGGTTCCCTCACCGTGGACTCCACCGACGCCACGACGGCCACCTTCACCGGCACGAACGGCGCGGCCGTCTGCATGGGCGACGCCGGCGGCCCGGTGCTGAACACGAGCAAGCAGCTGGTGGCCCTCAACAGCCGTTCCTTCCAGGGTGGTTGCTTCGGCATCGACGCCACCGAGACCCGCACAGGCGGGGTCGCCGCGCGCGTCGACGACCTGGCGTCCTGGATCGCCTCCAAGGTCGACGCGGTCCGGCAGACCGACTTCAACTGCGACGGCGTCGAGGACGTCGCCGTCGCCGACCCGGGCGCCACGGTGGGCGGCGACAGCGGCGCCGGTCTGGTCCGCGTGGTCTACGGCGGCGGCAAGGGCACCGCCCAGATCGACCAGGACCTCGACTGGGTCCCGGGCGGGTCCGAGGCCGGCGACGGGTTCGGCCAGGCCCTCGACACCGTCGACTACAACGAGGACGGCTGCACCGACCTGGTCGTCGGCATCCCCTCCGAGGACCTCGGCTCCGTCGCGGACGCCGGTTCGGTCCAGCTGCTGTTCGGCGCGCCCGGCGGCCTGGGCACCGGCTCGGTCAAGGCGACCGTCTACGAGCAGGGCGCGGGCAACGGCTCGCTCGCCGCGTCGACTCCCGAGTCCGGCGACCGCACGGGCGAGGCCGTCGCGGCCGGCACCACCGCCGCGGGTGAGCCGTACATCGTGATCGGTGTGCCCGGCGAGTCGCTGAGCGGCAACGCCAGGGCCGGCATGGCCGTCTACGTGCACGGCACCACCAACACGGTCGTCCACCAGGACAGCACCGGTGTGCCGGGCGGCGTGGAGGCCGGTGACCGGTTCGGCAGCGCCGTCGCCGCCGACGGCAACTACATCGCCGTCTCCGCCCCGCACGACGGCATCGGCGGCGACGCCGACGCGGGCAACGTGGCGGTCTTCCGGCACACCCTGAACTCCGAGGGCCGTCCGACGCCGGTGTTCGGCCTGGACCAGGACGTCGAAACCGTCTCCGGCGGCGCGGAGGCCGGTGACGTGTTCGGCTCCTCGCTGGCCCTGGTGGCGTACCGCCCGTCGGGCTCCGCGACCGCCTCGGACTCGATCCTCATGGTGGGTTCGCCGGGTGAGGACCTGACGATCGACAACGCCGACAAGACCGACGCGGGCATGGTCCACGCCTTCCACATCACCGCGGCGGGCGCCGTCAGCCAGACCAGCACCTACCACTCGGGCACCAGCACGGACGACGTGGCCGGCACCGCCGAGTCGGGCGACCGCTTCGGTTCGACGCTCACCGCCATCAACACCAAGCCGCGCTCGGTGAGCACCACGTCGACGCTGAAGATGGCCGTGGGCATCCCGAACGAGGCCCTCGGTTCCACGGACAACGCGGGCGCCGTGCTCACCTTCTCGCTGCTCGGCGCGCGGGGCGACAACGACCGCTGGCTGGAGGTCGGTGACGGCGACGGCATCCCCGGCACGCCGGGCGCCAACCAGTACCTGGGCCGCAGCATCCACTTCACCGGCACCCACCTGTACGTCGGCATGCCGTACGGCCCGTCCTCGTACGGCGCCCTGTACGCCCTGCCGCTGTCCAACGTGACGGCCGGCGGCACGGTGGCCCCGGTCACGACCTACCAGCCCGGCACCGGCGGACTGCCCGCCGCGGGCGCGCGCTTCGGTTACGCGGCGCGGTAAGTCACCGTAGGAGAACGACGGTTGCACGAAAGCCCTCGGGGGACCGCCCGGTCCGCCGAGGGCTTTTCGTGGTCCGCCGCCGGTCAGCCCAGCAGTTCCCGGACGACCGGGACGAGTGCCCGGAACGCCTGGCCGCGGTGGCTGATGGCGTTCTTCTCCTCGGCGCTCAGCTCGGCGCAGGTGCGCGTCTCGCCGTCGGGCTGGAGGATCGGGTCGTAGCCGAAGCCGCCGGTGCCCGCGGGCGTGTGGCGCAGGACGCCGCGCAGCCGGCCCTCGACGACCCGCTCGCGCCCGTCGGGCAGGGCGAGGGCCGCCGCACAGGCGAAGTGGGCACCGCGGTGGGCGTCGTCGATGTCGCCGAGCTGGGCGAGCAGCAGCTCCAGGTTGGCCCGGTCGTCGCCGTGCCGGCCCGCCCAGCGCGCGGAGAAGATGCCGGGGGCGCCGCCCAGTACGTCGACACAGAGCCCGGAGTCGTCGGCGACCGCCGGCAGGCCGGTCGCCCGAGCCAGCGCGTGCGCCTTGAGCAGCGCGTTCTCGGCGAAGGTGACCCCGGTCTCCTTGACGTCGGGCACGTCCGGAAAGGCGTCCGCCCCCACCAGCTCGTGCGGCAGTCCGGCGTCGGCGAGGATGGACCGAAGCTCGGCGATCTTCCCGGTGTTGCGGGTGGCGAGAATCAAACGCGTCATGCCCGCACCCTAACGGGAGGGCCGGGGCCCTTCCGGCGGATCTCCGTGGGGGAAGAGGGCGGCGTTCGCTGCGCGCTCCCGGCCGTGCCGCGCGGTGCGGTGAGAGTGCGTGTCAGGGCGTCGCGACGCCGCGGAGATCCGCCAGGAGGGCCCTACGGCGTGCAGACCTTGGTCAGTTCGCCCGCGGCGTCCACCACCGGCCCGAGGTCCGGCGTGGTGTCACCCCCGTTGACCGCCGTGCGCACGTTGTCGACGGCCTTGGTGAGGCTGTCGACGGCCTTGCCGACGTCCGCGTTGTCGGTCTTGTCGCTGATCTGGTCCAGGTCGCGGTCTATGGAGTCCAGGGACTCCTTCAACTGCGTGGGGTCGTCGGAGGCGTTCTCCACGGCCTGCTGGAGATCGGTGACGCTGTCGGCGATGGCGTCGGCGGTCTGTACGCAGTCCAGCGCCTTGCCGACGGCGTCGCAGCCGGTGGCGAACCCGGCGGTCAGCGTGACGGCCGCCACGGCGGCGGCGATGGCGGTACGGCGACCTCGGCGTCGTCGGCTCGCGGCCATGGTGCTGTGTCCTCCCCTGTGACGGCCCGCTCGGGCCCTGTCGTGTACTGCGCAAGACGCGGCGGCGGGCCGCGGGGTTGCCCGCGCCCGCCGCCTTTCTTGGCGTGCCTTTTACTTTTCCAGGACGGTACCAAGGGCGGCCCGTTGCGCCGAAGCCAGTTCGGTGCAGCCGGAAACCGCGAGGTCCAGGAGGGAGTTGAGCTCCTCCCGGGCGAACGGCTCGGCCTCGGCGGTGCCCTGGACCTCCACGAAGCGGCCGTCGCCGGTGCAGACGACGTTCATGTCGGTCTCGGCGCGCACGTCCTCCTCGTAGCAGAGGTCGAGGAGCGGGACCTGGCCGACGATGCCGACCGAGACCGCCGAGACCGTGCCGGTGAGCGGTTTGCGGCCGGACTTGACCAGCTTCCTGCCCTGCGCCCAGGCGACCGCGTCGGCGAGGGCGACGTACGCGCCGGTGATGGCGGCGGTGCGGGTGCCGCCGTCGGCCTGGAGGACGTCGCAGTCGAGGACGACCGTGTTCTCGCCGAGCGCCTTGTAGTCGATGACGGCGCGCAGGGATCGGCCGATCAGGCGGGAGATCTCGTGCGTGCGGCCGCCGATACGGCCGCGGACGGACTCGCGGTCGCCGCGGGTGTTGGTGGCGCGGGGCAGCATGGAGTACTCGGCGGTGACCCAGCCCTCGCCGCTGCCCTTGCGCCAGCGCGGGACGCCCTCGGTGAAGGAGGCGGTGCAGAGGACCTTCGTATCACCGAAGGAGACGAGGACGGAGCCCTCGGCGTGCTTGCTCCAGCCGCGCTCGATGGTGACCGGGCGGAGTTGTTCGGGGGTGCGGCCGTCGATTCGAGACATGGGCCGCAGCCTAGCCGCAGCAGGACCGAGGGCCCCTCCCGCGGTGGGAAGGGGCCCTCGGGGCAAGCCGGTGGGTTCACCGGGGCAAGCCGGTGGGATTCACCGGGGCGAGCCGGTGGGGCTCACATCATGTCCTCGATCTCCGCGGCGATCGGGTCGGCGTCGGTGCCGATGACGACCTGGATGGCGCTGCCCATCTTCACCACACCGTGGGCGCCGGCGGCCTTCAGGGCGGCTTCGTCGACCAGCGCGGGGTCGGAGACCTCGGTCCGCAGGCGGGTGATGCAGCCCTCGATCTCCTCGATGTTGTCGATGCCGCCGAGCCCGGCGACGATCTTCTCAGCCTTGCTGGCCATGTCCGTCTCCCTGTGTTCCCTGGTGCGGATCACTTTGTCGCAGTAATCCACAGTTGGCCCATCTTCGCGAGCGATACCGCGGCCGGTACCGAATGATGACGGCACGACCACGACACCGCCCGCAACTGGTCTACACCAGAGGATGCCATGAGTAGCGAGAGCGACGTCAGCCCTGCGCGGGCGAGGTGGCACAAGCTGTTCCAGGGCCTGCAGAAGATGGGCCGCAGCCTGCAGCTGCCCATCGCGGTCCTGCCCGCCGCTGGCATCCTCAACCGGCTCGGCCAGCCCGACGTGTTCGGCGACGACGGTCTCGGCTGGACGGACGTCTCCAAGGTGATGGCGGGCGCGGGCGGCGCCCTGCTGGACGGCACCCTGGGGCTGCCGCTGCTGTTCTGCGTCGGCGTGGCGATCGGGATGGCCCGCAAGGCGGACGGCTCCACGGCGCTCGCGGCGGTGGCCGGCTTCCTCGTCTACTACAACGTGCTGCGCCAGTTCCCGGAGGACTGCCCGGAGGGCTCGACGGCCGTCAGCACCGGGTGCCAGGTGAGCGACGGGGCGGTGGACCCGTTCACCTACCAGAACCCGGGGGTGTTCGGCGGCATCGTCATGGGCCTGCTGGCGGCCTTCTTCTGGGCCCGCTACCACCGCACCAAGCTGGTCGACTGGCTGGGCTTCTTCAACGGCCGCCGCCTGGTGCCGATCATCATGGCGTTCGTGGCCATCGCCGTCGCGGTGGTGTCCCTGTGGATCTGGCCACCGATCGGTGACGCCCTGGAGAACTTCAGCGACTGGCTCAGTGACGCCGGTTCCTGGGGCGCGGGCATCTTCGGCATCGCCAACCGGGCGTTGCTGGTGGTGGGCCTGCACCAGTTCCTGAACGTGCCGATGTGGTTCCAGTTCGGGACCTACACCAAGCCCGACGGCACCGAGGTGCACGGCGACATCAACATGTTCCTCGCCGGCGACCCGGACGCGGGGCAGTTCCTGAGCGGATTCTTCCCGATCATGATGTTCGCGCTGCCCGCGGCGGCCCTGGCGATGACGCACTGCGCGCGGCCGGAGCGGCGCAAGGAGGTCGGCGGCCTGATGCTGTCGGTGGCGCTGACGTCGTTCGTCACGGGCATCACCGAGCCGATCGAGTACTCGTTCCTCTTCATCGCGCCGGCGCTCTACGCGGTGCACGCGGTGCTGACGGGGGTGTCGATGGCGGTGACCTGGGCGCTGGGGGTGCACGACGGGTTCAGCTTCTCGGCGGGGCTCATCGACTACGTCATCAACTGGAGCCTGGCGACACGGCCATGGTTGATCATCCCGATCGGGCTGGGCTTCGCCGTCGTCTACTACGCGGTGTTCCGGTTCGCCATCACGAAGTTCGACCTCAAGACTCCGGGGCGGGAGCCGGAGGAGGAGCACGAGGACGTCACCAAGGCCTGAGAGGCCGTACGCCCCAAGGGGCAGGGGCCCTCGGACCATGTGTCCGGGGGCCCTTCGGCATGCCCGCGCCGGGCCGTTCGCCGGGTACTCGGCGTAGCCCTCCGGTTGCAGGTTTGACGGGTTCCTTATATCGCCCCCATCGTGCTACAACAGGTCTACACCACTGAGTGGTGTAGACCACCACCCGATGGAGGACATCCATGAGCACCGCCACCGCCTCGGCGCCCCCCACGAAGAAGTGGGGATCCGGCCTGTTCCAGGGCCTGCAGAAGGTCGGCCGCAGCCTGCAGCTGCCCATCGCCGTGCTTCCGGCGGCGGGCATCCTGCTCCGGTTCGGGCAGCAGGACATTCACGACAAGCTGAACCTGCCCGACAAGGTCTCGGCGGTGTTCGCCACTGCCGGTGGCGCGATCTTCGACAACCTCCCGATGCTGTTCTGCATCGGTGTCGCGATCGGCTTCGCCAAGAAGGCCGACGGCTCCACCGCCCTGGCCGCCCTGGTCGGCTTTTTGGTCTACAGCAACGTCCTGAAGGCGTTCCCGGTCACCGAGGCCAAGGTGCAGGCCGGCGAGGACATAGCCGCGACGTACAACAACCCCGGCGTCCTGGGCGGCATCGTCATGGGCCTGCTGGCCGCCGTGCTGTGGCAGCGCTACCACCGCACCAAGCTCGTCGACTGGCTCGGCTTCTTCAACGGCCGCCGCCTGGTGCCGATCATCATGGCGTTCGTCGGCACGCTCATGGGTGTCTTCTTCGGTCTGGTCTGGGAGCCCGTCGGTGAGGTCATCTCCGACTTCGGCGAGTGGATGACGGGTCTCGGCGCCTTCGGTGCCGCCCTGTTCGGCCTGATCAACCGTGCGCTGATCCCCGTCGGCATGCACCAGTTCGTCAACACCGTCTCCTGGTTCCAGCTCGGCGACTTCACCAACGCGGCCGGCGAACTGGTCCACGGTGACCTCAACCGCTTCTTCGCGGGCGACCCGGACGCCGGTCAGTTCATGTCCGGCTTCTTCCCGATCATGATGTTCGGCCTCCCGGCCGCCGCGCTCGCCATCGCGCACTCCGCCCGGCCCGAGCGCCGCAAGGTCGTGATGGGCATGATGGTCTCACTCGCCCTGACCTCGTTCGTGACGGGTGTGACCGAGCCGATCGAGTTCTCGTTCATGTTCATCGCGCCGCTGCTGTACGCGATCCACGCGCTGCTGACCGCGCTGTCGATGGCCGTCACCTGGGCGCTCGGCGTCCACGCGGGCTTCACCTTCTCCGCCGGTGCCATCGACTACGGCCTGAACTGGAACCTCGCCACCAAGCCCTGGATGATCATCCCGATCGGCCTGGTCTTCGGCGCGATCTACTACGTCGTCTTCCGCTTCGCCATCACCAAGTTCAACCTCCCCACCCCGGGCCGTGAGCCCGAGGAGGAGGTCGAGGACCTCACCAAGGCGTGACGGCTCTCCGAGAAACGCGTGACGCCCGGCCGGGACCCCCGGCCGGGCGTTTCGTTCGTGGGCGGCGGCCCGGGTGTCAGACCTCGTACGTCGCCCGCGGCACCGCCAGCTCCACCGGACCGTCGTAGACCGCACGCGCGTCCGCCAGGTTGACCTGCGGGTCGGTCCACGGCGGGATGTGGGTGAGGACCAGGCGCCGGGCGCCGGCGCGGGCCGCCGTCTCGCCCGCCTCGCGGCCGTTGAGGTGCAGGTCGGGGATGTTCTCCTTGCCGTGCGTGAACGCCGCCTCGCACAGGAACAGGTCGGTGTCGCGGGCCAGTTCCTCCAGGACCGGCGTCACGCCCGTGTCACCGGAGTACGTCAGCGACCTGCCGCCGTGCTCGATGCGGATGCCGTACGCCTCCACCGGGTGGGCCACGCGTTCCGTGTGCACCGTGAACGGGCCGAGGTCGAAGGTCGACGGCTTGACGGTGTGGAAGTCGAACACCTCGCTCATGGAGGAGGCCGAGGGGGTGTCGGCGTAGGCCGTGGTCAGGCGGTGCTCGGTGCCCTCGGGGCCGTAGACCGGGAGGGGGGCGCATCGGCCGCCGTCGTGGCGGTAGTAGCGCGCCACGAAGTACGCGCACATGTCGATGCAGTGGTCGGCGTGCAGATGGCTCAGAAAGATCGCGTCGAGGTCGTAGAGACCGCAGTGGCGCTGCAGCTCGCCCAGGGCGCCGTTGCCCATGTCGAGAAGCAGCCGGAAGCCGTCGGCCTCGACGAGGTAGCTCGAGCAGGCCGATTCCGCGGACGGGAACGACCCCGAGCAGCCGACGACGGTGAGCTTCATGAAACAGAAACCTCCGCTGGCGGGAACGTCGATGAGAGGGTCACGGGGGTCGTGCGGTCCGTCGAGCGTAAGGCGCGAAACCTC
Organism: Streptomyces sp. bgisy159; assembly: GCF_057707805.1. Classification (NCBI taxonomy): domain Bacteria; kingdom Bacillati; phylum Actinomycetota; class Actinomycetes; order Kitasatosporales; family Streptomycetaceae; genus Streptomyces; species Streptomyces sp. bgisy159. The sequence continues at coordinate 133,564 of NZ_JBYIQX010000018.1, read as the reverse complement.
AGGTCGCTCCTCCACCAGGGGCCGTTGTGGGGGAACTCACCTGCACTGTCACCGGTTCGGCTGGAAGCGGTGCGGGTGGAGTGCGCACGGGGCGCGCGGAGACGGGCGCACGCCGGTACCGTCATGCTCATGGACACGTCCTGGTGGCTGGCGCTCGCGGCGGTGGTACTGCTCGCGCTGGTCGCCACGCTCGTCGACGGCTGGGGGCGCGGCGCCCGGCCGCCGCGGCGCGGTCGGCGCGCGGGAACGGGAACGGGCGAGCGCACGGGCCGCGACCGGGCGGCGGACGGCGACGCCCGGCCGCGGCCCGCGGAGATCTGGTGGGCCCGGGTGCCCCACGAGGAGGGGCCGGCCTCACCCGAGGGGGTGAAGGACCGGCCCTGCCTGGTGCTCGGGGTACGGGGGCGGCACGCCACCGTCGCGAAGATCACCAGCCGGTACCGCGACGAGCGGACCGGGGTGATCCCGCTGCCGCCCGGCGCGGTCGGCGACGCCCGCGGGCGCCCCAGCTTCCTGGAGACGGACGAACTGCGCGAGGTCCCCGTCGGTCACTTCCGCCGCCGGGTCGGCGTGGTGGACCCGGTCCTGTGGGACCAGGTCCGCCACCTCGCGACATAACGCCCGGGAGACGTAGCGCCCGGGGAACACGGCCCTACGCCCAGAGCTGCCCCTGGAGGGTCTCGATCGCTTCCTCGGTGGTGGCCGCCGTGTACACGCCCGTCGACAGGTACTTCCAGCCGCCGTCGGCGACGACGAACACGATGTCGGCGCTCTCGCCGGCCTTGAGAGCCTTGCGGCCGACGCCGATCGCCGCGTGCAGCGCCGCGCCGGTGGAGACGCCCGCGAAGATGCCCTCCTGCTGGAGCAGCTCACGGGTGCGGGTGACCGCGTCCGCCGAGCCGACCGAGAAGCGGGTGGTGAGCACGGAGGCGTCGTACAGCTCGGGCACGAAGCCCTCGTCGAGGTTGCGCAGGCCGTACACCAGGTCGTCGTAGCGCGGCTCGGCGGCGACGACCTTCACGTCGGGCTTGTGCTCGCGCAGGTAGCGGCCGACGCCCATCAGGGTGCCGGTGGTGCCGAGGCCCGCGACGAAGTGGGTGATCGAGGGGAGGTCCGCAAGGATCTCCGGGCCCGTCGTGGCGTAGTGGGCCCCGGCGTTGTCCGGGTTGCCGTACTGGTAGAGCATCACCCAGTCGGGGTGCTCGGCGGACAGTTCCTTGGCGACCCGTACGGCGGTGTTGGAGCCTCCAGCGGCCGGCGAGGAGATGATCTCCGCGCCCCACATGGCGAGCAGTTCCCGGCGCTCCTGGGAGGTGTTCTCGGGCATCACGCACACGATGCGGTAGCCCTTGAGCCTGGCCGCCATGGCCAGGGAGATGCCGGTGTTGCCGCTGGTGGGCTCAAGGATGGTGCAGCCGGGGGTGAGCCGGCCGTCCTTCTCCGCCTGCTCGATCATGTGCAGGGCGGGGCGGTCCTTGACCGAGCCGGTGGGGTTGCGGTCCTCCAGCTTCGCCCAGATCCGGACGTCGGCGGACGGCGACAGCCGCGGCAGGCACACCAGAGGGGTGTTGCCCACCGCGGCCAGCGGGGAGTCGTAGCGCATCGCCGGTCAGACCATGCCGCCGGCCACGGCCGGCAGGATCGTGACCGTGTCGCCGTCGGACAGCTTGCTGTCGATGCCGTCGACGAAGCGGACGTCCTCGTCGTTCAGGTAGACGTTGACGAAGCGGCGCAGCTGCCCCTCGTCCACGATGCGGGCCTGGATGCCCGCGTGCCGGGTCTCAAGGTCGGCGAACAGCTCGGCGAGGGTGTCACCGGTCCCCTCCACCGCCTTCTGGCCGTCGGTGTACTGGCGGAGGATGGTCGGGATGCGGACCTCGATGGCCATGGCTTCAGGGCTCCTGTCGGGAGTAGTCAGTCGGGGCGCGCGGCAGCGCAAGGAGGCAGGGTGTTGCGGTTTCGGGCGCCGCGGCTCACGGCCGTACGGCGGCAGGGCGGCGTCAACAGATGGCGCTGGCGAGCCTGCACAGGTCGACGTGCAGCCGCGCCACGAGCAGTGTGCCCGGCGTCTTGTCGCTCACGTCCTTCTCAACCATGGGTTCATCGTATCGATTCCCGGTCCGGCTCCTGGAATGTGATCCCACATGGCGGACGGAATCGAGCCGGTGGGTGAGACCGGTGCCGGCCGGGACCGCTACGCGGACGCCCGCCGCACCAGGCGGGTCGGGGTGACGACCGAGGTGAGAGCGGTGTCCTCGCACAGCAGGCGGGCCATGAGCCGGCCCATACCGGTCACGTCCTGGTGGACGGTGGTCAGCGGGGGGTCCGTGGTCTCCGCGACGGCGGGCAGGTCGTCGAAGCCGACGACGGCGACGTCGTCCGGGACCCGTCGGCCACGGCGGCGCAGGGTGTGCAGGGCGCCGGCGGCGGTCAGGTCGGACGCGGCGAAGACGGCGTCCAGGTCGGGGCGGCGGTCCAGCAGCGCGGCCATGGCCTCGGCGCCGCCCCGCCAGGTGTAGTCGCCGTGCTCGACCAGGTCCGGGGAGGCGTCCAGCAGGACGTCCCGGTAGCCGGCCAGCCGGTCCTCGGCGGACTGCTCCTGCGCACAGGGACCGGTGATGGTGGCGATGTGCGCGCGGCCGAGAGAGACCAGGTGCTCCACGGCCTGGCGGGCGCCGCCGCGGTTGTCGCCGTCGACGTAGACCCGGTCGCGCACGGTGTCGCCGGCGCGCAGCCGGGGCCGGCCCCCGAAGACGACCGGCAGCCCGATCCGGTCGACCATCTCGTCCAGCCGGTCGTCGGGGCGCAGGTTGAACAGCAGGGCGCCGTCGACGTGGCCGGCGCCGAGGAATCCGCCGACGCGCGGGTAGTCGTCCGGGTCGTCGACGAACAGCAGCACCGGCTGGGCGCCGTGCCGGGCCAGCTCGCGGCGGATGCCGCGCAGCAGGCAGTCGAAGAACGGGTCGAGGAAGAGCCGGTCGCGGGGCTGGGTGGCCACCACGGCCACGGCGTCGTTGCGGCGGGTGACGAGCCGGCGGGCGGCGTGGTTGGGCACGTAGCCGAGCTCGGCGATCACCGCGCGGATCTGCGCGGCGACCTCGGCGCGCACCTTGGGCTCCCCGTTGATCACGCGGGAGACGGTGGACTTGGAGACCCCGCAGCGGCGCGCGACGTCCACCAGGGTGGGGCGCCGCACGGTCGTTGGGTGTGTCAACAGCAGCTCCACGGTGGCGAGTTGGAGATGCGGCGAAGGTCTGTCGGCCGCGCTGCGCACACCGTAACCGTCGATCCTGACCGGCGCCCCGGGGTTTCCGGTCAAGGTCGCGGGCCGCGCCGACGCGTTCAGTACGCCTCGACGACCCGGACCTCCTCCTCGGTGACCACGCCGTCCACGATGCGGAACGAGCGGAACTGGAACTCGCCGAGGCCGTCGGTGTCCGCCGTGGAGACCAGGACGTAGTGGGCGCCGGGCTCGTTGGCGTAGGAGATGTCGGTGCGGGACGGGTAGGCCTCGGTGGCGGTGTGCGAGTGGTAGATGACCACGGGTTCCTCGTCGCGGTCGTCCATGTCCCGGTAGAGCCCCAGCAGGTCGCCCGAGTCGAACTCGTAGAAGGTGGGCGACATGGCCGCGTTCAGCATGGGGACGAAGCGCTCGGGGCGGTCCGAGCCCGCCGGACCGGCGATCACGCCGCACGCCTCGTCGGGGTGGTCCTTGCGCGCGTGGGCGACGATCTGGTCGTGGAGGGCCTGGGTGATGGTCAGCATGCCCGCCAGGATAAGCAGAGGGCCGCCCCGTACCGGTGGGTGGTACGGGGCGGCCCACATGCTGGGACGTGCGGTCAGACCGTCTTGGCGGTCTCCACGTCCTCGGGCTCCACGGAACCGAGGGCCTCGCGCGCCTTGCGCTCCCGGACGTAGTCCAGGAAGTGGTTCAGTTCGCGCTTGACGATCGGGGCCAGCAGGTAGAGGCCGATGATGTTGAACACCGACAGCAGGAACAGCGCCGAGTCGGCCAGGTCGATCAGCGCGCTGAGGGACATCAGCGAGCCCAGCAGGACGAACGCGCTCCACACGGCCTTGAAGACGGTCTCGCTGGCCTTGGAGCGGCCGAAGAGGTACGTCCAGGCCTTCAGGCCGTAGTAGCCCCAGGTGAGGATCGTGGAGAAGGCGAACAGCAGCACCGCGACGGTCAGCAGCTTCGGGAACCAGGGCAGCACGGTGGCGAACGCGTCCGAGGTGATGGTGACACCGCCGACGTCGGCGCCGGCGCGGGCCTGCTCCCAGCTCGCGGGGTTGGCGATGACGATGGTCAGCGCGGTCATGGTGCAGATGACGACCGTGTCGATGAACGGCTCCAGCAGGGCGACCAGACCCTCGGAGGCGGGGTGGTTGGTCTTGACCGCGGAGTGGGCGATCGGAGCGGAGCCCAGGCCGGCCTCGTTGGAGAAGGCGGCGCGCTTGAAGCCGACGATCAGTGCGCCGATCACACCGCCGGCGACGCCGTCGGCCTCGAAGGCGCCCTTGACGATGGTCTGGAAGGCGTCGGGCACCGCGGTGACGTTGACCAGGATGACGATCAGGCAGGCCACGATGTACATGCCGGCCATCGCCGGGACCAGCTTGCTGGTGACGGAGGCGATGGAGCGGATGCCGCCGAGCAGCACCAGGCCGACCAGCGCGGCGACGACCAGGCCGAAGAGCACGGCACCGGCGGAGGAGGCCAGGAAGCCGTCCTCGCCGCCGAAGGTCGAGGAGATCTGCGCGTAGCTCTGGTTGGTCTGGAACAGGTTGCCGCCGAACAGGCCGAAGAACAGGACCATGATCGAGGCGAGGACGGCGAGCACCTTGCCGGCCTTGGCGCCGCGGGCGCCGAAGCGCTCGGCGAGGCCCTTGGGCAGGTAGTGCATCGGGCCGCCGGAGACGGTGCCGTCCGCGTGCTTCTCGCGGTACTTCACGCCGAGGGTGACCTCGACGAACTTGCTCGCCATGCCGAGCAGACCGCAGAGGATCATCCAGAAGGTGGCGCCGGGGCCGCCGATGGAGACGGCGACGGCCACACCGGCGATGTTGCCCAGGCCGACGGTGCCGGAGACGGCGGCGGTCAGCGCCTGGAAGTGGTTGACCTCGCCGACCGAGCCCTCTTCGTCGTACTTGCCGCGCACCGTGTCGATGGCGAGCTTGAACTTGCGGAACTGGATGAACCCGAACCAGGTGCTGAACACCAGGCCGGCGATCACCAGCCACGCGACGATGAGCGGCAGCTCGGTGCCGTTGACGGTGACGGAGTAGAAGACCTTTTCACTGACCCAGGTCGACACGGGATGAACCGCGTCGCTGACGGCGTCGTCGATCTTCTGGGTGATGGAGTCGAGTGACACGAGCTACCTCAGTGGCGCAGGGGACGTGCTGGCGTGGCGCAGCAGTGCGGCGACGTGCAGCTTTGCGGGTTTTGAGCGAACGCCGTTGTCCGTTCGGCGACGGGAGAAGCACTGCCCCCGCGGACCCGGGGTGAAAACTGCTTCTTGTCGTGCGAGCCGGCGATGACCGGCTCCCCCGATCCGGCGAGGGGTGGTGCCGAAGCGGAGTTGCGAATTCTTACCACAGCGTTTACGCGGCCTTTGGTGACGCATCTCACACGACACCGCCCCCGGGGCGTAAAACCCCAGGGGCGGTGACAGGATCGTTATCCGGATTTGAGCGTCCGCTGAGCGAACGCGCGGGTAACCGGAACCCGGACAGTCACGGCATAAGGGTGGACACCAGCGTCTCCTGGAGCCCCCCGAGCCAGAGGTAGGCCATGACCATCGGCTTGCGCGGATCCTCGTCGGGGAGCCGGTAGAGCAGGTCGGTGTCGTCCTCGTCGCCGATCTCCAGCCGGGAGCCGATGGCGAGCCGCAGGTCGTTGAGCGCGGCCAGCCACCGCTGGGACTCCTCGGGGGACAGTTCCAGCACCGCCCCGGCCTCGTCGACCGGCGCCAGCGCGTCCAGGGAGCGGATCACGGCGAGGGCGTTGTCCCGCTTGCCGGCCCGCAGGTCGTTCTCGGTGAAGCGGCGGAACTCGGCGGAGTGGGCCTGGTTCTCCTCGGCCCGGCGCGGGTCCGCGGGCGGCTCGACCGGATCGGTGTAGGCGTCCGGGAACAGGCGGCGCAGCACGGGGTCGGAGGGCGGCTCGCTGGGCCCCTCGGCGAACAGCTCGGCGAGCGGGTCGCCGGGGGCGTCCTCGGCGGGCCCCGGGCCGATCAGCTCCAGGAGCTGGACCGCGAGGGAGCGGATGATGGAGATCTCGACCTCGTCGAGCGCGACGGCCGCGCCGCCGCCGGGAAGCGGTTCGAAGTGTCCTGGCATCGGCGTGGTGGCTACTTCCGGTCCTGCTGGAGGGTGGCCCACAGACCGTAGCCGTGCATCGCCTGCACGTCGCGTTCCATCTCCTCGCGGGTACCGCTGGAGACGACCGCCCGGCCCTTGTGGTGGACATCGAGCATGAGCTTGGTGGCCTTGTCCTTGGGATAGCCGAAGTACGACTGGAAGACGTACGTCACGTAGCTCATGAGGTTGACCGGGTCGTTGTGGACGATCGTGACCCAGGGGACGTCCGGCTCGGGGACGGCGAAGACCTCCTCCGCCGACTCGGTGCGTTCGATCTCTAGGGGAGCGGGTGACGTCACACCGACCATGCTGCCACGCCGGGCAGATATCGTCACACTGACGAGATTGGCGTACGATGACCGCATGAACACAGCGGACCTTGGCCTGCCGTTGGACGTGCCCTCCACGGCGCTCTTCACCGACCAGTACGAACTGACGATGCTCCAGGCGGCCCTGCGGGCGGGCACCGCCGGGCGGCGCAGCGTGTTCGAGGTCTTCACCCGACGGCTGCCGGACGGGCGACGGTACGGCGTCGTGGCGGGCACCGGGCGGGTCCTGGACGCGGTGGAGAACTACCGCTTCGACCCGGGTGTCCTGGGCTTCCTGAGCGAGCGGTCCATCGTCGACGAACGCACCCTGGAGTGGCTCGCCGGATACCGCTTCTCCGGCGACATCTGGGGCTACCCGGAGGGCGAGGTCTACTTCCCGGGCTCGCCGATCATGCGCGTGGAGGGCAGCTTCGCCGAGTGCGTGCTGCTGGAGACGGTGATCCTGTCGATCCTCAACCACGACTCCGCCATCGCGGCCGCCGCCTCCCGGATGTCCGCCGCCGCCGGGGACCGCCCGCTGATCGAGATGGGCGCCCGCCGCACCCACGAACTGGCCGCCGTCGCCGCCTCGCGCGCCGCCTACATCGGCGGCTTCGCCTCCACCTCCGACCTGGCGGCCGGCTACCGCTACGGCATCCCCACGGTCGGCACCTCCGCCCACGCCTTCACCCTGCTGCACGACACCGAGCGCGACGCCTTCCGCGCCCAGGTCGACTCGCTCGGCCGGGGCACCACCCTCCTGGTGGACACCTACGACGTCGCCGAGGCGGTCCGTACCGCGGTGGAGGTGGCCGGGCCCGAGCTGGGCGCGGTGCGCATCGACTCCGGCGACCTGCTGCTGGTCGCCCACCGGGTGCGCCGGCAGCTGGACGAGCTGGGCGCCCGCGACACCCGCATCATCGTGACCTCCGACCTCGACGAGTACGCCATCGCCTCGCTCGCCGCGGCCCCCGTGGACGCCTACGGGGTGGGCACCCAGCTGGTCACCGGGTCCGGGCACCCGACCTGCTCGATGGTGTACAAGCTGGTCGCCCGCGCCGAGTCCGACGAGCCGCGGGCCCCGCTGACGCCGGTGGCGAAACGGTCCACCGGCGGCAAGACCTCCATCGGGGGGCGCAAGTGGGCGGCCCGGCGCCAGGACGCGTACGGCGTCGCCGAGGCCGAGGTGGTCGGCACCGGGCCGGTGCCCGCCGAGCTGGCCGACCGGCAGCTGCCGGTGGAACTGGTCAAGGGCGGCGAGGTGGTCGCCCGCGAGCCGCTGGACGCCGTACGGGACCGGCACATCGCCGCCCGTGCCGGTCTGCCGGTGTCCGCGACACAGCTCTCCCGCGGGGAACCCGTCCTTCCGACGGAGTACGCGGTGCAACGGTCGGGTAGCTAGCGTCTGTCCCCTCCCCTACCGCCGCCGAAGTCTCTAGGCTCAGTCACGTCACCCATAGTCGAAGGACACCCACCATGCGCCGCGCCTTGATCGTCGTAGACGTGCAGAACGACTTCTGCGAGGGGGGCAGCCTCGCGGTGGCCGGGGGTGCCGACGTGGCCGCCGCGATCACCGAGCTGATCGGGCAGGCCCCCGCCGGGTACCGGCACGTGGTGGCCACCCGTGACCACCACATCGCGCCCGGCGGCCACTTCGCCGACAACCCCGACTTCGTCCACTCCTGGCCGGCGCACTGCGTCGCCGGCACCGAGGGCGTCGGGTTCCACCCGAACTTCGCGCCGGCGGTCGCCTCGGGGGCGATCGACGCGGTGTTCGACAAGGGGGCGTACACGGCCGCCTACAGCGGGTTCCAGGGCGCCGACGAGAACGGGACCCCTCTCGCGGACTGGCTGCGCGCGAGAGGGATCGACGAGGTGGACGTCGTCGGGATCGCCACCGACCACTGCGTGCGGGCGACCGCGCTGGACGCCGTGCGGGAGGGTTTCCGTACGCAGGTGCTGCTGGACCTGACGGCCGGGGTGGCCGCGGAGACCACCGAGCGGGCGGTCGACGAGATGCGGGACGCCGGGGTGGAGCTGTCGGGGAAGCCGGTGGTGCTGTAGCCCCGGCTACAGCCGCGCCCCCCTCTTGAGGTGCCTGATCGGGCGCCACAGCTCCACGGCCAGACCCGTGGTCGCGACACCGTTGTCAGGGGCGGTACGCCATATCAGGCCGTCGGGGTGGTGGAGCACCGCGGTGATCTCGTCCGGGGTCGGAGGGGCCGCGTTGCCGCGCAGGTAGACGGCGCGCAGCCCCAGGTTGCGGAGCCTGGTCAGGGCTCGGGCGCGGTTGGCGGCGAGGACGAGCACCCGGACGCCGCCCGGGCCGTCCCCGGCGGGGCTGGGCAGGTTGAGTGCCACCACCACCGAGCCGTTGGGCAGTTTGCAGAAGCCTCCTGCGGCCATGCGGTCACATCCCCGTTCTGGTCGGTCGTCGCGAAGGTGTCAATAAGCGAGCCACAGCACGCACCTAAACACGATCGGCGGCAACCCGCCAGGGGTTGCCGCCGATACGCTTCTGACCTGCGAGAACGTCGACTACTTCGCCGACGGACCGACCAGGAGGGTCATCTTCGAGCCGCTCAGCGGCTCCCAGAGGATCCGGATCGAGGTGTTGGTGTCAGTGACCTTGACACCGGCACGCGGGTTCGACGGGTCGTAGTACGTCGACTTGCCGTCGTCGAAGACCGGGACGCCCATGCGCATCGGGACGCGGGTGGCGACGCCGTTCTTGTGCAGGGTGATCGAGTCGGTCGGGTACCAGCTGAAGGTCGAGTCGTACGCCTGGACGCGGTTGCGCATCAGCGTGCCGTCGGAGAACTTCAGCGGCGCGGGGTGGGAGTCGATCGGGAGGACCAGGCCCTCACCCTCGTGCTGGCTGGTGTTGTTGTCCTTCTGGGAGGTGTCCCACTTCCAGATCAGCAGACCGTTCTGGTACGGGTAGTGCTCGACCCAGCCCGGTCGGGTGTCCGACCAGCCGAAGTTGTACGGACCCGTCTTGAGGGTCTTGTCGTACGACACGTACTGGCGGTTCTCGGCGATGTAGAACTGGTCGTAGTCGTCCGTGATCGCCGCGCCGATGCGGGTGAAGCCGTTGGCCGTCCAGGCGGCGTCCGCGGACTCCGCGTCGTCGGCGAAGAGGGTCGCGCCGTCGGCGGTGACGGTGATCTCGTCCGCCGCGAAGCCCTTCTGGGCCACGCCGCCGTCGGTGGCGTAGCGGAAGCGCAGGTCGATCTTCTTGCCGGCGTAGGCGTCCAGCGGGAAGGTCAGCTTCTGGTAGGCGTCGACCGAGCCGGTGAGGGCCGGCTTGTCGCTGCCGTCCCGCGGGATGGCGGTGCCGTCGGCCAGGGTGCCGTCGATCGGCGTGAAGGTCGCGCCGCCGTCGGTGGAGACCTCGGTGTAGAGGTAGTCGTAGTCCGTCTCGATGTCCCACCAGCCGTCGAGGCTGAGGCTCGCGGAGGACTTGCCGGTGAGGTCCACCGAGCGGGTCAGGGTGTTGCGCAGGTCGTCACCGCTGCCGCTCCACCACTGCGTCGCGCCCTGCGCCGGCGGGACCACCTCGGTGGTGACCGTCTTCTGCGGCAGGGTGACGACGACGGCCTGCGGCCGCTTGGTGTTGTACTCGGCGACGCCCAGCGTGTGCAGGGAGCGCTTGCCGGCCTTGGCGGTGTCGTACTTCAGCCAGCCCAGCTGCAGCTTGTCCCAGGCGTTCATGTCGCCCGGCATGTCGCCGATGGACTCCTTGCCGGTGCCCAGCCAGGAGCCGGAGGACATCAGCGTCCAGAAGCCGGTGGAGTTCTCGCCGCCCTGGGTGTCGTAGTGGTCCGGCAGACCGAGGTCGTGGGCGTACTCGTGGGCGAAGACGCCCAGTCCGCCGTTCTCCGGCTGGATGGTGTAGTCGCCGACCCAGATGCCGGTGTCACCGATCTGCGTGCCGCCGAGCTTGTTGTTCTCGGGGCCGGTGGCGCCGGCGTCGGTGCCGAAGGCGTACCAGCGGTGCGCCCAGATGGCGTCCTCGCCCTGCGCGCCGCCGCCCGCGGACTCGTCCTCGCCGGCGTGCACGATCTGGAAGTGGTCGATGTAGCCGTCGGGCTCGTTGAAGTTGCCGTCGCCGTCGTAGTCGTAGCGGTCCCACTGGTCGTACTGGGCCAGCTGCGCCTTGATGTCGGCGTCGGACTTGCCGGCCGCCTTCTGCCCGGCGACGAACGCCTTCAGGCCGTCCTGGACGGCGTACCAGGCGCCCTGCGGGGCCAGGTTGGAGCCGTAACGGGCCTCGTTGTACGGCACCTTGACCCAGTCGGCGACGTCGCCCTCGACGGAGTAGCGGCCCGAGGACTGCTTCTCGTAGTAGGTCTTCAGCGAGGCGGTGCCGTTGCCGAAGTACATGTCCTGGTAGTGGGCGCGGTCGTAGTCCGCCTGCCAGGCCGTGCTGTTGTCGTCCGCCCGGTCGGGCTGGGCTATCTGGTTGTGCAGCGGACCGGGCGTGCCGCCGTAGCGGGGGTCGACCTGGTCACCGAACTCCACGAGGATCGTGAAGATCTTGTCGGTCTTCTCGCGGCCGAGCTCGACGTACTTGGAGCCGCGGCCCCAGCTGTCGAGCTGGACGACCTTGGAACCGTTACGGTCCTTGACCGCCGCCTCGCCGGATATGACCTGCTTCAGGGCTTCTTCGCGCTGGGCCTCCTGCCGCTTGCTGAGCGGCCCGTCGAAGTCGTGCTCGCGGGTCTCGACGGGCTGCGGGTCGTGCCCGTCGGCCGCCGGAGCCGCCGACGGCTTGTTCTCGGCGGCGGTCGCCACGGCGAACGTCGAGAACGTGGCCGAGGCCGCCGCGAGGGCGACGACGGTCGCCGCCGTTCTGAACGTCCAGGATCTACTGGTCACTTGGTGTCCTCCCCTAACGCGCCCGTACGCGCGGAAGGGGCGTCCTCTTGTCAAGGGAAGTCCGCGCGCGGTTATACGCGTGTAGTCAAGTGACGCCATTTGACTACTGGTTTGCTGGAAAAGACAGACCTTGACTTGGTCAGGTCAAGTGCACTATTGGGAGACGCCGGTTCGCATTGCGGACGTGTGACCCTGTGCGCCCCCCGTGCACCGGCACCGTGGGTCAGGTCACGCTTACCGTTCGTTCCCCTCGGGCATGCACGCCCTTAGAGTCGAGTCGCCCCCGCTTCCGAGGACACGATTGCCATGCCTCGTCCGACTGTCGCACAGCTCACGTACGGTTCCTGCACCGTGGTCTTCTCGACGCTCGCCATGCTGCTGCTGTCGCAGGCGAGTTCGGGCGTCGCCGTCACTCTGATCGCCGTCGCGGCCCTCGCGCTCGGCCTGCTCGTCGCACTGACCGCACCGGCGCCGAAACCGCGGCCACCGGCCGCCGCACCGGCCGCGCCCGAGCGCAGCGGACAGCCCCGGCGGGAGCCGGTGGCACGCTGACCGGCCGCCCGGCGCGGTGAACGGCGCCGCGTGGGAGCCGCGTTGTGTGACGTAAACCGTGCACCGGGTCAGGAGTGTTCCGCTTCGGCTCAGTTGACGGTGACCACCACCGTCTTGGCCGCCTTGTCGTGCAGGCCCTGTTTGTACGGCTTGTCGAAGAAGCTCCAGCCGCCCGCGATCGCGGTCCAGAAGACGAAGCAGCAGAACGCGAACGGCACCCACAGCACGAGGGCGCGCAGCAGCGAGGTCTGCAGGGACGGCGTGGCCCCGTTGTCGAGGTTGGCCACACGCAGGCCGAGCCACTTCTTGCCCAGCGTCTGGCCGGTCCGCGCGGTCAGGAAGGTGTCGTACGCGATGTAGAGCACCGCGGCGACCACGGACCGCGACAGGGACCTGCCGACCTGGACCTCGTCGCTGTCCACGCCGTAGTCGCCGAGGCCGAAGGCCCACGAGAGCAGCGCCAGCGCGATGAACACCAGCACCATGTCGATCAGCCGGGCCAGCGTGCGCCGGCCGCTGTCGGCGAGCGGGGGCATGCCGGCCTGCGGGTCGGCCGGGTGACCGCCGTACGGGTCACCGCCGTGGGCCCGACCGCCGTACGGGTCACCGCCGTACGGCTGCCCGCCGTAGGGGTGGCCGCCCTGCGGTGGGGGCGGCTGCTTCCGGAACGGGTCGTCCTCCGGCGGTTCGCCGCCGGAACCGGGGGGCGGTTCGGTCGTCATGGCCCGAGTGCACCGCGAACCCGGCGGCCTCGCACCCGGCGAGCCGCCGTCCGGAGTACCGGCGTCCGCGGTCCCCCGGCCGAGGCCCCGGCGTCCGCTCGGAGAGGCGGCCGGCCGCCGGGGCGACGGGTCAGCCCGCGACGAAGGTGTGCGCCGCCTTGTCGTGCCAGCACTGCCGCCACGGCTTGTCGATCAGGCCCCACAGCACGCCGACGACCCCGACGGCGAGCAGGCCGGGGACGCTGTAGACCAGCCAGCGGCGCAGGGCCGCGCCGAAGGTGGGCGGCTCGTGCCCCTCGATGTCGCGCACCTCCAGTCCGAACAGCTTCTTGCCGAGGGTGCGGCCCCACCTGGCGGTGGGCAGCGCCTCGTAGAGCGCGCCGAAGAGGAGGAGGACGGCGAGGACGACGCCCAGGTACGCCGCGGTGGTGCCGTCCAGGATCCAGACGGTGACCGTGCGGCCGGACAGCTTGGCCGCGTCGATCTTCTCGTTCACGTGGTCCAGGGCGCGGGTGCCGAGCGGCACGGCGGCCGCGGTGGTCACGGCGCCCAGGACGACGGTGTCCACCAGTCGGGCGGCCAGCCGCTTGCCCAGCGGGGCGGGCCGGGCCGCCGCCTGGCGCCGGGCGGCTGCCTGGAACACGTCCTCCACCGGGGGCTTCCACGGTGCGACGGGCTGCTCGCCGCCGCCGGCGCCCCCGGCCAGCTGGTGCACCTGCTGCGCCCAGGAGGGCTGACCGCCACCGGGCCCGGACGTCACGGGGGCGGCCGGGGACGCCTGAGCCGCGGCGGCGGACGCGTCGGGCGCGGGCGTCGTGCCCGGGAAGGCGGGTGCGGAGGGCGTGTGCGAGGCGGCGGCGTCGGGGCTCTGGGGCCCCGAGGGGGCCGGGGCGGAAGGGCCGGGGACGGCGGGCGACGCGGCCCGGACCGCCGCCCGGTCGGCCGACGCCCGCTCTGCGGCGGCCTTGCCGGCGGCGAAGCCGGGCTTGGCGGGGGCGGGCACGGCAGGGCCGGCCGCGGGCGCCGCCGGCGCGGTGCCCGCGGGCGCCGGGACGCCGGAGGCGGGCGGTGTCGGACCCGCAGGGGTGCCCGGCAGGGGCGCGGGCGGTGCGCCGAAGGCCGGACCGGACGGGGCATGACCCGACGACGCCTGGCCGGGCGGGACATGGCCGGACGGCGCCTGGCCTGACGAGGCATGGGCGGACGGGGCATGGGCGGACGGGGCACGGCCGGGGCCGGCACCCGCCCCGGAGCCGGCGGCCGACGGCCCCGCCGCCGGGTCGGCGAACACCGCTCCGCCGGTGGGGACCGGGTCCGGGGCGGCCGGCCGCGCGTCGCGGGCTCCGTCGTGGTCGGCGCTGCGCGGCTGGGGCGCGCGGAAGGTCATGGTGCCGGGGTCGGCGTCACCCGCTGCGGAGCCGCCGGGGGCGGGGTCGGCCGCCCGGCCGGCGGGGCCGACGGTCGGGCGGCGGAAGACGAACGTGCCCGACGGATCGGGCGCGGCCCCGCCCGGGTCGCCGCCGGACCCCGCCGCCGGGGTCGCCCGCTCGCTCTGGTTTTCGGGGGGTGCCGCGGACGGCGCCGGTGTCCTCGGGTCCGCCCCCCAGGAGACGCGCCGGTCGTGGTCACCGCCGAAGCCGGCCTGCCGGGAGCGGTCGGCCGCCCAGGCGGAGGCGGGTTCCGCGCGGTCGCCGGAGGGCCCCGGGCCGTCCGCGGGGGCGGACGGCCCGGTCGGCTGCGGGTCCTCGTCGAAGAAGTGCGGGCCCGTCTCCTCGACCGCAGGGACGGGGAACGCGCCCGGCGGCGGGGCGAGCGGCTCGCCGTCGCCGGGCGCCGGACGGCTGGTGCCGGGCACCCAGGAGGCGCCGTTCCAGTACCGGACGTATCCAGGAATGGACGGGTCCGGGTAATACCCTGCGCGGGGCCGGTCGTCGCCGGGGGCCGGGGTGGGGGCGCTCATGTCCGTCGTCCCGTATCTGCTCGGGGGTGGGATGGGGGCCTCCACATCTATCAGACCGGCGCAACCTCCACCGCCCCTCGCGCACGACCCACTCCTTTCCGTGCAACCTCGTGCATCCGTCTGCACAGCCGGAAAAGAAAGGTGCCCGAACCCGCGTAATGCTTCCGGTCCGGCCCCCTCTCTCTCCTGTGCGCGGGCCCGTCCGAGGGCTCCACGAGAGGAAGGAACCGCCATGCACACCGTGGTCGAACGCGAACTGGAGCTGCGGCTGATCCTGTCGCCCGAGCGGAGCATCCCGGTGCCGGCCCGGCTGGGCTACCGCAGCGACGACCCGTTCGCCGTCCATGTCACCTTCCACGTCGACTCCGAGTTCCCGGTGCACTGGACGTTCGCCCGGGAGCTGCTGGTGGAGGGGGTGTTCCGGCCGTGCGGGCAGGGGGACGTGCGGGTGTGGCCGACGAAGGCGGAGGGGCGCGGTGTGGTGCTGATGGCGCTCAGCTCACCGGACGGCGACGCGCTGCTGGAGGCGCCGGCCGCGCAGGTCTCGGTCTGGCTGGAGCGCACGCTGCGGGTGGTGCCGCCGGGCACCGAGAGGGAGCAGTTGGGCATCGACGACGCACTCGACCAGCTGCTCGCCCGGTGAGCCGCCCTCGGCCTGCCCGGGGGCCGGGTCAGAACAGCTTGCCCGGGTTGAGGATGCCGAGCGGGTCGAAGGCCTCTTTGATCCGCCGCTGCATCTCCAGCCCGACGGGGCCTAGTTCGCGGGCCAGCCACTCCTTCTTGAGGAGGCCGACGCCGTGCTCGCCGGTGATGGTGCCGCCCAGTTCGAGGCCGAGGGCCATGATCTCGTCGAACGACTCCCGGGCGCGCCGTGACGCGTCGGGGTCTTGGGCGTCGAAGCAGACGGTGGGGTGGGTGTTGCCGTCGCCGGCGTGGGCGACGACGCCGATGGTGAGCCGGTGCCGGGCGGCGATGCGCTCGACGCCGTCGAGGAGGTCGCCGAGGCGGGAGCGGGGCACGCACACGTCGTCGATCATCGTCGTGCCGCTCACCGCTTCGAGCGCGGTGAGCGACGAGCGCCGGGCCTGCAGCAGGAGTTCGGACTCGGCGGCGTCGTCGGCGGGCACCACCTGGGTGGCGCCGGCCGCCTCGCACAGCTCGCCCACGGCCGCCAGGTCGGCGGCGGGGTCGGCGGTGTCGAAGGCGGCCAGCAGCAGCGCCTCGGTGGTCTCCGGAAGCCCCATGCGGGTGAGGTCGTTGACCGCCTTCACGGTCGTACGGTCCATCAGTTCCAGCAGGGACGGGACGTGACCGGCGGCCATGATCCGGCAGACGGCGTCGCAGGCGGCGCGGGCGGAGGCGAACTCGGCGGCCAGGACCAGGTGTCGCGGTGGCCGGGGGCGCAGGGCCAGCACCGCCCGGACGACGACGCCGAGGGAGCCCTCGGAGCCGACGAACAGGCGGGTGAGGTCGTATCCGGCGACGCCCTTGGCGGTGCGCCGGCCGGTGGACATCAGGCGGCCGTCGGCCAGGACGACGTCGAGTCCGAGGACGTACTCGGCGGTCACCCCGTACTTCACGCAGCACAGGCCGCCGGACGCGGTGCCGATGTTCCCGCCGATCGTGCACGTCTCCCAGCTGGAGGGGTCCGGGGGGTAGGCGAGGCCGTGCTCGCCGACGGCGCGGGACAGGTCCGCGTTGACGACGCCCGGTTCGACGACGGCGATCCGCTCGACCGGGTCGATCTCCAGGATGCGGTCCATCCTGGTCAGGGACAGCGCGATGCAGCCGTCGCCGGCGTTGGCGCCGCCGGACAGGCCGGTGCGGGCGCCCTGCGGGACGACGGGAACGCGCAGTGCGGTGGCGGTGCGCATCACGTGCCGCACCTGCTCGACCGTGCGCGGCAGCACCACGACCGCCGGGCGGCCGGCCGGGCAGAAACTGGCCATGTCGTTGGCGTAGGAGGCGGTGACGTCGGGGTCGGTCAGCACGGCGTCGGCCGGCAGGCCCGCGAGCAGTCGGCCGGTCAGTTCGTCACGGTCCGCGCCGGAGGCACCCTCGATACGGCTCATGATCACAGCGTGTCACCCGCGGCCATCGGTGTGAACCCCACCTGCTCCGTCCCGGGGCCGCCGCGAGGGGCTCGTTCCGCTGACGCACAGTGAGCGTCATGGACAACGCCGCCGCAGCGCCCGCCGAGCCGCCCGCCTCGCCCGCCGCCCCCGCCTCGGCCCCCCGGACCGCCCCGGCACCCGCGCCCCCTCACCCCTCCCCGGAGCAGGGCCCCTCAGCCGATCCGGGCCCCTCGGCGGGCTCGGCTGCCCCGGGGGACACCGGTCCCGCCGCCCCGCCGCTCCCGGACAGCTCCGCCGCCCGCGTCCCGGCGCCCGGCGTGAGCTCCGAGGCCCTGCCGGCCGCCGGACGGCGCCCCGACCCGGCCGCGGAGAGCCCCGCGCACCCCGGCACCCCGGGCTCCGTACCGGCCGCCTCGGACAGCGGCGCCCGGAGACAGGGGGACGCCGCGTGCCCGGGCCGCCGTCCGGGACGGCGGTGGGGGCGGTGGCTGCTGGTGGGCTCGCTGGCCGGCGGGCTGCTGGCGGGGGCCGGTGTGGTGCTGTGGGGGTCCGGGGGGCCGGGGCCGCGGCCGGCCGTGGGGCCCGCTCCCGCGGTGGAGGCGCGGGGCGCCGTGGTCAGGGGGGTGGCGGCCTCGTTGCCCGGGCTGGCAGCGCTGATCGGCGAGCAGGAGGCGTTCGTGCGGCGGCACCCCGACGACCCGCGCGGGTGGGCGCTGCTGGGCCGGGCGTACGTCGAGCAGGGGCGGCGGACCGCCGACGCCGCCGGGAACTTCCCGCGGGCCGAGCGGGCGCTGCGCGCCTCGCTGGCGGCCGGCCGCACCCCGGAGGCGCTGGACGGCCTGGCCGCGCTGGCCGGCGCGCGGCGCGACTTCCGGGCCGCCCGCCGCTGGGGCGAGGCCGCGCTGAAGGCGTCGCCGCGCCGGTGGACGACGTATCCGCTGCTGATCGACGCGTACACCGGGCTCGGCGACCACAAGCGGGCCGGGGCCGTCCTGGACAAGCTGACGGCGGCGCGGTCGGGGCCGGCGGTGCTGGCGTGGGCGGCCGGCGTGTACCGGGACCGCGGCTGGCGCGAGGACGCGGCCGCCGCCCTGTCCGACGCCGCGGCGGCCGCCGTCTCCCCGGCCGAGCAGGCGGCCTGGCGGGAGCGGGCCGGGCAGCTGGCCTGGGAGCGCGGGGACCGCGAGGAGGCGCTGCGGCAGTTCGAGGAGGCGGTCCGGCTGGACCCCGACCAGCGGGCCGCGCAGGCGGGGCAGGGCAGGGCGCTGGCCGCGCTGGGCCGCGCCTCGGAGGCGCTGACCGTGTACCGGATGGCGCTCGCCAAGCAGCCGCTGCCGCAGTACGCCCTGGAGCTGGGCGAGGTGTACGAGTCGCTGGGCCTCACCCAGGCCGCGCGCGTGCAGTACGACCTGCTGCGCGAGCAGGTCCGCGAGCGGGCGGCCGGCGGGGTGGACGGACGGCTGGTCCTCGGGCGGTTCGAGGCGGACCACGGCGACCCGGCGCTGGCGGTCCGGCTGCTGCGCGAGGAGTGGCGGCGGCAGCCGGGCACCGCGGTGGCCGACGCGCTGGGCTGGGCCCTGCACCGCGCCGGGAACGACGAGGAGGCGCTCGGGTTCGCCGTGCGGGCCACGGACCGGGAGCACGGCGGCACGGTGCTGAGTGCGCCGTACTCCTACCACCGGGGCATGATCGAGCGGGAGTTGGGGCGGACCGGCCCGGCCCGCCGCCATCTGGCGGAGGCGCTGCGGATCAACCCGTACTTCTCGCCGGTGCACGCCCCGGCGGCCCGGGCCGCGCTGACTGCGCTGGGCGAGCCGCCGGACGTCCGGGCGCCGCGGTGAGCCGGCACTCCCCCGGGCCGGCCGGGGGGCCGCCGCCTACAGGTTGCCGCGCTTGGCCTGTTCCCGCTCGATCGCCTCGAAGAGCGCCTTGAAGTTGCCCTTGCCGAAGCCCATCGAGCCGTGCCGCTCGATGAGTTCGAAGAACACGGTCGGACGGTCCTGGACCGGCTTGGTGAAGATCTGCAGCAGGTAGCCGTCCTCGTCGCGGTCGGCGAGGATCTTCAGCTCGCGCAGCGTCTCGATCGGCACCCGAGTGTCGCCGACCCACTCGCCGAGCGTGTCGTAGTACGAGTCGGGGGTGTCGAGGAACTGGACGCCGGCGGCGCGCATGGTACGGACCGTCTGCACGATGTCGTTGGTGTTGAGCGCGATGTGCTGGACGCCCGCGCCGCCGTAGAACTCCAGGTACTCGTCGATCTGGGACTTCTTCTTGGCGACGGCGGGCTCGTTGATCGGGAACTTGACCTTGAGCGTGCCGTCGGCCACGACCTTGGACATCAGCGCGCTGTACTCGGTCGCGATGTCGTCGCCCACGAACTCCTTCATGTTCGTGAAGCCCATGACCTTGTTGTAGAAGCCGACCCACTCGTTCATCCGGCCGAGTTCGACGTTGCCGACGCAGTGGTCGATCGCCTGGAAGGTGCGCTGCGCGGGCGGTTCGACGATCGGCCGGGCGGCGACGTAGCCGGGCAGGTAGGGGCCGTCGTAGCCGGAACGCTCGACGAGGGTGTGGCGGGTCTTGCCGTAGGTGGCGATGGCGGCCAGCACGACCGTGCCGTGCTCGTCCTTCACCTCGTAGGGCTCGGCGACCGAGGTCGCGCCGTGTTCGAGGGCGTACGTGTACGCGGCGCGCGCGTCCGGGACCTCGATGGCGAGGTCGATGACGCCGTCGCCGTGCTCCGCCACGTGCTCGGCGAGGAAGTGGCCCCAGGTGGTGGCGGGCTTGACGACCGAGGTGAACACGAAGCGGGCCGAGCCGTTCTCCAGGACGTACGACGCCGTCTCGCGGCTGCCGTTCTCCGGTCCGGAGTAGGCGACCAGCTTCATGCCGAAAGCGGTGGAGTAGTAGTGCGCCGCCTGCTTGGCGTTGCCCACGGCGAAGACGACCGCGTCCATTCCCTTGACCGGGAAGGGGTCGGCCTGCCGGGCGGTGTCGGGAGTGTGGTGTGTGGTCTGCGTCATAGGCGCAGCCTCACCCGACTCGGCAGAGTGCGCAATAGTTTCTTCTTTCACTGGGCAATATGCCCAGCAGCGGGCCCGGATCGGCGGGCTCTCTGTACAGGATGACCACCGGGAGGCCGGTATGGCGATCGATCATCTGGACGGGCGGATCATCGTGCTGCTCGCACGGGAGCCGCGGATCGGCGTCCTGGAGATGTCCCGGCGCCTCGGCGTGGCCCGCGGGACGGTGCAGGCGCGGCTGGACCGGCTCCAGTCGAACGGGGTCGTCCGCGGCTTCGGCCCCCAGGTGGACCCGGCGGCGCTCGGCTACCCGGTCACCGCGTTCGCCACGCTGCAGATCCGGCAGGGCCAGGGGGCCGACGTCCGGGCCCACCTGGCGTCCGTGCCGGAGGTGCTGGAGCTGCACACCACGACCGGCAGCGGGGACATGCTGTGCCGGCTGGTGGCCCGGTCCAACGCGGACCTGCAGCGGGTGATCGACCGGGTCGTCGGCATCGACGGGATCGTGCGGGCGTCGACCGCGATCGTGATGGAGAACCCGGTGCCGCTGCGGATCATCCCGCTGGTGGAGCAGGCGGCGGGCACGGAGCCGGCCTGACGGCACGCAACGGGACCCGCCAGGCACGACGGAACCGGCCCAAGGTTACAAAGAACTGCTTGCAAAGCTCTCTTTGCAACGCTACCTTTGCATGCATGCCCGAGAACCCCAAGCTGCATGTGCTCGACGCCCGCACCCTGCGCGGCCTCGCCCACCCCCTGCGGATGCGGCTGCTGTCCGCGCTGCGCCGGGGCGGCCCCGCCACCGCCTCCCGGCTCGCGGCGAAGCTGGGCGAGTCGAGCGGGGCCACCAGCTACCACCTGCGCCAGCTCGCCGCCTACGGCTTCGTCGAGGACGCCCCGGAGCACGGCAAGGGCCGGGAGCGCTGGTGGCGGGCGGTCGACGAGGGCGTCCGGTTCGACGACGAACTGCTGACGGACCCGGACCCGGCGGTGCGGGGCGCCGCCAGCGTGTTCATGCACGAGGTCGCCGGCGTCCACGCCCAGGAGCTGTCGACCTACGTCGGCACGATCCACGAGTGGGGCGAGGAGTGGTTCGCCGCCTCGGACATCAGCGACTTCACGCTGCGCCTCACCCCCGAACTCGCCGGTGAGCTCGGCGAGCGGATGCACGACCTGATCGAGAGCTACCGCGCCCGGGCGCTGCCCGAGGGCTCACCCGGCGCCGAGCAGGTACGCCTGCACACCCACGTCTTCCCCACCCGCACGGACCGAACGGACTGAGAGGCCCGCCCGATGCATCCCGAGACCCATCTCGCCCTGCACCACACCCGCGCCGCCGAGCTCCGCGCCGAGGCCGGCCGGGACGCGGCCGCCGCCGGATCCAGGCCCGCGCGACAGCTCCGGACGAAGGTCGGCTGGACGCTGGTGGAAGTCGGCCTGCGCCTGGTGTCCACGCCGCGCGTCCTTCCGGCGCAGTAGGGGCTGGTGTCCACGCCGCGCGTCGTGCCCGCCCGGTGGGAGGACCGTCCCCGGCTCAGCAGGCGGGGACGGAGCCCTTGCCCGACGCCAGTGCCTTCAGGGCGGCCACCGTGCCCCTGAGGGTGGTCACCGGGACCAGTCTCAGGCCCTCGGGCAGCTCGCCCTTCGCGTCGGAGCACTCCGCCTTCGGGACCAGGAAGACGGTCGCCCCGTCACGGCGCGCCGCCTGCGTCTTCAGGGCGACGCCGCCGACCGCGCCGACCCGGCCGGCGGCGTCGATGGTGCCCGTACCGGCGATGACCCGGCCGCCGGTGAGGTCGCCGCCGACGCCGTCACCGTCGAGCTTGTCGACGATGCCGAGCGAGAACAGCAGACCGGCACTGGGCCCGCCGACGTCGGCGAGCTCCAGGTCGACCTTGACGTCGTCGGAGTCCAGCTTCAGGTACGCCAGCGCCGCCTCGGTCGCGTCGTTCTGCGACTCCTCCATCTGCGCGGTGTTGTGCCGCTGGATCTCCTCGACGCTGTCCCCGCTCGGGTAGACCGAGTCCCGGGGCATGACGGCACGGTCGGTACGGAACCAGCCGTCGAGCACCTCGGGGAGCGTGATCCGGGTGTCCGGATTCGTCGCCTCGATCGTCGTCATCCTCAGCTGGCCGGAGGTCTCGCGGGTCGGCGCACCCGAGATGGTGATCACCGGGGTGCCCTTGTCCGCCCCCAGCACGTTCGCCGTCATACCGGGCTGCGCCACCGAGAACGGCAACGGCGCCAGACCGGCGGTGGCGAGCAGCGCGACGAACGGCACCGCGTACAGGGCGACGGCCCGGGGCCTGCTGAGACGAGACAACCGAGAGAACACGGCCTCAATGTACGTGGTCCGGCGCGGGCGCCCGCCCGCCGCCCGGCCGTAGGGCGTGCGGTCCGCCTGACACAGCGCTTCGGCGGCCTCTCTCGGCCTGCCCGAAGCGCGCGACCCGGCCGACGGAGCGCTTCGGCGACCTCGCCGGGCCGCCAGGGCGTGCGCCGCCCGGCTAGCGCAGCGCTTCGGCGACCTCACGGGCCGCGTCGACGACCCGAGGGCCTACGCGTTCCGGCACCGCGTCGGCCAGCATGACGACACCGACGCTGCCCTCGACGCCCGTCACCCCGAGCAGCGGTGCGGCGGCCCCGCAGGCGCCCGCCTCCAGTTCGCCGTGGGTGAGGGTGTAGCCGGGCTCGGACAGCGTCCGCTGGCGGGCCGCGAGTATCGCCCGCCCCGCCGCGCCCCGGTCCAGCGGATGCCGGAAACCGGCCCGGTAGGCCACGTGGTAGTCGGTCCAGGTGGGCTCGACCACCGCCACGGCCAGCGCGTCGGCGCCGTCGACGAGGGTCAGGTGGGCGGTCGCCCCGATGTCCTCGGCGAGCGACCGAAGCGCCGGCAGCGCCGCCTCCCGCACCAGCGGGTGCACCTGGCGCCCCAGCCTCAGCACCCCGAGCCCCACCCGGGCACGGCCGCCGAGATCACGCCGGACGAGCGCGTGCTGCTCCAGCGTGGCGAGCAACCGGTACACCACGGTCCGGTTCACGCCCAGTTTCTGGGAAAGCTCGGTGACGGTCAGTCCGTGGTCCGTGTCGGCCAGCAGCTTGAGGACACGCAGTCCCCGGTCGAGCGTCTGAGAGGTCTCCGCGGTCACGACGCCCACTCCTCCAACTGGTGAGGTCGGCAGACCCCCGCGCGGCGGATGCGTCATCGAGTCCCGTCGCGTGACGCGCGTCAGAGGCCGCCGATCGATGACGGCCCGGGTCGTTCCGGGCAACAGTCGCTTCACGGCTGCGCTCCGCGGCGGCACTGCCACGGGGCGTGTGCGTAGCGGGACAGTAGCCGCACCGGTTCGCTGAGCGGAAGGCTCCGTCCAGAATCCGGTCAACAGCTCGACAGGACTACCTGCATTTGCCCCGATACGTACGGCGCGCGCCGACGGCGTGCCCGCCCCCGCACCACCCCGCCGGTCACTTCATGCGCGTCGCCCACTCCTGCACCTTGGCGATGCGCTGCCGCAGCTGTCCTGCCGTCGCCTCCGCGCTCGGCGGCCCACCGCACACCCGGCGCAGCTCGGTGTGGATCACCCCGTGCGGCTTGCCACTCTGGTGGACGTACGCGCCGACCATCGTGTTGAGCTGGCGGCGCAGCTCCATCAGCTCCTTGTGGGAGACCACCGGCCGCCGCTCGGCGGGAAGCTCCAGCAGGTCGGCCTCCTCGGCCGGCTTCTTCCGGCTGTGCGCGATCTGCTTGGCCTGCCGCTTCTGCAGCAGCAGCTGCACCTGGTCGGGCTCCAGCAGGCCCGGGATGCCGAGGTAGTCCTGCTCCTCCTCGCTGCCGGGGTGGGCCTGCATGCCGAAGTCGGCGCCGTTGTAGGTGACCCGGTCGAAGACGGCGTCGGACTCCAGCGCCTCGAAGGGCAGCATGTCCTGCTCGCCGGTGTCCTCGTCCTGCTCCCGGTTCGCCTCGTCCATCTCCTTCTCGGACTCGGCGTAGGGGTCCTCGTCCTCGCCGCCCTTCTTGGGCTTGTCGAGGACGTGGTCGCGCTCGCGTTCCATCTCGTTGGCGAAGCCGAGCAGGTCGGGGACGGTCGGCAGGAACACCGACGCGGTCTCGCCGCGCCGCCGCGACCGCACGAAACGGCCGACGGCCTGCGCGAAGAACAGCGGCGTGGAGATCGTCGTCGCGTACACCCCGACCGCGAGGCGCGGCACGTCGACGCCCTCCGACACCATCCGCACCGCGACCATCCACCGGTCGGTGCCGCTGCTGAACTCGTCGATCCGCTTGGACGCGCCCACGTCGTCGGACAGCACCAGCGTCGCCTTGCTGCCCGTGATCTCGCGGATCAGCTTGGCGTAGGCGCGCGCCGAGTCCTGGTCGGAGGCGATGACGAGGGCGCCGGCGTCCGGTATGGCCTTGCGCACCTCGGTCAGCCGCTGGTCGGCGGCGCGCAGCACGCTCGGCATCCACTCGCCGCGCGGGTCGAGGGCCGTACGCCACGCCTGGCTGATCGCGTCCTTGGTCATCGGCTCGCCGAGCCGGGCCGCGATCTCGTCGCCGGCCTTGGTCCGCCAGCGCATGTTGCCGCTGTAGGAGAGGAAGATGACCGGCCGCACGACGTGGTCGGCGAGCGCGGAGCCGTAGCCGTAGGTGTAGTCGGCGGCGGAGCGCCGGATCCCGTCCTGGCCCTCCTCGTACGTCACGAAGGGGATCGGGTTGGTGTCGGAGCGGAACGGCGTACCGGTGAGCGCGAGGCGCCGCGTCGCCGGTTCGAACGCCTCCAGGCACGCCTCGCCCCAGGACTTACTGTCGCCCGCGTGGTGGATCTCGTCGAGGATCACCAGCGTCTTGCGCTGCTCGCTGCGGTTGCGGTGCAGCATCGGCCGCACGCCGACGCCCGCGTACGTCACGGCGACGCCGTGGTACTCCTTGCTCAGCGGCCCGGCGCTGTACTCCGGGTCGAGCCGGATTCCTATCCGGGCCGCGGCCTCCGCCCACTGCTTCTTCAGGTGCTCGGTGGGCGCGACCACGGTCACCTGCTGGACGACGTGGTGGTGCAGCAGCCAGGAGGCCAGGGTGAGCGCGAAGGTCGTCTTGCCGGCGCCGGGCGTGGCGACGGCGAGGAAGTCACGCGGCTGCTCCTGGAGGTACTTCTCCATCGCCCCCTGCTGCCAGGCCCGCAGCTTGCTGGCGGTGCCCCAGGGAGCGCGGCCCGGGAAGGCCGGGGAGAGGTGGTGGGAGTGCGAGGAGGAAGCGGCGGTGGTAGTCACGGTCTCCGGGTTCGGTGCTCTCGGTGGGCCGGTTCTCGGCTACGAACGACAGTGGCTCTCGGCTGCGTACGACAACCGGGCCACCCTACCGGCGCCCCGGCCCCCACACGCCGCACCCGCCCCGCCGCCCCCGCCGGGTGGGACCCACATCACAACGCCCGCAACCGCCCGGCGATCCCGGCGATCTCCGTCTCCTCCCCCGCCGCGACATCGATGACCAGCGCGTACGCCACATCCTGGTCGCAGTCGGTCAGATCGACGCCGTTGACCGCCAGGAAGGTGGCGGCGGCCAGCCACGCGGTCCGCTTGTTCCCGTCCACGAGGGGGTGGTTGGCGGCCAGGGCGTGCAGGAGCGCGGCGGCCTGCTCGTGGAGGTCCTCGTAGGCCGCCGCCCCGAACATCCGCGCCCGCGACCGGTGCACGGCGGACGCCAGCAGCCCCGGCTCCCGCACCTCGGGCTCCCGCCCGCCGAACGCGAGCGCGGCGATGTCCGTGACCTCCGCGACGGTGAGGTGCCGCGTCATTCGCCCAGCCTCCGCAGCAACTCGGCGTGCGCGACGGCAAGCCCCTCGGCGACGCCCCGCACGCCTGCCGCCTCCCGCGCCACCCGCTCCCGTACGGCGTCCAGGACGACGTCCTCCGCACCGCGCCCGGTGGCGTCGGCGAGGTCGTCGAGGGCCTGGCGGAGATCGGGCGGGAGGCGGAGAGTCAGCTCGGACATGACCGCAGCGTAGGCGGCCCGCCCGGCCCGCCGCGAACGCTTTGCGGGCCGGACGGCCTGCGTTCCCCGGGGCCGGCCTCGCCGCGGCCCCAGGGCGTCAGGCAGGTCGGCGGGCGACGGCGAGCAGGTGCGAGCTGGCGGCCATGAGTTCCGGATACGGCTCGGCCATGCGGGCGGCGGTCAACGCCGACGCGAAGAGCGGGGAGTCCCGGAAGTCGCCGCCCGTGTTGCGCTCGGCCGCCGCGAGCATGGACCAGGCCGGGCCCTCGATGCCGAACACCTCCGCACCGTCGAAGCCCGCCGCCGACACCTCGTCGCGCAACTGCCCGCCGCTGTGGAAGTAGGCGGCGGTGAACGCCTTCTTCCCGTCATGGATCTGGGAGGCGAGGATGCCGCCGATGCTCTCCCGCATCGGCTCCTTGTGGAGGTGCCCGAAGGCGGCGTGCTCGAACAGGCTGGAGTATCGGTTGATACCGGCCGCAGCCAGCAGGCCGACCGGGCGCAGGACCCGGTACGCCTCCGCCAGGGCGCGGTCGCGGTCGGCGCGGTCGAGCAGGTGGTAGAGCGGTCCCAGCAGGAGCACCACGTCGTAGGTGGCGTCGTCGGCGGAGAGTTGACGGGCATCACCGAGTTCGACGGTGGCGCCGGTCCGTTCGGCCTGCTCGACGTGGCGGGGGACCGGATCGACGAGGTGGACGGTGTAGCCGTCGGCGACGAGCCATCGGGCGTGGGCGCCGGGCCCGCCGCCGATGTCGAGGATCCGGGCGGGCGGTGGCGGCAGGTACCGGCGCAGCAGTTCTTGGGTGCGCACCATCTCCAGGCACCCGTCGGCCGTCGTGCTCAGCCGGTCGGCCTCGTCGATGGTCTCGGTGTAGAACCTCACGATCTCCGGCGCTGGCTCAACGTTCGTCATGGGGGCATTCTGGGGCTCACCGGTGGACCAGTCCAGTGATCGGAACAGTGCCCATGCCTTTGCTGAAGTACGAGCAGATCGCCGAGGATCTGCGGTCGCGGATCGCGAACGGTGAGTTCGGACCCGGTGAGCTGCTGCCGTCCGGACGTGACCTGGCCGAACAGTGGAGCGTGTCCCGGGCGACGGTCGTCAAGGCGTACGACGTGCTGCGCGGTGACGGCGTGGTCGTAGCGCGGCAGGGTGCGGGGTTCACCGTCGTGGACACGCCGCTCGCGCGCCCCGCGGGTGGCCGCCGCGCCGGGACGGCTCGGGTGTCCGGCGGTGCGCCGTTCCGACGTCTGGGGACGCCCGACCGCGTCGTTCCGCCGGATCACGTGAGCGATGCTCTCGGGCTGGAGGCGGGTGAGACGGCCCTGCGGCGGGCTCGGCTGGTCCTGCTGGACGACGGAGCCCCGGGCACGCTCGTCACCGCCTGGTTTCCCCCGGACATCACGGACGCCGCTCCTCGGTTGTCGATGGCGGGCCCGATCTCCGAGGGAACGACGCATTACGTGCGCCGGGAAACCGGCCGCTCACCCTCCGAAGGCGTCGATGTGAAGACGGTTCGCCTGGCCACCGCCGAGGAGGCGCGTCTGCTGGAGGTCGAACAGCCCGTGGCGGTCGCCGTGGTGCTCCACGCGGCGTACGACCAGGAGCGACGTCCGCTGGTGTGCGAGGAGGGCGTCACGGCCTCGCATGTGTTCGAGGAAACCGAGAGGTACCCGATGGGGTAGCGCAGACCATCAGCCGCTTGACTGGACCGGTCCACCGGTCCAATCTCTGTGGTGCAGGACCCACTCCACGGGAACTGCGCATGTTCAGTGCCCCGAAGGAGGCCCAGGTGACCAGAACTGCGGAGATCACCCCCGAGGCACTCGCCGTCCTACGGCTGCCCGCGCGGGACGCCCTGGACGACGAGCGGCGGCGGGGTGCCGCCTGCGTGTGGTGCGGGCACGGGCTGGACGGCGAGTCGGCCGTCGACCTCGGGGAACAGGCGCCGCCGGAGCGATGGTTCCCGCGGGCGTGCCGCCCCTGTGTCGGCGCCCGCGCGCACTCCGCGTTCCTCCCGCACGCCACGGCCTGCGAGCGGTGCGCCAACCACTCCGAGCTGTGCGGGACCGGCCGTCTGCTGCACCGCCTCACCCTGCGCCACTGGGTGACCTGCGACCGCTGCGGCCGGCGCATCGAACCGGGGCAGCCCTACGACGCGTTCCTCCCCGAGTCCGGCAGCGGCTTCCCGCCCGCGGTCCACCTGCACCGGGAACCGTGCGGGGCGGAGCCGGTCCGCCGGCGGTGACGCGGGGCCGGGCGGGGCCTGTTCCGCCCCCGGGCGGCGCGCCCGGTCCGGTCGCGCCGCCCGGTGCCGTCAGGGCAGCATGCGGGCGGGGTGTTCCTCGGGTACGGGGGTGCCGGTCGTCGGGGTGCGGTCCCGCAGCCGCCGGGTCACCCACGCCCCCAGCAGCGCCACGCCCGCCATCGGCAGGAACACCGCGAGGTACGCGGCGGGGTGGGAGCCGGTGACGGCGGTGTCCCCGGTCGGGTGGGCGGTGGAGCCGCCGCCCAGCGCGGCGAAGGCGGCGCCGCCGGCGGCGAGGAGGAGGACGTTGGAGAGGGCGTCGGAGATCTGGAGGGCGGCGGAGTTGGCACCGGCCTCCTCGGGGGCGGACAGCTGGAGCAGCAGGACGCTGGAGGAGGAGATCACCAGGCCCATGCCGAAGCAGCCCAGGGCCCAGGCGACGGCCACTGTCCACACCGGTACCGAGTCGGCGAGCACGCCCGGCGCGGTGGTGATCGCGGTGGCGGTGAGCAGCATGCCCAGGGTCATCAGCCGCTCCCGGTACGGCATCACCCGCGGCCGCGACTGCACCCAGGAGCCCAGCGCCCAGGTCGCCCCGCCCGCCGCGAGGGAGAACCCGGCGAGTGTCGGGGACAGCCCCCGCTGGGTGACCAGCATCAGCGGCACGAAGGACTCGGCGGCGATGAAGGACCCCGCCGCCAGGCCGCGCAGCAGCACGACCGACGGCAGACCGCGGGCCGCCCGAAGCGTGCCGCGCGGCAGCAGCCCGAGCGCGGCGGGCACGAGCAGGGCGGCGCCCAGGGCTGCCGGGAGGAGGGAGAGGGGGCGCAGCTCCTGGGCGGCGTACTGGAGGAGTCCCGCGCCGAGGGAGACGGCGAAGGCCAGCCGGATGCGGCGCCGGTCGAGGGAGCCGGAGCGGTCGCCGTCGCCGGGGCCGGTCTCCGCCGGGCCGGCCGCCCGCTGCCGTATCCGCGGCAGGGCGAGGGCCAGCGGGAAGGCGACCAGGGGCGGGATGCCGAGGAAGACCCAGCGCCAGCCGAGGTGTTCGGTGACCGCGCCGGATGCCAGCGGCCCGACGACCGACGGGACGACCCAGCTCGCCGCGAAGGCCGCCATGATGGCGGGGCGGAGCCGCTCCGGGTAGGCGCGGCCGACGACCACGTACAGCGCGACGATGACCAGGCCGCCGCCGAGGCCCTGGACCGCCCGGCCGGCGACGAAGACCCACATGGCACCGGCGGTGCCGCACAGCAGCAGACCGCCCGCGAAGGCGACCATGCCCCAGGCCAGCGGGGCGAGCGGGCCGCGCCGGTCGGACCACTGCCCGGACAGCACCATGCCGAGCAGACTCGTCGTGAAGAACCCGGAGAACGCGAACGCGTACAGCGGCACCCCGTGCAGTTCCCGCGCCGCCACCGGCATGGCGGTCCCGACGGCCGTCGCCTCGAAGGCGATCAGCAGGACGACGGAGACGATGCCGATGCTGAGGGACCGGTAGGAGCGTCCGAGCACGGTGTCGGCGCGATCGCCGCCGACAGCGGCGGCAGGGGGCTTGAGGACAGTCACGCCCGCCAGAGTAAGGCGCGAACCCGCGTTTGACCCCTGTCGGAGGTCGGTCAGCGCCTCCGTCGTCGGTCGTAGGGCCGGGGCCTACGACGCTCGGCCACAGACCCGGCGGCTACGCGTACAGTCCGCCGCCCGCCTCGTCCTCGAACATCTGCGGCCAGTAGCGCCGGCCGTCGTCCGTGGGACCGACCGGGGCGGGGTCGCAGGCCGTGCGGTCGACGGCGGCCAGGGTGCGGGACATGGCGTCGGCCAGCTGGTCGTAGGCCTCCGTGAGGTCGTGCACGGCGTCGAGGGAGCGCTCGCGGTGGATCAGCCAGAGGGTGAAGGCGAGGGTGGACACGTCGGCGTTCAGGGGCCGCAGCACCGCTTCGGCCTCGCTCCACGCGAGGACCGCGCCCGTCGCGCCGTCGACGACCAGGCTGGTGTCCTCCAGCAGGTACCCGAGGCGGATCAGGCTGTCGGCCCGCGGCGGGAGCGCGGCGGCCGGGTCGTCCGCCACGTGCTCGGCCATCGTGGGCAGTGGCGCGTCCGTGTCGAGGAAGAACCAGACGCATTCCTCCGGCAGCCCGGCCTCCCGCAGGAAGCGGCGGGTCGGCTCGTGGGTGAGCGCGGCCGGGAAGTCGACGTCCTCGAAACGGACCACGGCACGGGCGCCGAACTCCTCGTCGAGCAGCCGGGGCGGCAGGTCGAGGGCCAGCTCGGAGCGGGTGCCGGGGCCCGCCATCAGCGCCAGCGGGCGGATCACCGCCGTCAGCCGCCAGAACGGCGGCACCTCGCCGCCGTCGGACCCCGCCTCGTACAGCGCGAGCAGCTGGGCCGACGCCCGGTCCACCACCTCGGGTCCGAAGCGGCCCGCGTAGGCCGCGAACTGGCCGCGCAGCGCCGCCAGTTCGTCGGCCGCCGTGGCGAACCGCACCAGCTTCTCCAGCGACGGCGCGAGTCGGCGGCGGTCCATCAGGCCGGGGCGGTCGTGGAGGAAGTACGTGGTGGTGACCTCGCCGGTCGCGCCGTCCAGCAGCACCGACTCGGTCCGCGGCCCCTCCGCGCCGATCAGGCCGCCTATCACCAGCTGGTCGCGCAGCCCGGCGGGCAGCAGGTCGGCGGGGTGGTCGCCGGTGGCGTCCGCGACCGTGCGCAGCCCGTCCGCGCGCAGCGCCTCGAAGGTGACCAGGGCGCCCACGCCCGGCAGTCCGGGGCCGGTCAGCCAGCGGCGGGTCGGCCCGTGCGTGACGTACGGGTCCAGGTCGGTCTCGGTCAGGGTGATCACACTCGTACCGGCCGTGTCCGTCGCGCCCATCGCTCCCCCGTGCATGCCGTTCACCCGTCCCGGGCAGGTTCTCCCACTGCCCGGAACACTACGCGGCACCACTGACATTGATGCTGATACTCAGGTCCCGGTGGTCGTGGCTCGACCACTGACTGACGCCCTGCTGGGCTGTCTTCGTGTTGTTCTGTCCGGCTGCCGGGACCCGTTCTCATGGCTCCGGCCGGGCGGAACATGACCTGATAGGAGCTTGGTCAGAAGCCCCCTCAATGTCCTGTCTGCGCCACCCGGCCGGCGCCTACCTTCGGCTGGAAGGCAGCATCAGCATGACAACACCGGCCGTCCCCTACCGGGGAGACGTCCGGGGCCGCCCGGCGCGCGTTCCCGCCCCGGGCCGCGACCGCGGTTCAGCGGGGCGTGACCACGGCCGCCTGCGGGCGGATCGGCAGGCGGTTGACGGGGCGGCCGGTCGCGGCACGCACGGCCGAGGCGACGGCCGCCGGGGAGGTCACCACGGGAACCGCGCTGACCGCCTTCGCGCCGAACGGGGCCACCACGTCGCGCTCCTCCACCAGTTTCACGATCCGGATGTCCGGCACGTCGAGGGCCGTGGGCAGGGCGTAACCGGTCAGGTCGGGGTGGCGGATCACGCCGCGCGGGGTGCGCAGGTTCTCGGTGAGGGCGATGCCCACGCCCTGGGTGACGCCGGCCTCGATACGGGCCGCGAGCTGCGCCGGGTTGAGGATCCGGCCGACGTCCTGGGCGACCGCCAGCTCCACCACCCGCACCGAGCCCAGCTCGATGTCGACGTCCACCACCGCGCGGATCGCGCAGAACGCCATGCCGACGAACGCGTCGCCCTGCCCCTGCTCGTTCAGCGGCTCGGTCGGGTGCGGACGGCACTGCGCGGTCGCCCACAGCTCCTTGCCGTGCAGCTCCTCCGTCACCGTCGTCGACAGGACACCGTCGTACGAGGTGATCTTGCCGTCGGTGATCTGCAGCAGCTCGGTGGACATCCCGAACTTGTGGGCCAGCGGCTGCAGGAGCTGCGTGCGCACCATCTTGGCGGCCCGCTCGACGGCGCCGCCCGACACCCAGGTGTGCCGGCCGCGGCAGCCGGCGCCGGCCGGCGGCTGGTCGGTGTCGACGGGTGCGACGTGCACCTCGTCGATGCCCAGCGTCTCCTGGACGATCTGGCGGGCCAGCGTGGAGAAGCCCTGGCCGGTCTCGACGGCGGCGCACAGCACCGTCGCCACGCCGTCCTGCACCTTCACCGTCGCCGTGGAGACCTCGTCGGCGCCCTCCGCGCCCAGCATGTGCACCATGCCCAGGCCGTAGCCCACGCCCCGGCGCACCGCGCCCGGTTCGCCCGCGCCCTCGGGCCCGCCCGGCAGCAGCCACTCCTCCTCGGGGGTGTCCTTCGGCAGCGGCGGCAGCGGGAAGTCCCTCACCGCCTGGAGGAGTTCGGCGACCGGGGCGGGACAGGTCACGGTCTGGCCGGTCGGCATGACGTCGCCCGTGGCCAGCGCGTTGCGCAGGCGCAGCTCCGCCGGGTCGAGGGCGAGTTTCTTCGCCAGCTTGTCCATCTGGGCCTCGTAGGCGGCGCAGACCTGCATCGCGCCCTCGCCGCGCACATGGCCGGAGGGCGGGTTGTTGGTGCGCACGGCCCAGCCCTCGATGAAGGCGTTCGGCACCACGTACGGGCCGCAGGCGAAGGAGACGGCGGCGGCGAGCGCCTCCGACGAGGTGTCGGCGTACGCGCCCGCGTCGAGCAGGATCTGCGCCTCGACCTTGACCAGCCGGCCCTCGCCGTCCGCGTGGTGGCGGTAGCGCAGCAGGGTGGGGTGGCGGTGGACGTGGCCGAGGAAGGACTCCTCGCGGGTCGCCGTCAGCTTCACCGGGCAGCCGGTCCTGAGCGCCAGCAGGCCGAGCGGGAGCTGGAAGCCCTGGTCCTCGCGGTCGGCGGTGGCCCCGGGCACCCCGGTGACCACGATCTTCACGTGCTCCGGCGGAAGCCCGAAGACCGCGGCGGCGGTGTCGCGGTCGGCGTGCGGGTCGGTGGAGGCCAGGTACAGCTCCACCCCGCCGTCGGGGCGGGGCACGGCGAGTCCGGCCTCGGCGCCGATCGGCGCCGGGTCCTGGCGGCCGATCCGGTACAGGCCCTCGACGACGACCTCGCCGACCGCCTCCGGGTCGCCGTGGCGCAGCGGGATGTGCCGGATCAGGTTGCCGTCCGGGTGCAGGGGCTCCGCCTCGAACGCCTGCTCGGGGTCGGTGACGGGGTCGAGCACCTCGTACTCGACGATGACGGCCGCCGCCGCCATGCGCGCGGTGTCCGGGTGGTCGGCGGCGACGGCGGCGATGGGCTCGCCGTGGTGGCGCACGACGTCGGAGGCGAACACCGGCCGGTCGGGGGTGCCGCGCCCGTGGCGCGGGGTGCCCGGGACGTCCTCGTGGGTGACGACGGCCCGCACGCCGGGCATCTCGCGCGCGTGGGAGGTGTCGATGGACACGATGCGCGCGTGCGGGTGCGGCGCGCGCAGCACCGCCGCCCACAGCAGGCCCTCGGCCCACAGGTCCGCCGCGTACGGGAAGGTGCCCTCGGTCTTGGCGCGGGCGTCGGCGGGTGGCAGGGGGGAGCCGAGCCCGTGCGGGATCGGCTCGGGGGCGGGGGCGGCCGCCGCGGCGGTCGACGCGGTCGCGGCTTCGTTGCTCACGCCTGGCCTCCGTCCTGGTCATGGCTGTCCATGGCGCCCGGCGCCTCGAAGAGGGACGGGCCGCCCTGGTGGGGGATGCGCGGCGCGTCGCCGTCCGGTTCGCCCTCGCCGGCCGCCGTACGGTGCGCCTCGCGCTCGGCGACGACCTCCTTGACGGCCTCCAGCACGCCCCGGTACCCGGAGCAGCGGCACAAGTTGCCGCAGAGCGCCTGGCGGGTCTCCAGTTCGGTCGGCGCCGGGTTGCCCTCCAGCAGGTCGTGCACGGTCATCGCCATGCCCGGCACGCAGAAGCCGCACTGCACGGCGCCGCACCGGGCGAGCGCCCGCTGCACGTCGGAGGGCTGCCCGTCGGCGGCCAGGCCCTCCACGGTACGGACCTCGCTGCCGGCCGTGGTGACCGCCGGCACCAGGCACGACGCGACGAGCCGGCCGTCGACCTGCACGTTGCACGCGCCGCACTCGCCCTGCGAGCAGCCGTCCTTGGCGCCGGCCAGGCCGAGCCGTTCGCGCAGCACGTAGAGCAGCGACTCGCCGATCCAGGCGTCGTTGACGGGGCGGTCGGAGCCGTTGACCCGCAGGACGTAGGAGGCGAGGGGGTGCTCGTCGGCCGGCGGCGGAGGCGGGGCGTCCGCCTGGGTTTCGGCCGCCGTCGTGCCCGGCCGGGTGTCGTCCCCGGGGGCGTCCGCCACGCGCGCGTGAAGGGCGTCAGCGGGCGCTTCGGGGGTGGGGGGAGCCGCGGTCTGCGGGCCCCCGGGGCCGGCGGGCGGCTCCTGGGCGCCGGGCTCGTCCGCGCCGGGGGCTTGGTCCGGGCCCGTCGCACCGGAGGCCGGGTCTTCCGCCGCGGGGCCGGGTGAGGCCCCCGGGGCCGTGGTTCCGTCGGCCGGCCGGGGCTCCTCGGTGGACTCGCCGGGCCCGTGGGCCCCCTGGTCGGCGCCGACGGCGTCACCGGCCGCCGGAGCCTGCGAGGACGCGCTCCCGGCGGCACCGGTGGGGTCGTACGACGACTCGCCGGGCCGTGGGGAGTCCTGCGGAGGGTACGGGGGGCCGGGGGGCCGGGGGTCGTCACCGGCCGCCGGTCCGGGCACGCCGGGGTGCCGCGGCCCTTCCGCGCCCTGTGAGGCGTCACCGGCCGGGTGCGGCGCACCGGGGTGCGGTACGTCGTCTCCGGCCTGGTGCGGCGCACCGGGGTGCGGTACGTCACCGGCCGGAAGCGGCGCACCGGGGTGCCGCCGCTCGCCCGAGTCGTACGGCTCGCCCACGCCGTACGGCGCGTGCGGCGCGGTCGACCGCCCGTGCTCGGCTCGGTGGGCCGCCTCGCCGGGGTGGGCCCCGCCGGGCCGCGCCGTCTCACCCGCGAGGGG
Organism: Streptomyces sp. bgisy159; assembly: GCF_057707805.1. Lineage (NCBI taxonomy): Bacteria > Bacillati > Actinomycetota > Actinomycetes > Kitasatosporales > Streptomycetaceae > Streptomyces > Streptomyces sp. bgisy159. The sequence continues at coordinate 98,531 of NZ_JBYIQX010000018.1, read as the reverse complement.
GACGCCCCCCGCCGGAGTCGCATCGCCCGCGTAGGTCACCTCACCCGCGTGGCCCGCGCCGCCCGCTTGAGGCACGTCGTCCGGGTGCGGGGAGCCCGCCTCGCCCGGAGCTCCGTCGCCCGGGTGCAGGGCGCCGTCCGTGTCAGGCAGCGCCCCGGGCTCGTTCCGCGACGCCCCGTCGCCGCCGGGGGGCGCCCCGTACGGGGTCTCGCCGGGGTGGCCGCCGGAGGTGCCGGGGCCGGCCGCGTCGCCGTGGCCCTCGGCCGGCCGCTGCTCGGCCGCCTCCGGGGTCCAGGGTCCGCCGGGCGCCTCGGTGGCCCACGGGGCGGGCGCGCCGCCGGGCAGGGTGGCGGGCGCGGTGCCCCACTGGTCGATCAGGGCCGACGTGGTGAACTCGCCCGACTCGTCCGGGAGGTCGCCCCCGGCGACGGGGATGGACCACTGCCCGGTGACGTCCTGGCCGGGGACGGGGGCGGCGGGCGCCTCGAAGGTCCACTGGCCGGTCTCACCGGGGTTGTACGTGAAGCCGTCGTCACCGGCCGGCCGGCCGCCGTGCTGTCCGCCCGCGCCCGGCTCGGGCCACTCCCCGCCGCCCGCGGGCAGGGGCCAGGACGCGGTGCCGGTGGCGCCGGGGTCGGGCGCGTCCGGGGACGCCGTTATCTGCGGCGGCACATAGCCGTGACCGGGCGCGGCGAGCGGGCTGTCGCCCGCCATCAGCGCGTCGATGCCGCCCTCGGGGAGCTGCACGAAGGCGGTGGCACCGTCGTCGTAGTCGCCCTGGGGCAGGGGGTCCCAGCGGCCACCGCCGGCCGGCGTGCCCTCCCCTGCCCGCTCCCGGTCTCCGTGCTGTCCGTGCCGTCCCTGGTGTTCGTGCCGGTCGTGCTGGTCGTCGGTCACGACAGCGCCCTCCCCAGTGCTCGTCGGGCCAGCGCGGCGACGGTGCGCCGCAGGTGCAGTACGGCGGGCGGCAGCTCGGGCACGAAGCCGTCCTCGCCGGGGACCGGGTCGGGGATGCAGGCCGCGGCCACGTACTCCCCGAAGGCGGTCAGGGCCTCGGGGACGATCGCGCGGTTGTTGTCCCAGTCGATGAGCCGGGCGACCCACTGCTCGGCGTCCAGGGGCCGCAGCGGCATGGGCGCTATGGCGCCGACGGCGCACCGCACCCCGCGCCGGGCGGGGTCGAGCACGAGCGCGACGGAGGCGACGGCGCGGCCCGGGCCGGTGCGGCCGGTCGCCTTGAGGAAGACCTGGGGGGCGTGCAGCAGCGGCACGCGCACGTAGCCGATGAGTTCCCCGGCGCGCAGCATCGCCATGCCGGCCAGCAGGTGCGAGACGGGGATCTCGCGGCGGGCACCGCCCTGGCCCGCGACGATCAGGGTCGCCTCCAGGGCTGCCAGCACGGGCAGTGCGTCGCCGGTGGCAGCCGCCGAGGCGATGTTGCCGCCCAGGGTGCCCGCGTTGCGGATGTGCGGCGGTCCGGCGGCGCGGGCGGCGGCGGCGAGCGCGGGGATGAGCGCGGCGAAGTCGGGGCGGCCCATGCGCGCGTGCGTGAGGCCGGCGCCGAGCAGGGCGTGGCCGTCCTGGTACTGCCAGCCGCGGATCTCGCTGATCCGGCCGAGGCCGACCAGGGCGGTGGGCCGCAGCTGTCCGGAGTTGACGGCGGCCATGAGGTCGGTACCGCCCGCGACGGGTACGGCGGCGGGCATGGCCGTGAGGGCCGCCACGGCCTCGTCCAGTGTCGTGGGCAACGTGACGGCCTGCGCCGCCTGCGGTGCGTGCGTGGTCAAAACCGGCTGCCCCTTCCCGCTGCCCCACCTGGTCCCACCTGTTGCGCCGTACGGTACGTGCTCACAGGGCGGACGTGGCAACTCTGGCACATCTTCGCGGCTCCCGAGGACGGGGGTCCACCAGGAGGCGTTCGCGCACCTCACCGGGCAGGTGGTCCGTTTTCGCACAGCATCGCCGATCCGCGCGAATTGCCTCTCTTCGGTGATTCCGCCGGGGGTTTTCCCCGTACTTGTTCGGAATTCCGTATACGTGTCCTACCGCTGTGCGCGACCTGCCGCTGTGCGCGGCCTACCGCTGCGGCGGCGGCCCTTCCTTCGGCCGGCCGAGCACCCCCGGCCGCCGCTGCCACGGCTTCGGCCCGCCCGGCGGCCGGTAGGCGACGCCCAGGGCGTCCAGCCGCTCGTAGTGCACGGCCATCCGCCGCTCGAACCCGGGGAAGTCCCGCTCGGCGGGCGGCGGCAGGGCGCTCCAGGCCACCTCGGCGAAGGCGGCCAGCCTCGGGAACGCCTGGTAGTCCACGCGCGCCTGGTCCTCCGTCACCTCGGTCCACACGTTGGCCTGCGTGCCCAGGACCCGCCGCGCCTGCTCGGGCGTCAGCTCCGGCGGCACCGGCTCGAACCGGTAGACGTCCTCCAGGGTGCGCACCCAGCCGATCGGCACCGGCTCGTCGTCGCCGGGCGCCTGACGGTGGTCCAGGTACACCTGCTCCTCGGGGCACATGACGACGTCGTGGCCGGCCCGCGCGGCGGTGACGCCGCCCGCGTACCCCCGCCAGGACGACACGGCGGCGCCGGGTGCCAGGCCGCCCTCCAGGATCTCGTCCCAGCCGATCAGCCGCCGGCCGCGGGCCGCGAGCCAGGAGTCGAAGTGCCGCACGAACCAAGACTGCAGCGCGTCCTCGTCCGCGAGTCCCAGCTCCCGCATGCGGGCCTGCGCGGCCGGCGAGGCCCGCCACTGGTCCTTGGGGCACTCGTCGCCGCCGATGTGCACGAACTCCCCCGGAAAGAGGTCCAGGACCTCCTCGAACACCCCCTCGTAGAAGCGCAGCACGGTCTCGGTCGGGGCGAGCACGTTGGGGTTGACGCCCCAGGTGTCCCAGACGGACAGGGCCGCGGTGTCGACGACATCGGTGTTGCCGAGTTGCGGGTAGGCGGCGATGGCCGCCTGCGAATGCCCCGGCACGTCGATCTCGGGCACGACGGTGACGTGCCGCTCGGCGGCGTAGGCGACGATCTCGCGCAGGTCGTCCTGGGTGTAGTAGCCGCCGTGCGGCCGCTCGTCCCACAGCGGGGAGGCCCGGTGCCCGATCTTGGTCCGGGACCGCCAGCCGCCGACCTCGGTCAGCCGCGGGTGGCGCCGGATCTCCACCCGCCAGCCCTGGTCGTCCGTCAGGTGCAGGTGGAGCACGTTGAGTTTGTGCGTGGCCATCAGGTCCAGGTGGCGCAGCACCCCGTCCTTGGGCATGAAGTGCCGGGCCACGTCCAGCAACAGCCCCCGCCAGCGGAAGCGGGGCGCGTCCTCGACGACCTGCCGCGCGAGGACGTGGCGGCGGCCGGGCCGGACGGCGGCGCGGCGGAAGACCTCCGGCCCGAGCAGCTGGCGCAGGGTCTGGGCGCCCCAGAACACGCCGGCCGGGTCACCGCCGCGGATCTCCACACCGCGGCCGGCGGTCACGGCCAGCCGGTACGCCTCCGGGCCCAGCGCGTCGTCCAGCACCAGCCGCACGCCGGGGCTGCCGTCCGGCGGGCCCGGCGGCAGCGGCAGACCGTGGACGGCGAGCGTGGCGCGCAGCCAGCGCTCGGTGCCCTCCGTGCCGGGCGCGGCCCACAGCGTGGTGGAGCCGTCCAGCACCACCTCGCCCGGCCCGGGTCCCTCGATCACCCGCGGTGCCGGAATCAGATCGCTCACGTCGCTCCCGGGCGGACGGCACGAAAGCCTCCGGGATCCACCGCGGGCGACGGTCCCGGAGGCCGTGAAGACGTGGAAGAGGCGGAAGACGGGGAAGAGGCGGGACGGCTACTTGCCGTCGCCCTTGCCCTTGTCGTCCCCGCCGGAGCCCATGGACTCGTAGATCTCCTTGCACATGGGGCACACGGGGTACTTCTTCGGGTCGCGGCCCGGCACCCACACCTTGCCGCACAGCGCCACGACGGGCGTCCCGTCGAGGGCGCTCGCCATGATCTTGTCCTTCTGGACGTAGTGGGCGAAGCGCTCGTGGTCACCGTCACCGTGCGACACCTGCGGCGTCGGCTCTACGAGAGTCCCCGTACCGGTTCCACGCTCGGGCTCAAGAGTGCTCATACCGCCAAGAGTACTGAAGCCCACCCGTATCAGTTGAGGGAAGGGTCGTCCGGGTACGTGGCCACCATCGCCAGCTCGTTGCGCTGGCGGCGCAGTACCTCGCGCCACAGGCGTTCCGGGGACGGGGAGGAGACGTCGCCGGGCTCGGACTCGACGACGTACCAGGCGCCGTCGACGAGCTCGTCCTCCAGCTGGCCCGGCCCCCAGCCCGCGTAACCGGCGAAGATGCGCAGGGAGCCGAGGGCCGAGGCGAGCAGCTCCGGCGGGGCCTCCAGGTCGACCAGGCCGATCGCGCCGTGCACCCGGCGCCAGCCGAGCGGGTCGCGTTCACCGGAGCCGCCCCCGGGGATCACCGCCACACCGAGCGCCGAGTCGAGGGAGACCGGGCCGCCCTGGAAGATGACGCCGGGCTCCCCGGTGAGGTCGGCCCAGCCCTCCAGGATGTCGCCCACGTCCACCGGGGTGGGCCGGTTGAGGACGACACCGAGCGAGCCCTCCTCGTCGTGGTCGAGAAGGAGCACCACCGCGTGGTCGAAGTTCGGGTCCGCCAGGGCGGGCGTGGCCACGAGCAGCCGCCCTGTGAGCGAGGACACCTCGGTCATGCCAGACATGATCCCGCATCTTGCCCCGCGGGGGGAGGCAAAGCGGGGACGGCGGCGAGGGCGGCCGAATCAGAAGGGGCCCACGGGACCACGGACCGGCAGGTGGCGGCGACGGGCGGGTTCCCCGGTGCGCCCCCGGCGCACACCCCCGCCGCGGTGACCCCCCGTGCCCGCGCGGGAGCGGTTCGTGTTGTGACACAGCCATGACGTGGCTGGGTCTCCTCTTCGCCTACTTCAGGGGGGTGGGCGGCCATTACTCTGTCTCCTCTGGCCCCTGCCCCACTCCACGGAACGCGAGTTACATGACCGTCAACGGCGCTGATGACGTACTGCTTGTCCACGGCGGAACCCCGCTGGAGGGCGAGATCCGTGTCCGGGGTGCGAAGAACCTCGTACCCAAGGCCATGGTCGCCGCACTGCTGGGCAGTGAGCCGAGCCGGCTGCGCAACGTTCCGGACATCCGTGACGTGCGGGTCGTCCGCGGTCTGCTGCAGCTGCACGGTGTGACGGTGCGCCCGGGCGAGGAGCCCGGCGAGCTGGTCCTCGACCCGACCTACGTCGAGAGCGCGAACGTCGCCGACATCGATGCCCACGCGGGTTCCAGCCGTATCCCGATCCTGTTCTGCGGGCCGCTGCTGCACCGCCTCGGGCACGCCTTCATCCCGGGCCTGGGCGGCTGCGACATCGGAGGCCGCCCGATCGACTTCCACTTCGAGGTGCTGCGCCAGTTCGGCGCGAAGATCGACAAGCGGGCGGACGGCCAGTACCTGGAGGCTCCGCGGCGGCTGCGCGGCACCAAGATCCGGCTGCCCTACCCGTCGGTCGGCGCCACCGAGCAGGTGCTGCTGACGGCGGTGCTCGCGGAGGGCGTCACCGAGCTGTCCAACGCGGCGGTGGAGCCCGAGATCGAGGACCTCATCTGCGTGCTGCAGAAGATGGGCGCGATCATCGCGATGGACACCGACCGCACCATCCGCATCACCGGTGTGGACAAGCTCGGCGGCTACGACCACCGGGCCCTGCCGGACCGCCTGGAGGCCGCCTCCTGGGCATCCGCGGCGCTGGCCACCGAGGGCGACATCTACGTCCGGGGCGCCCAGCAGCGCTCGATGATGACGTTCCTGAACACCTACCGGAAGGTGGGCGGCGCCTTCCGGATCGACGACGAGGGCATCCGGTTCTGGCACCCCGGCGGGCAGCTGAAGTCGATCGCGCTGGAGACGGACGTGCACCCCGGTTTCCAGACCGACTGGCAGCAGCCGCTGGTGGTCGCCCTGACGCAGGCCACGGGTCTGTCGATCATCCACGAGACGGTGTACGAGTCGCGGCTCGGCTTCACCTCCGCGCTGAACCAGATGGGCGCCCACATCCAGCTGTACCGCGAGTGCCTGGGCGGCTCGGACTGCCGGTTCGGCCAGCGCAACTTCCTGCACTCGGCGGTCGTGTCGGGCCCGACGCGGCTCCAGGGCGCCGACCTGGTCATCCCGGACCTGCGGGGCGGCTTCTCGTACCTGATCGCGGCGCTGGCCGCGCAGGGCACCTCCCGGGTGCACGGCATCGAGCTGATCAACCGCGGCTACGAGAACTTCATGGAGAAGCTCATGGAGCTGGGCGCGAAGGTCGAACTCCCGGGCAAGGCCCTCGGCTGACCTGACCGGAGCGCCGGCCTGCGGCCGCACACAGACGCCGATGGGGCGGTCATCCCGGAGTCCGGGTGACCGCCCCATCGGCGTTGTCAGCGCGCCCTGAGCGGCGGAACGCTTACTTGCCCTTGGCGGCTTCCTTGAGCTTGCTGCCCGCGGACACCTTCACGCTGTAGCCGGCCGGGATCTGGATCGGGTCACCGGTCTGCGGGTTGCGCGCGGTGCGAGCGGCACGGTGGGTGCGCTCGAAGGTCAGGAAGCCGGGGATGGTGACCTTCTCGTCGCCCTTGGAGACGATGTCGCCGACGACCTCGGCGAACGCGGCCAGCACGGCGTCGGCGTCCTTGCGGGTCACCTCGGCGCGGTCGGCCAGCGCGGCCACCAGCTCACTGCGGTTCATGTTGTTACTCCCGTGTTCTTCTTGCCGTTGGGGCGCCCCACGCGGCGGAGCCGCATAGTAGGCACTGCGAGATGCCGATGCGCTCGCGCCCAGGGACGCATCCTGCCCCCACCTGCGGCGGGAAAGCCAATCCGGCGCCCATGGAGCTCGTGGGAACACCCTGGGGAGTCACACGAAAAGCACCTGCTCGGCCGCCCACCATAGAGTGCGCCCGGGCGCGGGGGGTTCCACGACGCGCCGGTTTCCCGGCCCGCCGTGGCGAGCCTCACAGCCATGGGCGGCCCCGTGCGGGTCAGGCGGTGGCCCCGGCGGCCTTCGCCGCGTCGCGCACCGCGCCGGCCACGGCGCCCGCGACCTTGTCGTTGAAGACGCTGGGGATGATGTAGTTCGGGTTCAGCTCGTCCTCGGTGACGACGTCCGCGAGGGCCTTCGCCGCGGCGAGCATCATCTCGGTGTTGACGGTGCGGGACTGGGCGTCCAGCAGGCCGCGGAAGACGCCCGGGAAGACCAGCACGTTGTTGATCTGGTTGGGGAAGTCGGAGCGGCCGGTGGCGACCACGGCGGCGGTCTGCCGGGCCACCGCCGGGTCCACCTCGGGGTCGGGGTTCGCGAGCGCGAACACGATCGCGCCGTCGGCCATGGCGGCCACGTCGCCGGCGTCCAGGACGTTGGGCGCGGAGACGCCGATGAAGACGTCGGCGCCGCGCACGGCCTCCCTGAGGGTGCCGGTCAGGTTCTCCGGGTTGGTGTTGTCGGCGATCCAGCGCAGCGGGGAGTCGGCGGGGGCGCCGACCAGGTCCTCGCGGCCGGCGTGCACGACGCCGTGGATGTCGGCGACGACGGCGTTCTTCACGCCCGCTGCGAGCAGCAGCTTCAGGATGGCGGTACCCGCGGCGCCGGCGCCGGACATGACCACCCGGACGTCCCCCATGCCCTTGTTGACGACGCGCAGGGCGTTGGTGAGGGCGGCGAGCACGACGATGGCGGTGCCGTGCTGGTCGTCGTGGAAGACGGGGATGTCGAGGGCCTCGCGCAGCCGGGCCTCGATCTCGAAGCAGCGCGGCGCGGAGATGTCCTCCAGGTTGATTCCGGCGAAGCCGGGGGCGATGGCCTTGACGATCTCGACGATCGCGTCGGTGTCCTGGGTGTCGAGGCAGAGCGGCCAGGCGTCGATGCCGGCGAACCGCTTGAACAGGGCGGCCTTGCCCTCCATCACGGGCAGCGCGGCCTTGGGGCCGATGTTGCCGAGGCCCAGCACGGCGGAGCCGTCCGTCACGACCGCAACGGAGTTGCGCTTGATGGTGAGGCGGCGGGCGTCCTCGGGGTTCTCGGCGATGGCCATGCAGACGCGGGCGACGCCGGGCGTGTAGACCATGGAGAGGTCGTCACGGTTGCGGATGGGGTGCTTCGACGCCATCTCGATCTTGCCGCCGAGGTGCATCAGGAACGTACGGTCGGAGACCTTGCCGAGGGTGACGCCCTCGATGGTGCGCAGCTGCTCGACGATCTCGTCGGCGTGGGCGGTGGAGGTGGCCGCGATGGTGACGTCGATGCGCAGCCGCTCGTGGCCGGACGCGGTGACGTCGAGGCCGGTGACGGAGCCTCCGTGGGACTCGACGGCGGTGGTGAGCTGGGAGACCGCCGTTCCGCCGGCGGGCACCTCCAGCCGGATCGTCATCGAGTAGGAGACGCTGGGCGCCGTTGCCATGGCCGACTTCCTCTTTCACCGTGTGACGCTTGGTATGCCCACAGATCGTCGCACCTACCAGCGAGTAGGGGTTAGCCGCTCAGGGATTGCGAACGTTTTGTTCGCCACACCGTGCGCACCGCGCGGGCACGAAGGAAGGCCCACGTCACACAGGGTGACGTGGGCCTTCCCGACGTTCATGACACCGGCCCGCCATGCTCGCCTCGCGGCAAGTGGTCGCTCGTAGCGACGAAGGTTGGGCCCGGGGGCTTGGATCGGGCCGGTGCCACGTCCAGGCTAACAAACGGATCCCGTCAGGCCATTCCCTCCGGAGGGTTCCTTCGGAATCAGTCCCGCAGCAGGTCCGGGACGCCCGTCGCGTCCGGTTCGTCGCGGTCGCCGGAGACGACGGTGAGCTGCTGGGTGGCCCGGGTCAGCGCCACGTACAGGACGCGCAGGCCGGCCGGGCTCTCGTCGGCGATCTCGGCGGGCGAGACGACCACCGTCGCGTCGTACTCCAGGCCCTTGGCCTCCAGGCTGCCGAGGGCGACGACGCGGTCGCCGAGCCCGGCCAGCCAGCGCCGGGCCTCCTCGCGCCGGTTCATGGCGACGACCACGCCCACCGTGCCGTCCACCCGGCCGAGCAGCCGGGCGGCCTCGGCGCGCACGCTCTCGCCCAGCGACTCCCCAACGACGGTGAAGCGCGGCACGACGCCCGTGGAGCGCACGGCGGTCGGGGACTCGGCGCCGGGCAGGGCCAGGGCCAGCACCTTCGCCGCGAGGTCGGCGATCTCGGCGGGGTTGCGGTAGTTCACGGTGAGCCGGAAGCGGCGGCGGGGCCGGGTGCCGAGGGCCTCGTCGCGGGCCTCGGCGGCCTCGTCCGGGTCGGACCAGGAGGACTGGGCGGGATCACCGACGACCGTCCAGGTGGCGTGCCGGCCGCGGCGGCCCACCATGCGCCACTGCATCGGCGTGAGGTCCTGCGCCTCGTCCACGATGACGTGCGCGTACTCGACGCGCTCGGCGGCCAGCCGCTCGGCCCGCTCGCGCTGCGACTCCTCGCGCACGGGCATCAGCTCCTCCAGGCCGGTGAGCTGGTCCAGCGGGTCCAGCTCGCGCCGCTTCCTCGGGCGGGCCGGGGTCCCGAGGATCGCGTGCAGCTCGTCGAGCAGGGCGATGTCGTGCACGGTGTAGCCGTCGCGGCGCAGGGAGCGGGCGACCTTGCGGACCTCGCCGGGGTTGAGGATCCGGCGGGCCCAGCGGCCGAGGCGCCGCTCGTCGGCCATGGCGGTGAGGACGTCCTTCGGGGCCAGCTCGGGCCACCAGGCGTCGAGGAACGCGAGGAAGGCGTCCTCGCCGGTGACGTCCTCGTCGAAGGAGGAGCGCAGCTCGGCGGCCAGCTCCGGGTCGGTGTGCCGGGCTGCGGCGCCGGACTGCTCCCACAGGGCGTCCAGCAGCAGCTTGCGGGCGCGGGGGCGCAGCAGGTTCACCGGCGCGGTGCCGCCGAGCGCGATGCGGCGGACCCGGTCCAGCGCGTCGGCCTCCAGCTCCAGCCGGCGGTTGAAGGCGACGACGCGCAGACGCTGGGGAGAATCGTTCAGCTCCAGGGCTCCCCGGGCGGCCTTCCGCAGCACCTTCAGCATGCGGTACGAGCCCTTGGCGCGGGCCACCGCCGGGGAGTCGTACAGCGTGGCCTCGGCGCCGGCCGTGTCACTCGCCAGGGAGCCGATGGCGCGGATGGCGACCTGGCCCTCCTCGCCGAGGGAGGGCAGCACGCCCTCGGTGTACGCCACCAGCAGCGGGGTCGGGGAGACGATCAGGATGCCGCCCGCGTACCGGCGCCGGTCCTGGTAGAGCAGGTAGGCGGCGCGGTGCAGGGCCACGGCGGTCTTGCCGGTGCCCGGTCCGCCCTCGACGTAGGTCACGGAGGCGGCGGGGGCGCGGATGACCAGGTCCTGCTCGGCCTGGATGGAGGCGACGATGTCCCGCATGGTGTGGCCGCGGGCCTGGCCGAGTGCGGCCATCAGGGCGCCGTCGCCGATGACCGCCAGCTCCCGGCCGTCGAGCCGCGCCGTGAGCTCGGGGCGCATCAGGTCGTCCTCGACGCCGAGCACCCGGCGGCCCTTGGAGCGGATGACCCGGCGGCGCACGACCCGGCCGGGGTCGACGGGCGTGGAGCGGTAGAAGGGCGCGGCGGCGGGGGCCCGCCAGTCGATGACCAGCGGGGCGTACTCCTCGTCGAGGACGCCGATGCGGCCGATGTGCAGGGTCTCGGCGATGTCGGCGGTGCCGTCCTCGCGGACCGCGCCCTCGGCCGGCTCGACGGCGGTGTAGGCGCCGTCCGGGCCCTTCTTGCCGTCCTTGCCGAGCAGGAGGTCGATCCGGCCGAAGAGGAAGTCCTCGAACTCGTTGTTGAGCCGATTGAGGTGGACGCCCGCGCGGAAGACCTGCGCGTCGCGCTCGGCGAGCGCGCCCGGCGTGCCGACCTGGCCGCGCCGGGCAGCGTCGTTCATCAGGAACTCGGCCTCGTGGATCTTCTCCTCCAGGCGCCGGTACACCCGGTCCAGGTGTTCCTGTTCGACGCGGATCTCTCGGTCCCGAACCGATTCGACCGCGGTTTCCTGTTGAGCCTGAACGGCCACCGGGCCCCCTTCTGACGTGCTGGGCAGCCGTCAACCGTACGCGAAGGGGACCCGTGCGCGGAAGCTACGCGTCGATCTCCACCAGCTTCTTGCCGTCGAAGGTCATGACCTCGTAGTGGTCGATGTCGTTGGCGTCGAAGGAGGTGCCGCCCTGGATGTACAGGGGGTTCTTGGCCTTCTCGGAGGTGGCGCCGGGGATGCCGTAGCCCCATTCCGGGACGGTCCAGGAGGCGGCCGTGTCGCGTTCGCCGTTCTTGCCGACGGCGATCACGGAGCAGCGCTCGGGGCCCTTGACGTTCTTCAGCTCCAGCACGACCTCGGTGCCCCACGCCTTGGGGGCGGTGGCGACGGTGCCGCTGACCTGGGTGGACGGGTCGGTGCCGGTCACCTTGTCGGGCATCTTGTCGAAGGTCTGCTTGGCGGAACTGGCGAGCACCGTGGGCTGCTCCGAGGTACCGCCGTCGCCGCCGGTCGCCATGACGGCCAGCGGGCCGGCGATGATCAGCGCGGCCGCGGCGGCCACCATGTAGAAGGAGCGGCGGCGCTTGAGGGCGCGGCGTTCGGAGACCTCGTCGACCAGCCGCTCCACCAGCCGGGGGCCGGGCCTGGCGGACAGGGACTCGCCGATGGCGGGTGTGCCGGAGCCCGGCAGGTCCGCGAGGGCGGCGAGCACGGGTTCCATCCCGGCCAGCTCGTCGAGCTGCTGGGCGCACCACTCGCAGCCCGCCAGATGCGCTTCGAAAGCGGTTGCCTCGGCGTCGTCGAGAATCCCGAGGGCGTAGGCGCCGACGGTCTCGTGTTCGCTCGGGGTCGGCGATCCCTGTGCGGCTCCCTGCATGGGGCCAGACATACCCGAACCACCCGTGCCGAATCCCCCGTACATACTCATCACGCCGTCACCCCCCGCTCCTCCAGAGCCAGCTTCATCGACCGCAGGGCATAGAAGACCCGTGAGCGGACGGTGCCGCTGGGGATACCCAGGGTCTCGGCCGCCTCGTTGACCGTACGCCCCTTGAAGTACGTCTCGACGAGCACCTCCCGGTGGGCCGGGGTCAGGTCGTCCAGCGCGTCCGACAACGTCATCAACCACAGCGCCTTGTCGATCTCGTCCTCCGCGGGGATGACCTCCAGCGGCGACGGGTCGACCTCCTGCGGCCGGGCCTGCCGGCTGCGGTGGCCGTCGATGACGATGCGGCGCGCGACCGTCACCAGCCAGGGGCGTACAGATCCGGTCGCTCGATTGAGCTGGCCGGCGTTCTTCCAGGCACGGATGAGCGTTTCCTGCACGACGTCCTCGGCACGCTGCCGGTCTCCGGCGACCAGGCGCAGGACATACGCGAGGAGCGGTCCGGCGTGCTCCCGGTAGAGCGCACGCATCAGGTCCTCGTCAGGTTCCGAGGGTGCGGACATGCGATGTCGGGCCCTCGTTCCACGTTCATTGGCCACGGCCGCATCCTTGCGCACGCCCACCTCCGGTGTCCGGGGGTTCCCCCACTCGGTCGCTCCACCACCCGTACGCAGCGGGCCGGTTGCGTGTTCAAACCGAGACGACAGTTTTCTTCGGGGTGACCTGACGAGACAGGACATGAGCGCACATTCCCCCACCAGCCTCTTTACATTTCCGCCACATCGTCAAGGGCGGCCGGGCTGCCCGCGAAGCGCCGCACGGAAACCGGGTGTTGCCGAAATCACTCCGGCAACACGCCGGAGGTGAGGGCGGAACGGCGCCGATGGCGGGCCACGCGCTCGCGGTTGCCGCACAGTTCGCTGGAGCACCAGCGCCTGCGCCGCCCGCGCGAGGTGTCGACGTACACCACGGGGCAGTTGTCCCCGGCGCACTGGCGCAGGCCGGTCCGGGCGTCGGGGTCGGTGAGCAGCGCGATGGCGTCCCGGGCGACGGCCGCGAGCAGCGCGGCGCACTCCGGCGGCGCGGCCAACTCGCGCACCAGGGTGCCGTCTTCCGCGGGTACGGCACGGGGGGCGGGGGGCGCGGGGCGGGCGAGGTCGTTGACGCGGGCGAGCGCGGGGCCGTACGGGTCGCGGCCGTCGCCGCCGAGCCAGGCGTGCACCAACCGGCCCACCTGGGCGCGCAGTTCCCGGAAGCCGTGCAGCCAGGAGGCGTCGGCCGCCGGCAGCTGCGTCGCGCGGGGGACGAGGCCGCTGCCGGTGATCCAGGCGCGCAGCGCGGCCGGGGAGTCGAGCCGTTCGACGGGGTGCGCGGTCGCCAGCAGGTCCAGACAGACCCGGCCCGTGTCGAACCGCAGCTCGTACCGTCCCGTGGCCGCACCCAGTGTCATGCGCCCGTCACCGCCTAGGTAGGAGCGAGTACCCCTCCCACAGTGCCTGCCCGCTCCGTCTCCCGAAACCCCCCGGCACCCGCGTCCGCCGCCGCGCCCTCTCCGCCTCCGTCTCCGGTGGGACGTCACCGGTCACCGGTCGGCGAACCGGGACGCGGACGTGGACGTGGGCCTGGTCCTGGTCCTGGTCGTGGTCGTGGTCGTGGACCCACGTACCGCGAACCGCGTACCAGGAACCGCGTACCAGGAACCGCGTACCAGGAACCGCGTACCGCGAACTCCCTCAGGCGTCCGCGTACTTCGCGTCCGCCGCCGGGTCCAGGGCCAGGCGGTAGCCGCGTTTGACGACGGTCTGGATGAGTCTGGGGGCGCCGAGGGCGGTGCGCAGCCGGGCCATGGCCGTCTCGACGGCGTGTTCGTCGCGGCCGGTGCCCGGGAGGGCGCGCAGCAGGTCGGCGCGGGGCACGACCCACCCCGGGCGGCGGGAGAGCGCCCGCAGGAGGGACATCCCGGCCGGGGGCACCGGCTTGAGGTCGCCGTCGACCAGGACCGCGTGGCCCCGGATCTCCACCCGGTGCCCGGCGACCGGCAGTGACCGTGCCCGGCCCGGCAGCTCCTGGCACAGCAGCTGCACCAGCGGGCCGAGCCGGAACCGCTCCGGCTGCAGGGTGTCCACCCCGCGGGCCTGCAGCGGCAGGGCCGTCACGGGGCCGACGCAGGCCGGCAGGACGTCGTGGTGCAGGGCGGACAGCAGCTCCGGCAGCAGGCCGCGCTCCTCCGCGCGGGAGAGCAGTGACGCGGCGGCGGGGGCGCTGGTGAAGGTCACCGCGTCCAGGCCACGCGAGACGGTCGCGTCCAGCAGCCGGTCCACCGGCCCGATGTCCTCCGGCGGCATCCAGCGGTACACCGGCACACCCACCACCTCGGCCCCGGCCGCGCGCAGCGCCTCCACGAAGCCGGGCAGCGGCTCGCCGTGCAGCTGGACGGCGACCCGGCGCCCGGCGACGCCCTCGGCGAGCAGCCGGTCCAGCACCTCGGCCATGGACTCGCTGCACGGCGACCAGTCCTCGGTCAGCCCCGCGGCGCGGACGGCGCCCTTGACCTTGGGCCCGCGGGCGAGCAGCTCCACCGCGCGCAGCCGGTCGAGGAGCGCCTCGCCGAGTCCCCAGCCGTCGGCGGCCTCCACCCACCCCCGGAACCCGATCGCGGTGGTCGCCACCACCACGTCCGGCGCCTGGTCGATGAGGCCCTTGGTGGCCGCGAGCAGCTCGCCGTCGTCCGCGAGCGGCACGATGCGCAGGGCCGGCGCGTGCAGCACGGCGGCACCGCGCCGCTGGAGGAGCGCCCCCAGCTCGTCGGCGCGGCGCGCGGCCGTCACGCCCACGGTGAATCCCGCGAGGGGCCCGTGTTCCGGTCGCTGTCGTTCGTCGTACATAACTCTCGTCCCGCGCTTGAGTCGTGTCCTGCAGGAGGCACGGCGTGCCCACATGCCGATCGAGCCTGTCAACGGTCCGTGACAGGCTCGGATCGGCTTCATGTCGCCGGTGTTACGTCACACCTCGGCATAGCTGAGCTGCGGCTTCGTCTCCTTGGCGGAGATCGCCTCGGTGGTGGCCGCGGGCCGGCGAAGGTATACGGCCCAGGTGACCACGAAGCAGACACCGTAGTAGGCGAGGAAGCCGGCGAAGGCACCGGTGCCGGAGCCGACGGAGAGGAAGGACTGGCGCAGCGAGAGGTTGATGCCGAGTCCGCCGAGTCCGCCGACCGCGCCGATGAGCGCCATGGACGCCCCGGACAGCCGCCGCCCGTAGACGTCCGCGGCCTCGCCGGTCAGGCCGATCGCGGCGGCCTTGGCGCGGTAGATGCCCGGGATCATCTTGAACGTCGAGCCGTTGCCGATGCCGGTCAGGATGAACAGCACGATGAAGGAGCCGATGAACAGCGGCAGCGACTCCTGCACGGAGGCGATGACGACACCGGCCGCGGCGACGGCCATCAGCCCGAAGTTCCACAGGGTGACCCTGGCCCCGCCGAGCCGGTCCGCCAGCCGGCCGCCGACGGGCCGGATCAGCGAGCCCAGCAGCGGGCCGATGAAGGTGAGCGAGGCCGCCTGCAGGGGGGTCCGCCCGAACTGGTTCTGCAGGACCAGGCCGAAGGCGAAGCTGTAGCCGATGAAGGAGCCGAAGGTGCCGATGTAGAGGACGGACATGATCCAGGTGTGCGGGCTGCGCACGGCCTCCTTGGCGGCGCCGGTGTCGTTGCGCACGGGCGCGAGGTTGTCCATGGAGCGGGCGCTGAGGACGGTCGCCAGCACGATGAGCGGCAGGTAGACCGACAGCAGCACCCGCGGGTGGCCGGCGCCGGCGACTCCGATGACCAGCAGACCGAGCAGCTGCACCACGGCGACGCCGATGTTGCCGCCGCCCGCGTTCATGCCGAGCGCCCAGCCCTTCAGGCGCAGCGGGTAGAAGTTGTTGATGTTGGTCATGGAGGAGGCGAAGTTGGCCCCGCCGACACCGGTCAGGATCGCGACGATCATGAAGGTGGTGTACGAGGTGCCGGGCTCCATGACGAGCAGCAGGGCCGTGGTCGGCACCAGCAGCAGGCCCGCGCTGAAGATCGTCCAGTTCCGGCCGCCGAACCGGGCCACCGCGAAGCCGTACGGCACCCGCAGCACGGCGCCGACCAGGGAGGCCACGGCGACCAGGAAGAACTTGCCGGCCGGGTCGATGCCGTACTCCGGGCCCATGAACAGGGCCAGGACGGAGTACATGCTCCACACGGAGAAGCCGATGTGCTCGGAGATCACCGAGAAGGTCAGGTTGCGGCGGGCGATGTGCTTGCCCTGCGACTCCCAGAACGTCTCGTCCTCGGGGTCCCACTGCTCGATCCAGCGGGACCCCTTGTGGGGTGCGCCGGCACTGGTCGGGGCTGTCATGTCAGGCCTCCACGGTCTCCGGGACTCGCATCGCGCTACGAGTGGCTGAGTCCCGAAGGTAGGAAGACCGCGTTTCGACGCTGTGGCTGTGGGTGACCGGAAGGGAACGTTGCTCTCACCACGGCCCCGGGCCGGGTGAGAGGTGCGGCGGCTCGGTGTCCCGCGTCAGCCGGTCCACTCCAGGGTGTCGGTGCCGCCCTTGTCCCAGGCGATCTTCACGGAGTCGCCGACGCGCGTGCAGGTCCCCGCCCGCAGCTCGCTCTTGTCGGTGCTGCCGTACGGCGCCACGGCGATGCGGAAGGTCCCGCCGCCGGCGTCCGCGCCCATGCCCATGAGGATGCCCTCCTCGCCGCCGAGGATGTTGAGCGGGTACTTCCCCTTGTACTCGCCGGACGTGTACTGCTGCCCGACGGTGAGCAGCGCGCCGCCGGGCTCCCGCCACTGCCCGACGAAGCCGGTGGCGGGGGCCGGTCCGGGGTCGTCGGCGGGTTCCTCGGTCGGCTCGTCGAGCGGGTCGTCGCTCGGTTCGTCGGTGGGCTCGGCCGTCGGCTCCTCGGTCGGCTCGTCGGTAGGGCTGTCCGACACGGTCGGCGCGGCGGACGTGCTCTCGGCGCCCTTGGCCGTCCCCCCGTCCCCGTCGTCCCCCCTCGTCGCCAGGAACACCCCGCCCACGACCAGGACGACGGCGGTGACGGCCGCGCCGACGATCAGCGCCGTACGCCGCTTCCCGCTCCCGCCGCCGGGCGGCGCGGGCGGGTACCCCGTCGGCCCGTACGGGGCCTGCGGGTAAGGGGTCTGTCCGTACGGCGGCTGCCCCCCGGGAGGCGGGGTCGTACCGTACGGGGGCTGCGCCCCGGGCCCCGGCGGGGTCCCGTACGGCCCCGGTATCGGTGCCGTCGGCTGCCCGCCGACCGGGGTCGTCCCGTACGGGTTCGGCTGATGTCCCGCACCGTCCGGCCTCTGCGGCGGCGGCCCGTACGGCCCTGCTCCGTATCCGTCTCCAGGGCCCTGTCCGTCCTGCGGCGGCTGCGCGGGAGGGTATGTCATCGGTGGTGTCCTCCTGTCGGGTCCCTGCGGACCGGCGGCACTGTGTGGACCACATGCCTCGCCAGTCTCCACGCCCCACCCGCACGGCACGGTTCCTTCCGGCCTCCGCGCGTGGCTCGCCCCACAGCGGTTCTCCGGCGCGCCGACGAGGCACGCAAGGGGCGGGTTTCCTTCGTTTCAGACGAACAGGTCGTACGGGCGCAGACGCAGGAAGAGCATGCCGATCTGGGCCCGGGGGGGCGAACGGGGCGCGCCAGGCTCCGGTGCCCCGGTAGAGGTAGGGTTCGTGGCCCTCGTCGCCCAGCCGGGTCGCATACAGGTCGGGGCGGCCCTCGCGGTCGGCGTCGCCGAGGGCGGCGAGGTGGTCGGAGGTGTTCCAGCCGGCGCCGATGCGGACGCGCGGCGCGAAGGAGCCGTTGCCGTGGCCGAGGCCCTCGGACGGGCTCACCCGAGGTCACGAGCCCGGCCGGACATCGTGTCCATGTCGAGATCGGGAAGCCACGCTCCGCCGGGCACCCCCAGCCACGACTCCGCCTCCGTCAGCTCGGCCGCCGCCCGCCGCAGCGCGGCGAGCGCCGGGTGGATCAGCCCCCTGCGCCACACCAGGGACACGGGGGACAGCGGGACGGGGTCGACGAGCGGCCGGACCACCGTGCCCGGCAGGGCCGGGAAGCCCACCACCACGAGCACGGACGTCCCGTTCTTCTCGATGAGCCGCCGGAACTCCTCGTCCCCCACGGCCAGCGGCGCCGGCGGCGCGACCTCGATGCCCCGGCCGTCGAACAGCCGGTGCGCGAGGTCGGTCCACTCCGGGGTGCGCGGGTTCCCGGCCCCGGCGTACACGCGCTCCCCCGCGAGCGCCGACAGGGGCACCCGCGCGAGCCCGGCCAGCCGGTGGTCCTCGGGCAGCATGACCGCCATCGGCTCCCAGCGCAGCGGCTGGTGCTCCAGCCCGGACCGCAGCGCCGGGTCCAGGCCGGCGAACCGGCCGAACGACGCGTCCAGGCGCCCCGCCAGGATCTCGACCGCCGCGCCGGTCAGCCCGCTCTCGTAGCGGGCCATCAGCTCCAGTTCGGGCACGAGTTGCCGGGCCCGCGCCAGCACCCGGCGTCCGGTGGCCAGGCCGGGGGAGTTCAGGTCGACGAGGAGCGGGCGGGCCTGGCCGAAGGCGGTGAGCAGGTCCTCCTGCGCCGACAGCACACGGCGGGCGTACGGGACGAGCCGCTGTCCGTCGGGGGTCAGTGTCACCTGCCGGGTGGTCCGTACGAACAGCTCGGTGCCCAACTCCCGCTCCAGGCGCCGCACGTCGCGACTGAGGGCCTGCTGGGCGACATACAGCCGGGCGGCGGCACGGGTGAAGTGCAGTTCCTCGGCGACGGCGAGGAAGGCGCTCAGGAGGCGGGGGTCGAGGTGGGCGGGCACCGGGCGAAACTACAACGCGGGTGCGGCGCTCCGCCATTGACAATCCAGGTGCGTGAATCGGGCGCTTTCAGGTGTTGGACGCGGTGATCGCCGCGGCGGGACGGTTGCCCCATGCCGCCCACACCCGCACGTCCCCCGTCCGCCCCCTCCCCTCCGCAGCGCCTCCACACCGTCACCGCCGACGCCCTGGTCACCGTCGACCTGGCCCCCAGGACCCGCCGCCCCGCCCGCGGCCCCGGCCCGTACCGCCGTCTCCTCGCCACCCCCGGCGCCCGCGCCTTCACCGCCGGCAACCTGATCGCCCGGCTCCCCATGGGCATGTTCGGCGTGAGCGCGATCGTGATGATCGCCGGCAGCCGCGGCTCGTACGCCCTCGCGGGCGCCGTCACCGCCACCGGGCTCGCCGCGACCGCGCTGGTCGCCCCGTGGACCGCGCGGCTGGTCGACCGGTACGGCCAGGCCCGGATCGCCCTGCCCGCCGCGCTCCTCGCGGCGCTGGGCTCGCTGGCCCTGCTGCTCTGCGTGCGCCACGGCGCCCCCGACTGGACGCTGTTCGCCGCGTACGCCGCCACCGCGACCACCCCCAACACCGGCGGGATGTCCCGCGCCCGCTGGCGGCACCTGCTGCGGGGCGACGCCGCCGCCCTGCACACCGCGAACTCCTTCGAGCAGGCCGTCGACGAGCTGTGCTTCATGCTGGGCCCGGTCCTGGCGGCGTTCCTGTGCGGGACGTTCTTCCCGGAGGCGGGCACGCTCGTCGGGGTGGTCCTGCTGGTGACCGGGGTGGTGCTGTTCACCGCCCAGCGCTCGACTCAGCCGCCGGTGCGGCCCGCGCCGCGCGGGGAGCGGCGCCGGGACTCGCCGCTGCGCGCCGCGGGCATGCGGCCCCTGCTGGCCGTCTGCCTCACGATGGGCGCGGTGTTCGGCGCCACGGAGGTCGTCACCATCGCCTTCGCCGACGGGCTCGGCCACCGCACGGCGGCGGGTCCGATCCTCGCGCTGCAGGCCGCCGGGTCGTGTGGGGCGGGGCTGGTGTACGGGGCGGTGAAGCCGGCCGGGCCCGCCGAGCGCCGCTACCCGTGGTGTGTGGCGGCGATGGCGGCGCTGCTGACGCTGCCGCTGCTCGCCGCGTCACTGACCGGCTCGCTGCCGGTGCTGGCCGCGGCCGTGCTGGTCGCGGGCATGGCGACCGCCCCCACGATGATCACCAACATGACGCTGGTCCAGCAGCGCACCCCCGAGGGGCGGCTCAACGAGGGCATGACGCTCGCGGTGACCGGCCTCCTCGGCGGCATCGCGGGCGGCAGCGCGCTCGGCGGCTGGGTGGCCGAGCATCTGTCCCCCACGGTCGGATACGGCGTGCCGGTCACGGCGGCGGCCGTGGCGCTCGTCATCTCCGTACCGGCCGCACGGGTCCCGTCCGGCGCGACGAGGAGACGGTGACCTCATTCATCGACGGCATCCGGGAACGCGAGTTCCCCGAGCGGGCGCTCACCGGCCCGGAGGGCATGCTGGCCCGGCTGCACGCGCGCGGCCCGCGGGTGTGCGTGTGATCAACCCGTACATCGCGCAGCACCCCCCGGTTCGCCGAGGGCATGGCGGTGGGACTGCTGGCGGTGGGACTGCTGGTCAAGATCACCGATGTGGCCGCAGCGGGCCGGGGTGCCCCCCGGACGCCCCACCCCCGTCGGCACGTCACTCCGGCCGCGGCCGGGAGCGCAGGTGGGCGAGCTGGGTGCGGCTGAGGGCGTTCGCCTTGCGGAAGTGGCGGATGACGACCTCGAGTTCGTCGTCGGTGTGGTCGTCGGTGAGGAGCTGCCAGGTGCGGCCCAGGTCGTCCCAGAGCGCGGCGACCCGGGCGAGGCGGGCGGGCACGGGGGTGACCAGGACCCGGCGGCGGTCGTGCGGGTCGGGGGTGCGGGAGACGTAGCCGTCGCGTTCGAGGCGGTCGACCAGGCGGGTGGCGGAGCCGGTGGTGAGGCCGGTCAGGTCGGCGATCTGCCGCACGGTGAGGGGTGCGGGCTCGGCGGTCAGCAGGCTCAGGGCCTGGACGTCGGTCGGATGGAGCCCCAGGTGGTCGGCGACGGCCTGGTTGAACAGGACGCACACCGCGAGATAGCGGCGTGACTCCTTGGACAGCTCCTCGTGCAGCCGGGCTCGGCACGGATCGGTCACGGGACGGCTCACCCTCCTAATTCGCTGCGCGGCGCAGCAATCCCGGGCTATTCTGCTGCGCGACGCAGCTAATGCGTTACGCAGTAATTCTAACGTCCCACCGGGGACCGTCCTCCCAGGAGACCTCATGCCCACCGTCGCCGTCACCGGAGCCACCGGCGCCCAGGGCGGAGCCACCGCCCGCGCCCTGCTGGCCGCCGGCCACCGGGTCCGCGCCCTGACCCGCCACCCCGGCTCCCCCGCCGCCGACGCCCTGCGCGGCCTCGGCGCCGACGTCCGGCACGCCGACTTCGACGACCGCGCCTCCCTCGACGCCGCCCTCACCGGCGCGGACGCGTTGTTCGCGGTCACCACCCCCTTCGGCACCGACACCGCCACCGAGACACGCCAGGGCATGACCCTCGTCGACGCCGCGGCGGCCGCCCGCCTCGGCCATGTCGTCCTCACCTCCGCCGCCCACGCCGACCGCGGCACCGGCGTCCCGCACTACGACAGCAAGCACGCCGTCGAGCGGTACCTGTGCGCGTCCGGCGTGCCCTGGACCGTGATCGCCCCCGCCGCCTTCATGGACAACTACGCCTCCGGCTGGGCCCTCGCAGAGCTGCGCGAGGGCACCTTCGCCTGGCCGATGCCCGCCGACCTGCCCCTCACCCTGATCCCGGCCGCCGACATCGGCGCGTTCGCCGCGCTCGCCCTGCGCCGCCGCGCCGAGTTCACCGGCCGCCGCATCGACATCGCCTCCGACACCCGCACACCCCGGCAGATGGCAGAGGTGCTGACCGCCACCACCGGCCGCCCGGTCGTCCACCGGGAGGTGCCCCTGCGGGAGGTCCGCGGCCATTCCGAGGATCTGGCCGCCATGTTCGCGTACTTCACCACCGCCGGCCTCGACGTCGATGTCGCCGGACTGCGCCGCGCCCATCCCGAGGTCCGCTGGCACGGCTTCGACGACTGGGCCAGCCGGCAGGACTGGCCGGCGCTGCTGGGCCCCCGGTGAGCGGGCGCCCGGACAACGCCGAGGGCCCGGCGGTCTGTGCGACCACCGGGCCCTCGGCTACATGGAGATTGTGGAGATGGCGGGAATCGAACCCGCGTCCAACGGTGCGGAACCAGGGCTTCTCCGTGTGCAGTTCGCTGTGCTTTTCTCGGCCCCGGCGATCACGCGAACAAGTCGCCGACGGGCCCAGTCACTGTTTGGTTTCCCTCTTCACCCCGTGACCGGGATCAAGGTTTAGTCCCCTAGCTGATGCCAGGATCCGGGTCGGGAACAGCCCCGGGCTGACACTCCTATGAGAGTTCGCTCAGCTGCTGATTAGGCAGCGAGGGCGAACGAGGAGGAATCGCGCTTGGTGTTGGCGATTATTGGTTTCGGCCTGTGGTTTACGAGATCATGGCCGCTTCCTCGACACGCTTCCCCTGCTTCGACATCCGCTGTCGAAACCGATCATCCCCATGTTGTTTTTTCAAACCGCGCACCCGCTGTGAGGTGCAGGTGCCATCGTACGTGACCAACGCGGGCCGATGCCAGCGTATTCCCCGGCCGGCCCGCCCCCGCTACGCGCCCCGCTGCCTGCGCTTCGCCGCCGCGATCGCGCGGGCCGCCTCGCGCCGGTCCTGCTGCTCGCGCAGCGTCTGCCGCTTGTCGTACTCCTTCTTGCCGCGCGCGAGCCCGATCTCGGCCTTCGCCCGGCCGTCCTTGAAGTACAGGGCGAGCGGCACGATGGTGTGACCCGTCTCCTCCGCCTTGACCGCCAGCTTGTCGATCTCCTCGCGGTGCAGCAGCAGCTTGCGCTTGCGGCGCGCGGAGTGGTTGGTCCAGCTGCCCTGGCTGTACTCGGGGATGTGCGCGTTGAACAGCCACGCCTCACCCCCGTCCACCTGGACGAACCCGTCGGCCAGCGACGCCCGGCCCTGCCGCAGCGACTTCACCTCGGTCCCGGTGAGCACCAGACCGGCCTCGTAGGTGTCGATGATCGCGTAGTCGTGCCGCGCCTTCTTGTTCTGCGCGACGATCTTGCGGCCGCCGCCCTTCTCGCCGTCCTTGGCCTTCGCGGCCGTCCCGCCGCCCTGCTTGGGCTGGGACTCCTTGGGTACGTACATTCCCTTGCTCATAGTGCCGTCCATTTTGGCACCAGGCAGGGGGTCGGCGGGAAGCCGATTAACGGGCTCGGCGGCGGCGACGGCCGCTCGGCAGCCGCTCACCCGTCACCCACCGGCCGCCCACCGGCCGCCCGGCAGTCACTCAACGGCTGCTCAGCGGGTGCTCAACGGCCGCTCAACGGCCGCTCGGCCGGCTCAGCGGGCGGATTCCGCGGCCTTGCCGCCCAGCCCGCTGAGCACCGTCCGCGCCTGCCGCAGCGCCGCCGTGTCCGACCCGTCCGTGTCCAGGTCGGGGGTGATGCCCCTGCCGTCGACCGCCCGGCCGGACGGGGTGCGGTAGTGGCCGACGGTCAGCTCCGCCACGGAGCCGTCGGGCAGCCGGCTCGGCATCTGCACCGAGCCCTTGCCGAAGGTCCGCGACCCCACGACGACCGCGCGGCCCCGGTCCTGCAGCGCGCCGGTGAGCAGCTCGGCCGCGCTCATGGTGCCGCCGTCGACCAGCGTGACCAGGGGCCGGTCGGTGTCGCCGCCGGTGTCGGCGTGCAGGGCGCGCTGGTCGCCGTCGACGTCGTAGGTGGCGACCAGCCCGCCGTCCAGGAAGGCGGACGCCGCGGTGACGGCCTCGGTGACCAGGCCCCCCGAGTTGCCGCGCAGGTCGAGCACGATCCCGGCGCCGGCCGGTGCCTCGCGCACGGCGGTCCGTACGGTCCTGCCGACGCCCTTGGTGAACGCGCCGAGCCGGATCACGGTGACCCCGTCGGCGAGCTGCCGCACCGTGACGGACTCGGTGGACAGGCTGGCCCGGCGCAGCGTCTCGCGCCACGCGCGCGTGCCGCGCTGCACACCGAGGGTGACGGCCGTACCGGCGCCCGCCTCGGTGGCGTCGCCGCGCAGCAGGGAGACGACCTCCGTGACGGGCAGCCCGTCGACCTTGCGGCCGTCGACGCTGACCAGGCGGTCCCCGGCGCGCAGCCCGGCCTGCGCCGCGGGCGACCCGCCGCTCACCCGGATCACCTCGATCCGTCCGTCGCCCTCCTGGCGGGTCCACAGCCCGACGCCGGTGTAGCGCCCGTCCAGCGCCTGCTCGAACTCCTCGTACTCGCCCTCGGAGTACACCGCACCCCACCGGTCCCCGCTGCGGCTGACGGCCCGCTCGGCGGCCTCGGCGGGCGACTTCCCGTCGGCCAGCGCCTCGGCGGCGGCCTCGGCGACCTCGGCGTGCCGCGCGGTCGGCGCGGCCGCCTGCCGCGCCTCGCCCTCCGCCGCGTCCCGGCCCTGCCCGGTGTCCCCCGGCAGCGACCCGGTGGCCGCCCCGGCCGCCAGCACCCCGGCGAACACCAACGTCAGGAGAGCCCCGCGGCCGAGACGGCGGGGCTGGCAGAACAGGTCACGACCTGACATGGCGGTGAGTCTAGGGGAACGAAAAGGGCCGTACGGCGACTTGCCCGTACGGCCCTCTTGGCAAGCGTCACACCTTGAGGTACTTGCGCAGCGCGAAGAACGCTGCCAGGGCGGGCATCAGGAGACTGGTCATCAGGATGAGGGGCAGGTACTTCAGCACCGCGTCCCAGCCGATGAAGTTGATCAGCGTCAGCTTGTCCGACAGCGCGAGTCCGTGATCGATGATGAAGTACCGTGCGATCACCAGGAATCCGCAGGCGACGGTGCCGCCGATGAGGCCGGCGACCGCGGCCTCGGCGATGAACGGTGCCTGGATGTAGAAGCCCGAGGCACCGACCAGGCGCATGATCCCGGTTTCACGCCTGCGGCTGAACGCCGAGACGCGCACCGTGTTGACGATCAGCATGAGCGCCACGACGAGCATCAGGGCCATCACCGCGCGCGCGGCCCAGTTCATGCCGTTGAGCAGCTGGAAGAGGTTGTCCAGGATGCCCTTCTGGTCCTGCACCGACTGCACGCCCTCGCGCCCGTCGAAGGCGGTCGCGATGACCTGGTACTTCTCCGGGTCCTTCAGCTTGACCCGGTACGACTCCTGCATCTGGTCCGGGGTGAGGGAGGCGGCCAGCGGGGAGTCGCCGAACTGCTCCTTGTAGTGCTTGTAGGCCTCGTCCTGCGACTCGTAGGAGACCGTGTCGACGACCGTCATCTTCTTCAGGTCACCGAGGATCTCCTTCTTCTGGTCCTCGGTGACGGCGCCCTTGGCACAGTTCGGGTCGGACGCGGCGTCGCTCTTGTTGCAGAGGAAGATCGAGACGTTGACCTTGTCGTACCAGTAGCCCTTCATGGTGCTGACCTGGTCGCTCATCAGCAGCGACCCACCGAAGAGCGCCAGGGACAGGGCCACGGAGACGATGACGGCGAACGTCATCGTCAGGTTGCGGCGGAGACCGACACCGATCTCGGACAGTACGAACTGGGCGCGCATGGCGACGGATCAAGCCTTTCCGTGGAACAGGTGCACAGGTGCGGGAGGGGGGCGGGCGGTCTCAGTGCTGGTAGCCGTAGACGCCGCGCGCCTGGTCACGCACGAGACGGCCCTTCTCCAGCTCGATGACGCGCTTGCGCATCTGGTCCACGATGTTCTGGTCGTGCGTCGCCATCACCACGGTGGTGCCGGTCCGGTTGATCCGGTCCAGCAGCTTCATGATGCCGACGGAGGTCTGCGGGTCGAGGTTGCCGGTCGGCTCGTCGCAGATCAGCAGCTTCGGCCGGTTGACGAAGGCCCGCGCGATGGCGACACGCTGCTGCTCACCACCGGAGAGCTCGCCCGGCATCCGGTCCTCCTTGCCGCCGAGCCCGACGAGGTCGAGGACCTGGGGCACGGACTTGCGGATCTCACCGCGGGACTTGCCGATGACCTCCTGCGCGAAGGCGACGTTCTCGCCGACCGTCTTGTTCGGCAGCAGCCGGAAGTCCTGGAAGACGG
The DNA here is from genome assembly GCF_057707805.1 of Streptomyces sp. bgisy159. Lineage (NCBI taxonomy): Bacteria > Bacillati > Actinomycetota > Actinomycetes > Kitasatosporales > Streptomycetaceae > Streptomyces > Streptomyces sp. bgisy159. The sequence continues at coordinate 72,602 of NZ_JBYIQX010000018.1, read as the reverse complement.
TCCCCAGCTGGCGGCGCATCTGCGGCACCTTCCAGTTGGAGAGGCGGGCGAGGTCCTTGCCCAGGACGTGCACCTGCCCGTGACTGGCCCGCTCCTCGCGGAGGACCAGCCGCAGGAAGGTGGACTTTCCGGAGCCGGAGGACCCGACGAGGAACACGAACTCGCCCTTCTCGACCTCCAGGGAGACATCCCTGAGGGCTGGACGGGTCTGCTTGGGGTAGACCTTGGAGACGTTGTCGAATCGGATCACGGGTGCACCACGGGTCGCCGGGGGTAGATGGCGTGACCATACGCGACCTGGGCACGCGAGCGCAGGCGCCGTACGGGGTTGGGGGCGGGTTGTGCGCATTTGTCGGCGGGGTACCCGTCCGGGGTGAGGAAGGCCCCTCGCCCCCTTGACCGAGGCCCCGCGCACGCTCCGCGGGAACCTGGCACAGTGGTAGGGGAACGTTCGGGTTTCCGTCGGCGTTGTACGGAGCAGAACCGGTGCGAGGAGGGCGAGGCGCATGACGTACGACCGGTTGGTGTGCGCGAACTGCGCGGCGCCCGTGAGCGAGGGCCGGTGCCCGGTGTGCCGTGCGAACCGCGAGCGGCTGCAGCAGGAGAATTTCTTCGCGGGGCTGAACCCGATGGCCCTGATCGCGCTGCTGGCGGTGCTGGTGGCGGCGGTGGCCCTGCTGGCGCACGTGTGACGCCCACGGCCACGCAAGAGCGCTGAAGAGGCCCGGAGCCGGCTGCTCCGGGCCTCTTCTTTCATGTCTTTCACACTGAGGCGCGTCTACGTCCCGTAAGGGACCGCCTACGGTACGTCGACCGTCAGGCGGCGGCACCCCGGCCCGCGGCGAGGCGCGGGAGGACACGGAAGCCGACGCCACCGGCGATCATGGTGGCGGCACCGATGATCAGGAAGGTGGTCTCACCGGCACCGGTCTCGGCGAGCTCCTTGCCACCGCCCTGGGCGTTGGTGTTGGAGGAGCCGCCGCCCGAGCCCGAGGTCTCGGAGGTGTCGGTCAGCGCGGAGGTACCGGCCTCCTGGGCGGAGTTGTCGTTGCCGCCGCCGTTGGTGTCGGTGTTGGAGTTGCCACCGCCGGAGTTGCTGTTCGAGCCGCCGCTGGCGTTGCCGGAACCGCCGCCGTTGGCGTTGTCCGAGCCGCCGTTGCCAGAGCCGCCGTTGCCGTTGCCGCCGTTGCCGTTGCCGTTGCCGTTGCCGCCGTTGCCGGAACCGCCACCCGGGTTGTCGGGGTTCTCACCGCCCGGGTTGTCGGGGTTCTCACCACCGGGGTTGTCCGGGTTCTCACCACCCGGGTTGTCGGGGTTCTCACCGCCCGGGTTGTCGGGGTTCTCACCACCGGGGTTGTCCGGGTTCTCACCACCCGGGTTGTCGGGGTTCTCACCACCCGGGTTGTCCGGGTTCTCGCCGTCGTCCGTGCACTCAGGGTTGGTCGGGAAGAGCTCGCAGACATCGCCGGGCTCTTCGCCGTCCAGGGTGGAGACAAGCCCGCTCTCGCCACCCTCGTTGCCGTCGACGGCCTGGGCCACGCCGGCCACGGTCAGCGAGGCACCCGCGGCGATCACGGCGCCGGCGGCGATGCGCGCGACCCGGATCCGCGTCTTCTTGGTCATATGGTTGCTACCCCCAGTAGCTGTTCGTCGAAGAGGCAGCGCTCGGGGCCGTGATCAACGGAGGTAGCTGAGATGAAGCGAATCCCCCCGGTTCACATGCGCCCCAGAGATACGCATGCCAGCCTTCACCCTTCCGAGTTTTCAAAGGATCGTCAAGGCCGTTGCGTGCGCAATGTCCAGGTCCGGTCACTATGCCGGATCTCCGGCCTGTGAGTGTGATGTAAAACCCAGACACACAACAACCGCCCCCGAGTTGGGGGCGGTTGCCATGTCGACAAAGCTACTTCTCTTGCTGCTTGCGCCAGCGAATGCCGGCCTCCAGGAAGCCGTCGATCTCGCCGTTGAAGACGGCCTCGGGGTTGCCGACCTCGAACTCGGTCCGCAGGTCCTTGACCATCTGGTACGGGTGCAGGACGTACGACCGCATCTGGTTGCCCCAGGAGTTGCCGCCGTCGCCCTTGAGGGCGTCCATCTTGGCCTGCTCCTCCTGGCGGCGCCGCTCCAGCAGCTTGGCCTGGAGGACGTTCATCGCGGTGGCCTTGTTCTGGATCTGCGACCGCTCGTTCTGGCAGGAGACGACGATGCCGGTGGGCAGGTGGGTGATGCGCACGGCGGAGTCGGTCGTGTTGACGCCCTGACCGCCCGGCCCGGAGGACCGGTAGACGTCGATGCGCAGCTCGGACTCGTCGATCTCGACGTGGTCGGACTGCTCCACCACGGGCAGCACCTCGACACCCGCGAATGAGGTCTGCCGCCGCCCCTGGTTGTCGAACGGCGAGATGCGGACGAGCCGGTGCGTCCCCTGCTCCACGGACAGCGTGCCGTAGGCGTACGGCACCTGCACGGAGAAGGTGGTCGACTTGATGCCGGCCTCCTCCGCGTACGACGTCTCGATCAGCTCGGTCTTGTAGCCCTTCTGCTCCGCCCACCGCAGGTACATCCGCTGCAGCTTCTCGGCGAAGTCGGCGGCGTCCACGCCACCGGCCTCGGCGCGGATGTTGACGAGCGCCTCGCGGGAGTCGTACTCACCGCTCAGCAGGGTCCGGACCTCCATCTCGTCCAGCGCCTTCTTCACGGCGGCCAGCTCGGACTCGGCCTCGGCACGGGTGTCCGGGTCGTCCTCCTCCTCGGCCATCTCGAAGAGCACGGCGAGATCGTCGATCCGCGAGCGCAGGGCCTCGGCCTTCCTCACCTCGGCCTGGAGGTGGGACAGCTTGCTGGTGATCTTCTGCGCCTCGTCCGGGTTGTCCCACAGGGACGGCGCGGCCGCCTGCTCCTCGAGCACGGCGATATCTGCCCTCAGCTTGTCGAGGTCCAGAACGGCCTCGATCGACTCCATGGTCGAGGAGAGGGACTTGAGCTCTTCGGATACATCGACGACTGCCACGCCTCCCAGCGTAACGGCTCCGCCAACCGGCGTGCCCCGACGTCGCCCTCGGTCACGCTCCGTAACGCGCCACGAACGCGACCCAGGCCGCGCGGCTGACGGTCAGCACCGGGCCGCCGGGATTCTTACTGTCACGGACGGGGACGACGCCGGGGATAGCGGGGGCGATTTCGACGCAGTTGCCGCCGTTGTCCCCGCTGTAGCTGCTCTTGATCCAGGTCGCCGCGCCGCGCTCGGGCCTGTTCACCGAGCGGCCCGAACGAACGCCAACCATGCCGACCGGCCAACAACGAGCACCGGGCCGTCGGGACACTTGCTGTCACGGACGGGGACGACGCCGGGGATACCGGGGGCGATTTCGATGCAGTCGCCGCCGTTGTCCCCGCTGTAGCTGCTCTTGATCCAGGTCGCCGCGCCGAGTCCGGGCCTGTTCATGATGCTCGCACCTCTCCATTGCGTCACTGATCAGAGCGGCGGAATCGCGGGCTGACAGAGCGTCCGCCCTGAGCACATCATAGGCCCGGAGGTGACGCAGGTAGACGGCCGGATCGTTGTTGAAGTGGCCACGGTCGAGCGACTCCGAGTAGACCCAGCGCTCACCCTTCGGCAGCGTGATCAGCGACATGGAGCCGTTGGGGCGCCGGATGTCCGGGGCATCCGGCGGAACCACTTGGATGCAGATGTTGGGGCATCGCCCGGCCTCCAGCAGGTGTGCGTACTGGTCCCACATGACTGTTGCGCTTCCCACCATGTTGCGCAGGCAGCTCTCGTCCAGCAGCACGACGTACAGCGGACCGTCGCCGGACAAGAAGCGCTGCTGCCGACTCAGCCGAGCACGGACGCGCACCTCGGCCTGGTCATCGCTCAAGACACGCGAGAACAGCGTCCACGCATAGTCAGGCGTCTGCAGCAGGCCCGGGACAACCCGCTCTTGGTACGCACGCAGCTCCACCGCCTCCGCATCCATATCAGCCCGCCGCTGGAACCAGTCCGGATGCTGCACCTCCGGATACCAGTCGATCTTCCCCCAGAGACGCCCCAACACCCCGCCCGTGCCCAGCAACTCATCGCACTGCTTGGCGAACGTGTCCGTCGGTACGCGAGTGCCCGCCTCGATACGGGCCACGTGGGACCGGTCGCACGGGATCTGCGCGGCCAGCGCGCCCTGCGTGAGACCGGCAGCCTCCCGGAAATGTTTCAGCACCTCACCGAAGACGGCTGCCGTGGTGACCCCGGCGCCCCCGTCCGCGTTGCGTCGGCTCATGCCCCGCCCCCCCTGTGTCAGTCGATCAATGACACTCGTCCGCCCTTGCGACCGGACGCCGCACTGAGCAACGCTCGATATACACAGAGTAATTGGCAAGGTGTGGAGCCAGGATGGAAACGACGGCATTCGAGCCCGGTATGCAGGTCTTCGACCCGGTGGCGCGGAAGGTCGGGGAGTACCGCGGGCAGGCGGGCCCGTACGTGATGCTGCGGCCGGTCGGCGGCGGCCGGGAGTGGGAGGCCGATCCGGCGCGGGTCCGCCCGGCCACGCAGGAGGAGCGGATCCGGGCCGGCGTACGGGCGGCGAACCGCCGCACGGGCCAGGAGGACCCGGCCGGCCCTCCCATCCCCTCCCCCGGCTGCGAGACGTGCGCGGGACTCGCCGCCCGGCGCGACGAGGCCCGCGCCCGCCACGATGCCAGCGCAGTGACGGACGCGAACGTCCTGATCCGCCGCCACCAGGAGCAGGCCCACCCGGCCACGCGGACCCGCCGCGTCTTCCGCTACGTCCCGTACTCGATCGTCCAGGACCCCGCGGCGATGCCCGAGTACGAGGCCCGCTGCGTCTCCGGCGACGAGAAGGACTGCGGCGCCGGGTCCGGCGTACACCACGATCCGTCCCAGGTGGAGGAGTGGCAGCGCAGGCACTCCCAACAAACACGGCACCTGCGCTACCGCCGCACCTTCGGTGACTACGCGGTGCTGGAACCTCAGGAAGAGGTACCAGGCTTCCGGTGATCAACGGCGAAGTCAGCGCGAGGATCCGACCAGGGCCGCCTCGACATGCTCGCCTGTCATTTCTATGACAACGGCGTCCTCCCGCATGTCCGAAGGGAGATGAGTCAATTCTTCCTCCCGGCACAAGGCTCTGCCGGCACTCAGGTCGAGAATCACGGCTCCCAGCCTGTTCACCACTTCAGCAACGATGCCGAAGACGCCTGTCACGCTGCCGCTTTCGCCACGAGTTGGGCGGTCGAAGGAAACGCAGTACTCGTCAGTGGTGACGTCGGCGGAGCTTCCGTCGGCAGCACGGACCCAGAATTGCAGGTTTCCATCCTCGTCGACCGTGAGACCCTGCACCCCCGCATCGTACGGTGCAAGGACTTCCCGCACCTTGTCCTTGTCAACCGGGACAGGGTCTGCTGCCCCATCGACGAACTTGTAAATCCACACTTGGTAGCTCACGGATGTTCCCCTATTGCCATGAGGCGGGCCGGTACACGATCTTGATCCCCTTGATCCCGTGGTCGGCGACCGCATGCTGAAGAGCGGTGGCACCTCTCTGTGTAGCCACATACCACACGACGGGAATACCCCCTGCTGCTTCGACCTGCTTCTTCATTTCGTTGATCGGCTTCGTTACGAACGGTTTGAACTTTCCGGTACTGTCGTCGATGATTTTGCCGAAGCCCTGGTATTTGGCATCGATGAGAGTTCCGTTCTGGAAGCCGTCGAACTTGACATATCCGCTCGGGGTTTTTGCGGGGACCTTGTACACGAAACCATACGGGACCTTGCCCGTGACCTCGTACTGGTACAGGAATTCTGGGGCATCAGACTTCATTGCCTCCCTCTCCCACCTCCATCTTCCCGGACCTCCTAGCTGAGCCCAGTTGGGGCAGACGCGCGCACCGGAAGCTGCGACACGTACGCTGAAGGCGGCAGTACGAATACTCCCCTTCGCGCATGCCTCTTCGAGGTCACTGAGAGCCTTGGTTCCGATGCCAGCAAGGGCTTCATCGGACAGGCTGAGGGCGCGCAAGCCCTTCCAGGCGTCTTCGAAGCCGATGCCTGTTCTGGCGGCGGCGTCGAGGGCCTTGACAGCGTCGGCGAGGGCGCCGAGCGGCTTTTCGAGGGGGAGGAACATCGCCGCAGTCCAGGCGCACGCCTTCTTGCTGCCGTGCCAGCATGCGAAGACGTCACCAAGGACGATCTCGAACAGGACGGCGCCGAGCTTGTCGCCGAAGAACGCCTGCCATCCGGCCTTGATGATGTCCTGGCCCGTGAAGTGGTGGTCCCACTCGAAGGGGTCAGTCCGGATCCGCTCGGTGGTCAGGTAAGTCCAGGCGGCCTTCGGGCAGCCCTCAGCCGTGGCTAGAGCAGCCACGTCGCTGCACAGATAGAAGTCGGCGGTGACGTCCAGAATGAATTCGTACCTGGCGTCGCAACCGACAATGACGGCGTTGGACGGGCATGTACCGATCTGCTTGCCGTTGACCATCTCGGCTGTGTCCTCGTCGAGGACATAGAACACGCCTCCGACGCCCGTGGCCCCTCCTGTGGCGACCTGTCGGTTGGCCTCCTTCTTCAATGCCGATTCGTACGCTTCCTGCGCTTGCTCGGCGTACTTGTCAGCGTCCTTCGCAGCCTGCTCGGCCTCGGTAGCCAAGGTGGCCGCACGGTCCGCCGCAGCACGGGCGTCCTTCGCCGCCTGCTCGGCCTGGGATGCCGCTGTGCGGGCGGCCTCAGCATCAAGGGCGGCCTGGTCGGCGGAGGCGCGGGCATCCTTGGCGTAGCCCTCGGCACGGCCGGCTGCCTTGTCCGCCGCTGCGGCGTCCGCTGCTGCCTGACGGTCGTACTCGACGGCGCGGGCAAGACTGGTGGCGGCTTGTGCCGCGTAGCCTGCCGCCTCGGCCGAGTAGGCGAGGGCTTCCTTGGCATACTGGCGGGCAGTCGCCGCGTAACTCGCTGCGGTCGCCGCATGGACGTACGCCTGCTTCGCGTCACCGGCGGCCTGGTCGGCTAGGTGCTGCGCCGCCTCTGCCTCGGCCTTGGCATTCGCTGCATGCGCCTGCGCGACGGCCTGCTGCCGTTCGGCGACCGTCTTCGCCCCCTGCCCTGTGAGGACGACCAGACCCGCGACGGCGTCGGTGTCCACGTACGGAGCGCCGATCTCGATGGCGTCGTTAGCCGGCTTGGCTACCTGGGCGGCTGCCGTGGACGCGTCCGCCGCCGCCTGGGCGGTGCTGTACGCGAAGCCGGCGGCCTTCGCGGCGGCGGCTCGGGCCTTGCCCGCTTCCGCGTTGGCCCCGTCGGCCTGCTTCTGCGCGTCCTTGGCGTGCTGCTCCGCCTCGTCGGCGAGCTTCACCGCCGTCGTGGCCTCCCGGGCGGCGTGCTCCGACGCCGTGATCGCGTCGGCGGCCGCGGACGTGGCGGTCGCGACAGCGGCATCAGCTCTGAGCTTCGCCGCGTTCGCGGCGTCCGCGTCGGCCCGTGCGCGCTTCGCCGCGGCTTCCGCCCTCGTGGCGGCGGCGTCCGCCTCGGCCGCGGCTCTGGTGGCGGCGTCCGCCTCGGAACGCGCTGTGACGGCGGCGTTCTCCGCATCGGTCGCGTGTTTGTCGGCGTCGGTCGCGGCCGTGCGAGCGGCATCTGCCGCTTCCCCCGCGTCGAGTGAATCCGCGTACGCCTGTTTGGCGTCAGCCTTCGCGCGGGCGGCGTTGGCCTTCTGCTCGGCGTCCCACGCGTCGTTGCGCATGGCCTGGGCGTGGTCGCGGGCCTTGACCGCGGAGTCACGCTTCTCGGCGGCCGTCTTCTCGGCGGCCTCTGCCTTGGCTCTCGCGTCGTTCGCCTTGGCCGCCTGGGCCTGGGCGTTCTGCTTGTGCTGGTTCGCTTCCGCCTGTCTGGCGGCGGCGGTTTCCTTCTCGGCCCTGGCCGTCTGCTCCTCCGCTTCGGCGGCGAGCCGCTTGGCGTGAGCATCTGCGGCAGCCGCCTTCGCGTCGGCTTCCGCCTTCAGGGCATCGTTCAGCTTCGCTTTCGCCGTCGCCGCGTCCCTCTGGGCGTTGTCGCGGTGCAGCTTCGCCGCGTCACGGGCGGCCTTGGCCTGTCGCTCCGCCTCCTCGGCGGCCTCCCTGCGGAACTCCGCACGCACTTGAGCGGCCTGCGCGCGAGCGCGCTGTGTGATGGCTTCGCTGTCGGCGGCGGAGGCCCTGGCAGCTGCCTGGGCGGTCTCGCCGGCCTTCACCATCGCTTCCAGTGCGGCGACCGTGCCCTTGGTGACCTGAGCCTTCTGCTGTCCGGCGATCAGCCCCCGGCCGCGGGGCGTGCCGTTACTGTCGGCGATTGCGTAGGCGGCCTGCACAGCAGTGTCGGAAGTGGCAGCAGCCTCCTTCGCCGTCTCCAACTGATTCTTCAGCGCGACGAAGTGCACCGTTGCCTTCGTCCGCGCCTTGATGAGTCTTCTGTTGGCGCCGAAGAGCTGATCGGCCGACGGAGCTGTGCCAGTGTGTCCCTGCGGGACGATCCGAAGGTGTTGTCCCTGCGTCTTGTTGCAGGTGTAGAGCTCGGCGAGCTGGCCGCCGGCCAGCGCCCCGAAATTCAGGCACTTGCCTGTGTCTACGTTGCGCAACGCGGTCACGGCGCGTACGTCGAAGGCCCACTGAGGCGCCTTCGCGCTGTCGCACGACCAGATCTGAACCTTGTTCCCGTTGGCGCTGCCGCCATCCCCGACGTCGAGGCATTTCTGGGAGTTGACGTTGGAGAGGGCGAAGCCACCGCCGTGGTGGTAAAGCCGCCACTTCTGAGCCGCCGACCCGTTGCAGGCGTGGAGCTGCACCGGGGTGCCGTTGTTCCTCCTGCCGCCCTGGACGTCGAGGCACTGCCCGGAGTCGGCGGCGGCCTCGATCACGAGGTCCGCGTCACCGATCCAGCCGAGACCGCCCTCAGTCCAGTAGTCCTTCCAGCGAGTGATGTAATCGGCGACCCATGCCTGGCCCAACAACTGCCCCAAAGCGAACGTACCGTCCTGCAGCGCCTTCGAAGCGGTGGCGCCGGCATCGAGGATCTGCTGCCGCTGGTCGGCCTGCGAGGCCATCTCCTGCTGCCACTCCGCCGACGCCGCAGCGACCTCCTTGCCGAGGACTCGGTTCGGGTCGATCGGGTCATGCCAGTTGCAGGACGCGAAGCGGGCTTTGAGATCCTCCACCGCGATACGGAACTCGGGAGTGCCGGTTGCAGCAGCGGTGCGGGGAAAGCCTCCGGAGGCGAGGAAGATGCGGGCGTCGTCAGCGAACACCCGGGGGACGAAAAGCTTGTTCGGTTCGATCTCCCCGGAGTTCTTCTTCCACAGCTTCCACGCCGCCTGCTCCTGCGAGGTCCCGCCCGACGCGTACAGCGCGTCGCCGACCGCCACGGCGGCGTCCTTGGTCTTCCGGTCGGCTTGGGGCGACGGGTCGTAGAACAGGGACAGCATGTCGGCCGGCTTCAGGAACGACTGGTACAGCCACGGCAGGAGACCGATCCGGTCGAAGGTCTCGTCTCCGCCCTCGGGGGCACCGGGGTAGTCGTCGAGTCCGGTGACGGAGCTGGAGATGTCGTACGAGGTGTCATTGATTTTCTTGAGCCAGGCCGAGTTGGCGTCGTCATCCGCGTCGAAGGCCCTGTGTATCGGGCTGTCGCCGTCGAACGGGTCCCAGCCGAGGGCCTCGTGGAGCTGGTTGGCCGGAAGCGCGACGGCGTTCCGGCCCAGAGCCGACAGGTTGGGTCCGCCCTTGCGGATGGCGTCGACGGCCGTGCACTGGTCCAGACGGAGCTGTTCGGCCGCCTTGACGTCGTAGCCGTCGTAGCTGTCCGCCACCGGAACAGTGGCGTCCTGCGAGTTTCCTTCCCGTGGTCCGGACTGGACCGCCAAGGTACTCAGGACCGCTACGGCCACGGTGGACGAGACAAGAGACGTGAGGACTTGAGGCCTTCGTGAACGTGACCTGCTCGGCCACGGCTTCGGACGCAACAGGACTCCCCTTCCTTCGTTGGCACACGGGTGTTGAACCCGACGAAGCGTTTGGGAACTGCCTGTGGCCTTGAGTGGGAAGAGCAGACGTCAGCAGCGCCTGGCCGGATCCAGGCCGGCTCAGGGCTGATCGGTGTGACGGCATGACAACGCATTCCCCCTTGGCGACGGTGTTCCCCCGGTCGCCGGTGACGCGCTCGTCAGCGGGAGTGGTCAGGCTCCTCCGCCGAGCGCAGCGATCATCGTACGCACACACGTTCGAGTGCGGGCAAGGGTTTTTCACGCCGGTCGGCCCGGTGAGGTGACTGAGCGTCGCCAGGGCCGCTACGGCGCGGCCGGGACCGATGTCGTGGCGGGGGCCGGTGGAGAGTCGTCGGAAGCGTCGTCCATGAAGGGGCCAGCCACGCCCTCGTCCCCAAGGCCGCTGCGAGGGCGACGCCGGGGACGAGGGGGAACAACGCGCCGCACGCTACGGCCGTGCCGGGGCCGAAGTGGTCGTCCCGTTCTCGGGCTGGTCGGTGGAGCCGTCGTCCGAGGTGGCCAGCCAGGCCCCCACCCCCAGGGCCGCCGCCAGGGCGGTGCCCGCCACGGTCAGGGTGATCCGGCGACGGCGGGCCGCGGCGCGGGCGCGGGCCGAGCCGGGGCGGGGGGCGCCGGTGGGGCGGGGGACGCGGGCGGTGCCGTGGGCGCCGCCGGCGAGTTCGTCGGGGGCCGGGACCCGCATCGAGGTGTGGGTGTCGCGGTTGGAGTCCGGCCGGGCGCCGGGGACGAGGGGGACGGCGCCGCGGCGTGCCCGGGGGGCGGAGGGGGGTGTGGGTGCGGCGGTGCGGTCCGGGTCCTCGGAGTCGTCGTCGGCCTCGGGGTCCGGTTCGTCGACGTCCAGCGGGGGGATGCCGGCCAGCAGGGGGAGGAGTTCGCGCAGGCGGGCCGCCAGTTCGGAGGCGCGCAGGCGGGAGGCGGGGGCCTTGGCGAGGCACTGGATCACCAGTTGCCACAGCTCGTCGGGGATGCCGGGGAGGGGCGCGACGGACTCGGTGACGTGGCGGCGCAGCACGGCGCCGGGGTGGCCGCCGCCGAAGGGGGTGAAGCCTGCCAGCAGCTCGTAGAGGACGGTCGCGAGGGCGTAGATGTCGACGGCGGCGCGCGGCGGCAGGCCCTCGACGATCTCCGGGGCGAGGTAGTCCGGCGTGCCGATGATCTTGGTGGTGCGGGTCCGCTTCGGGATGTCGATGAGCTTCGCCACGCCGAAGTCCGTCAGCAGGGCGTGGTGCGAGCCGCCGGGGCCGAGCGGGCCCTGCATGTCCAGCAGGATGTTCTCCGGCTTGACGTCGCGGTGGACGACGCCCGCGGCGTGCGCGGCGGCCAGGGCCTCCGCGACGTCGGCCGCGATCGCGACGGCGGCCTCCGGGGCCAGGCGCCGGTCGCGGTCCAGGCGGGTGCGCAGGTCGGTGCCCCGGACCAGGTCCATGATCAGCGCCAGGTCGTTGCCGTCGACGACGAGGTCGCGCACGGAGACGACGTTCGGGTGGTCCAGGCCGAGCAGCGCGGTGCGCTCCTGCACGAAGCGGCCCACCAGCTCCTCGTCGGACGCGAGGTCCTCCCGCAGCAGCTTGATGGCGACGGGACCCTCGGGGCCCTCGCCCAGCCACACCGTGCCGGCGCTGCCCCGCCCGAGGATCTGGTGGGCGGTGTACCGGCTGCCGATCTTCCGTGCCAAGGCTGCTCCTACCGACGCGTGTTGTCGTTAAAAGTACGCGTCGGACGAGCCAACCTTCACCGCGGGGACGTAAATCACCCGTCAGATGTCGACAAATCCGCAAACTCGCCGGGATCGAACCCCGGGTGAGGGCTGGTCAGCCCGTCCCCGTGCTCGCGCCGCCGCCGTCGGAGACGCTGCTGCCCAGGTCCTCGATCCAGCCGGTCACGGTGGTGAACCAGTCGCCGAGCTGCTCCCAGTAGCCCTTGCCCGTGCCGATCCAGTCCTGCAGCGGGGTGAACTCCCAGATCATCCAGCCGGCCACGACCATGATGACGATCGAGAACAGGCAGCCCTTCAGGCAGCCCAGCCCCGGGATCTTCATGGGGTTGGCGCCGCGCTGCCGGGGCGCGCGCGGCTCCCGGGGCTCGGGGGCGGGGCGCTGCGCCTGGCGGGGCCGGGGCTCCGGAGCGGGCGGCGGCGCGTACCGCTGGGGCTGCTGGTGCGGCTGCTGGTGCTCGGGGGGCGCGTACTGCTGCCGCTGGGGCTGCCGCTGCGGGGCCTGCTGCGGATAGCCGTAGCCGCCCTGGGGCGGCTGCTGCGGCCGGGCGACCTGCCGCTGGGGGCGTCGGCGGCGCAGGGGGTCCTCGTCCGGGTCCAGGTACTGGATCTGGGTCTGCTCGTTGCGGTCCCGGGCGGCACGCAGCTGGGTCTGCCAGGGGTGCGGCTGCTCCGGCTCCCCGCCCTGCTGCCCGTACGGGTCCTGGCCGTACTGGTCCTGCTGTCCGCCGGGCCGGTGCGGCGGCACGGGCGGCATGACGGCCGTCGGATCGGCCCCGCCGGGGCCGCCGGAGGTGTGCGGGAGCACGCTGGTCGCGGCGTTCGGGTCGTACGCCCCCTGCGGTCCGCCCGCTCCCGCCGCCGAGCCGTGCGGCAGCACCTGGGTGGCGTCGGCGCCGCTGCCCGAGCCGGGGACGGCGGTCGGGGCCGGGTCGGGGGCGAGGACGTGGCCCACACCCTCGGCGGCGGCGATCTGCATGGGGTTGGCGTGCACGCCGACGCCCTCGGCGACGATGCGCAGCCCGCGCGCGAGGCTGACCGCGCTGGGCCGCTCGTCGGGGTTCTTGCGCAGGCAGCGCTCGATCACCGTCCACAGCGGGTCGGGCACCGTGGAGGGGCGGCGGGGCTCGGCGCTCAGGTGCTGGTGCAGGACCTCCAGGGCCGAGCCGCCGGAGAACGGCGGACGGCCGGTGACCAGCTCGTACAGCAGGATTCCGGCGCCGTAGACGTCGACCGCCGAGGTCTGCGGGCGGCCCTCGGCGGACTCCGGCGCGACGTACGCGGGCGTGCCGACGAACTCGCTGGTGCGGGTCAGTCCCGGGGAGTCGGCGAGGCGCGCGATGCCGAAGTCGGTCAGCAGGGGGTGGAGCTGGTCGCCCTGCTGCTGGAGCAGCACGTTGGCGGGCTTCAGGTCGCGGTGGACGACGCCGTCGGTGTGGCTTGCGGCGAGCGCGTCGGCGATCTGGGCGGTGAGCAGGGCGGCGGCGACCGGGGTGAAGGGGCCGTTCTCCCGCAGGTAGCGGTGCAGGTCGGGGCCGTCGACGAGGTCCATGACCAGCGCCAGCAGGTCACCCTCGACGACCAGGTCGCGCACTCGGACGATGTTGGGGTGGGTCAGCCGGAGCAGCACGGAGCGCTCCCGCAGGAAGCGCATCACGACGTCGGGGTCGCCGGCCAGCTCCTCCTTGAGGACCTTGATCGCGACGGTCTCGCCGGGCCGGCCCGCGACGGCCGCCTCGTCGCCCGCCGTCTCGCGCTGACGTCCTCGCCACACCGTCCCCGTGGCGCCGCGCCCCAGCGGTTCCTCAAGGAGGTACTTGCTCCCTACCGGCCGCACGTCATGCGCTCCCTGCTGCTTGCCCTACGTTCCGAACCACTGTAGTGCCGGAGACCGTCGTACCGGCCTGTCGTCATTCTGTGCGTCTTACGTACCGTCCCCCGTTCACGTTCGAACCGCCTCCCGGGCATGTTCGGAGGAAAGACGCTCGGGTCGGTCCGCCGGTTGCCCGATACGGACGTGACCGATCTCAACACCGGTCCTGAGCGATCACCCGGGCGGTCCCGGTCAGGCACTTTTACGGGCAGAGCCGACCAATCAAGATCACTTGTCACCGGACGGCGGGCGCATTGTCGGTGACAGGTGCGAGGATGCGGGGGGTAGGGGAGTACTGGCCGACGTGCTCGTGCGGGGTGGGGGGAGTTCCGCGCCGCCCGCGCAGAAGGGACCGCTGACGGCGATGCAGATCCGGCTGACCGTCGTAGACCCGCAGGGCCCGCCCGGGGACCGGGCCCGGGGGCGTGCAGTGCGCCGGGACGTGCTCGTGACGGCGCCCGCGGGCACGGCCCTGGCGGCGGTGGCGACGGCGCTCGCCGCGGCGGCCGGCGGCGAGGGGTCCGGCGGCGGCGCGGTGGTGCTGTACGCGGGGGCGGAACGGCTGGACACCCGGCGCGCCACACTCGGCGAGCCCCCGCTGACCGACGGCGCCGTGCTGTCCCTGGGCACGCCCGCCGACCCCGAGCCGCATCCCGAGGTCGACGACGCCCCGGCCCGCCTCCACGTGGTCGCGGGGCCGGACGCGGGCGGGGTCCACCTGCTGCACGGCGGGCAGGTCCGGGTCGGCCGCTCCGCCGACGCCGACGTCCCGCTCGACGACCCCGACGTCTCCCGGCTGCACTGCGCGGTCACCCTCGCCGCCGACGGCCGGGTCACGGTCGTGGACCTCGGCTCCACCAACGGCACCACCCTGGACGGCACCCCCGTCCGCGACCGCCCGCGTCCCTTCCCGCCGGGCGCGCTCCTGCGGATCGGCGAATCGACCCTGCGGCTGGCCTCCCCCGGCGGCCCGGAGGCCCGCGTGCCGACGGCCCCGGACGGCGAGGGGCACATACGCGTGCCCTGCGGCGCGGCGAGCGACGGCGTTACGGCAGGGGACGGCGTTACGGCGGGGAACGACGGTACGGCTGCGGGGGCGAGCGCCCCTGGTGCCGGCACCGGGGCCTGCCCCGGCGGCCGCGGTACGCGGGCCGAGGCGGACCTCGGGGGTACGGCGGCGGGTACGCGCCCCGGCGGTACGGCGACGGGTTCCGGCAGCGCGGGCGCGCCGGCCGGCGGACGTCCCGGCGGCACGGCGACGGGCACGGACACCGGCGGTACGCCGACAGGCGCGCGTCCCGGCGGCACGACGGGGGCCGGTGACGGCGGCAGGGCGCGGGGCGCCGACGCGGCGGGGGCCGCCCCGGCCGCGTCCGGCGGGCGGGGTGGCCCCTCGGGGCCGACCGGTCATGCCCGCGGCACGGTGCACTGGGACGCCTCGCGGGCGCCGCAGGTCCCCGGGGCGCCCAGGGGCGACCGGCCGCCCCACGCCCCGGAAGCGAGCCGAGTCCCCGGTCAGGGCCTCGCCCCGTCCATCGAGAACGGCGGGCCCGGCGCGCACCACCCCGCCGACGGTGACCGCCACGCCCCGGGCGACCGCACCGACGGTGACCGCTGCGCCCCGGCCGACCGCGCCGCCTACACGGGTCCCACCGCCTACTCCAATCCCACCACCGGCTCCGAGCGCACCGACGGCTCGGGCCGTACCGTCGGCTCCGACGACCGCGGTGGTGGCGCCCGAGGGTGGCCGGGGCGCCCCGACGCCGACCAGCCCAGCGGGGCGCACCACCCCGCCCCGCGCAGCCGCACCACCGCCGAGAGCCACCCCGTCGCGAAGAACGGCGCCCCTGCGGCGCACGCCCCCGTGACGGAGCTCCCGCTCCCCGGGGACCCCCGCCTCCCTCGCGACCCCCGCCTCCCCCGGCAGCTCGGCAACGGCTCGGCAGACCGCCCCGCCCCCACCCCCGCCGCCGCGTCGGCCCCCACGTCCACGGCCGGTCCCCTCCCCCAGGCCGCCGTCGAGTCCCGCCCCGCCCCCGCCGCCCCGGGCGACACCCACGGGGGCCGTTCCGGGCCGGGTCCGTTCGCCGTGTCCTCCGACGGTGCCCGGGGCGCCCATCCGCAGGACGGCGCCGAGGCGGCCCCCGCCCGCAGGCGCGGCGGTCTGTCCGCGTGGGCGCGGCGGCTGGCCGGCGGACGGTCGGGCGGGCGGCCCGGCGCACCGGACCACGCCGAGGGCGCGGCCGCGTACGGCGACGCCGTCGCCCCGGCAGCCACCGAACCCGCCACGACGGCCGCCGCCCTGCCCGAGACCTGGCCCGACCTGGCGGGCCTGCTGCTGACGGCGCTCGGCCCGGGCCCCCGGCTGTGGGAGCGCGCCCCCGGTCACCCGGAGGCGCTGACCGTGCGGCTCGGCGCGGCCGACCGGCCCGCGCCCGACGGTTCGGGACTGCTGCCCGCGGTGCCGGTGACGGCGGGCCTGCGCGAAGTCGGCTCCCTGGGTCTGGCCGGGCCGCGCGAGCGGCTGTCGGGGCTGGCCCGCGCGGTGCTGGCGCAGCTCGCCGCGCTGCACTCCCCGGACACCCTGGAGATCGTGCTGCTCAGCTCGGACCCCGCGCGCCCCGTGGAGGAGCGCACCGCGGAGTGGGGCTGGCTCGGCTGGCTCCCGCATCTGCGGCCCGGCCACGGCCAGGACTGCCGCCTGCTCCTCTCCTACGACCGCGAACAGGCCGCCGCGCGCACCGACGAACTGCTGCGGCGGCTCGCGGACCGGCCGTCCCGGCCGTCCGCGTCCGACGCCCACCGCCCGTCCGAGGGGCACACGGAGGGCGCACCGGCGGGGCCGGCGGCGTCGGCTGCCAGCCCGCACCACCCAACCGCCCACCACGCGCCCGCCGACGACACCCCGGGCCCGTACGCCGTGCTCGTGGTGGACGGCGACCCCGGCACGTCCGCGCTGCGTTCGGCCGTGGCGCGGCTCGCGCTGGACGGTCCCCGGGCCGGGATCCACGTCGTGTGTCTGGCCGAGACCCCGTCCGCGTCCGCCGCCTCCCCGGTGTCGGAGACCTACGAGGCCGCCTGTGCGGCCGTGCCCGTGTTCCGGGAGTGCGGCGCGGTGGCGCTGCTCAGCGGGGACGTGGCGACGGCGCTGCGGCTGCTGCGGGTCGCCCGCGGCGGGTCGCCGGGGCAGCCGGCCGGACCGGTGGGCCACGGCACGCTCGGCTCGGTGGACGCGGTGTCGGCCGCTTGGGCGGAACGGTTCGCGCGGGCGCTGGCCCCGCTGCGACCGGACGGCGCGGGCGGCGAGCGGCGCCCTCGGGTGTCGGCGCCGCTGCCCCCGGCGGCCCGGCTGCTGGACGAGCTGGGCCTGGCCCGGGCCACCCCGGCGTCGCTGATGGCGCGCTGGGCGGACGCCGCCGACGACGCCCGGGCGCTCGGCGGCAGGGCGACGGCCGTGCTCGGCGCCGGTCCGCGCGGCCCGGTCGCGGTGGACCTCGCCGCCGACGGACCGCACCTGCTGATCGAGGGCCCGCCCGGCAGCGGCCGTACGGAACTGCTGCGGGCGCTCGTCGCGTCGCTGGCCGCCGCCGAGCGGCCGGACCGGCTGGCGATGGTCCTGGTGGACGGCCGGGACGGCGTCGGCAAGGGCGGCGCGGGGCACGGCGACGGCCTCGGGGTCTGTACGGACGTACCGCATGTGACGACGCGCCTGACGGCCAACGACCCGGTGCGGATGCGGGAGTTCGCGCAGGCGCTGAGCGCCGAGCTGAAGCGGCGGGCCGAGTTGCTGGGGCGGGCCGACTTCACGGAGTGGCACCGGCACCGCGAGGTGTCCGGGCGGATCGGCGCACAGCGCGCCCCGCACGCCGCGGGACCGACCGGCACCCGGCCCGCCGCCGACGGCACGGGTCCGGCCGGTGCCGCCGACCTCGACTCGCCACCCAGTTCCACCCTGCGGCTGCGGCCCGGCGCGGCGGCCCGGCAGCGGGCCGAGGCGGCGCCCGCGCTGCCCCGGCTGGTGGTCGTGGTCGACGACCTGGACGCGCTGCTGAGTCCGGCGCTGGGCTCGCCCGGCCGCCCGGCCGCGGGCTCGGTGACCCGGGCGCTGGAGGCGGTGGCCCGCGAGGGCGCGCGGCTCGGCGTGCACCTGGTGGCGGCGGCCGGGCCGGGCGGCCGTACGGCGGAGTGGGAGCCGGCCCGCCGGGCGACGCTGCGGGTCGCGCTCGACGCGCCCGCCCCCGGGGGCCCGGACCAGCCCTCGCCCGGCCGAGGGCGGCTGACGGGACCGGACGGCGGCGTCACCGGCTTCCAGGGCGGCCGGGTCACCGGCCGTATCCCCCGCACGGCCACCCTGCGCCCCACGGTGGTCCCGCTGGAGTGGCACCGCATGGGCGACCCGCCGGCCCGCCGCCCGGTGCGCGAGCTGGGCAACGGGCCGACCGACCTGGCCCTGCTGGCGAGCGCGCTGGAGCGGGCCGCGCGGGAGGTGTCGGCGGCCCTGGTGCCTCCCCTGCTCCGCTGACTCCGCCGGTTCCTGTCCCGGAGTCCGGAGGAGAACGGGCTCACGGCCGGTCGGAGAACGGGCTCACGGCCGGTCGGAGAACGGGCTCACGGCCGGTCGGAGAACGGGCTCACGGCCGGTCGGAGAACGGGCTCACAGCCGCTTGGCGCTGCGCAGCGTCTTCGCGTAGTAGCCGTTGCCGTCCAGCCGGGAGACTCCGCCGATGTCGCCGATGGTCGGCCCGTCGACCTCCTCGCGGCTGGACACGAAGATCAGGTGGCCCTCCGTGTCGTGCCCGAGGACCATGCCGACGTGGTCGAGGCGCTCGCCCGTGCGCGTGTCCAGCTTGAAGAAGACGAGGTCGCCCGGCTGCAGCTGGTCGATCGCGGACGGGCGGTCCTTCGCCGAGATGCCGGTCAGCGGCAGTACGTCCACGCCCTCGCCGGAGCGGGCCATGCCGTTGGCGGTACGGGGCAGGCCGTCGCCGGACTCGTCCGAGGACATGAGCGGGTAGCGGGCGCGGTAGCCCCACACCATGCGGATGAACCCGGAGCAGTCGATGGACCGGGCCCGCATGCTCTCCGGCCGTCCCACGACGCCGTCCCGGAAGGGGTACGGGACGCCGAGGTAGTCGTAGAAGTCGGACTGCTCCAGGCGCAGGTCGTTGCCTGCGGAGCCGTTGGGGTTCAGGGGACCGAACTTCGCGTCACCGGCGTAGACGACGCCCTGCTTGTCCTTCTTCTCCGGGGCGCCGGCCACGTAGTCGAACGCGAAGGCGAAGATGTCGTCCTTCTCGCTCGTCGCGTACTCGGCGTACCAGTCCTTGAACCACTTCTCCTTCTCCGCGCCCTTGGACCACGGTTCGGGCATCAGCCGCACCCAGTCGGTGGTGGACACCTTGGAAGCGGTCGAGGCGGGCTCCTGGAAGGTGCGCGCCGGACCGGTCAGCGTCGCGGTCAGCGCACCGTCGGTGAACACGCCCTTGATCCGGCCGTCGGCGCCGCGCAGCACGGAACGCGCCGGGTTCTGCAGCCGGGACCAGGTCTCCTCGCCGGTGTCCGCGGAGGCGCTGGAGCCGCCCTTGAGGATGCCGACGTTGCGCACCTCGGTGATCCCCGGGTCCTCCTGCTTGCGCAGCTCCATGGTGAGGTAGCCGGAGGTCCCCACGAGCGCGAGCAGCACCAGTGCGCCGACGAGGGGACGCGTCTTCTTCTTCCCTGCCATCGTTTGCTCCTGGGTTCTCAGACGGTCGGCATGACGCCGAGCAGCAGGCCGGCCGCGACGACGATGTAGGCCATGAGGGAGACGGTTCCGGTGGCCAGCAAGGTGGCGCCCTTGGGCTGGCGCACCATCTGGTAGGCGATCAGGCCCGGCACGATGAAGCCGAGGGTCTGGTTGCCGTACATCAGCGGGAACTCGAGGGAGAGCACGATCATCACCGTGGCCTGCAGCAGCACGCCCAGCAGCACCACGGCGGCGAACAGCCGCTTGCCGTAGAGGATCACCAACCGCTGCATGATCTTCGTGCCGCCGTAGGTCAGAGCGGTGACACCGACGACCATGGCCGCACGCTGGACGTCCTCGATCAACGTGAGCGCCAGCCAGCCGGGAGTGATCATGCCTCCGGGCGACAGGTTGGTGGTGAGGTAGCACAGCAGTGAGAAGAACAGGCCTATGGCGATGCCCAGGGCGGCCATCTCGGGGGTCAGGGCGGCGGTGGTCAACGGATTCTCCGGGCGGGGATGCGAGTGCGGGGTCGGGGCGGGGGGCAGCCGGCTTCGGCCGGCACGGCCCCGGCAGCCGCGCGGGTGTCAGGCATGCGGCGGGCCGCCTCGGTCGTCGTCGGCGAACCTCTCCGGTGCCTGCCGCCGGCGGCCCGCGGCAGGCTGTTCGGCGGTGAACCACGAGCCGCCGCCCGTGGACGAGGGTTCCCCGGCGGGGCGCAGCCCGTGGCCGTGGGGCCGCTCCGGGACCTCGCCGTACGCGGGCGGCTCCGAGGCCTCGCCTCGGGCGAAACGGTCCGTGCCCTCTGCATACGCGGACCGCTCCGGGACCTCGCCGCTTCCGGCCGGCTCGGCGGGCGAGCCGTGGGCGGACCGTTCCGGGGCCGTGGTGTACGCGGCCCGCTCCGGGCCCGTGCCCTGCGCGACCGACTCGGTGTACATGCCGTGGGCAGACCCGTCCGAGGCCCTGTCGTATCCGGCCCGCTCCGGGAAAGCGCCGGTTCCGGCGTGCCCCGTCGTCCCGTACGCCGCCCGGTCCGGGGAGGCGCCGTCCGGGGCCTGCCCCCGGGTCATGGGGTGCGGGCCGGCCTGCGCCGGGGTGCCGGCGTACGCCTGCGCGCCGTCGCCGTAGGTCCCCGGCACGTCCGGGTGGTAACCGTGCGCCGGCTGGGCCGGGATCCGGATCACCGGGATCTCCTGGGTCTGCGAGGCCTGGTAGCGCTCCTCGTAGGCCGTGGGGTACGAGGCGTAGGGGTCCAGGCGCTGGGGCCGCGCCGGGGCCGCCGCGGCCTCGGCCGGCACGGGCTCCGGGTCGGTGTCGTCGGCCGGGAGCTCGGCGAGGTACTCCAGGAGTTCCTCGCCCTGTCCGTGGATGTTGCCGACGGCGACCAGGGAGGAGCCGTCGGACATCCGGTCGAGCATCGCGGGCATGAACTCGTCCGCCGAGCGCCGCTCGCCCCCGAGGTCGACCGCGCGGTTGCGCCACTCGGCGGGAATGGCGTCGATGGCGCTCTTCGAAGGGTGTCCGATGACGAAGACGTTGTCCGGCCGGAGGTCGGGGATGATCTCGCCCATCTGGCCGTTGCGCTCCACCCGGTCCGGGCGGCAGTTGATCACCACGTTCACGGGACGGCGGATCGCGCCGAGGTCCAGGAGCTGGTTGATGTTCATCAGCGTGGACTCGGGGTCGTTCGCCGCGAACACGTTGGCGAAGGCGAGCCGCCTGCCCGCCGGGGTGACGTAGCGCTCCACGGACAGCACACCGGGGTCCGGCGGAGCGTCGTACATTCCCTGCAGGGCGACCTGCCGCTCCACGCCGAGCAGTTCGGCGACGACCAGCGCGATCGCCACGTTCTCCTTGAAGGTGAACCAGCTGAACCCGCGCAGTTCCTCGTCGGTGACGGTCTCCGGGTCGGCGTAGATCAGCCGGCAGTTACGGGCGTCCGCCTCCTCCTGGAGGATGTGGAAACGTTCCTTCTCCGCCGTCACGCAGATGCCGTCCTCCGGCATCGAGCGGCACAGCGAGCGCGCCACGTCGTCCAGGGTCGGCCCCATCTCGGCGAGGTGGTCCTCGCGGACGTTGCACAGCACGCCGATCGTGGAGCGGATCAGCTTGCTCTGGTTGACCTCCTGGAGGGCCGGCATGACGGCCATGCACTCGATGACCAGCGCGTCGGGGCGGTAGGCGGCGGCCCGGCGGACGATGCCGATCTGCTCCACCACGTTGGCGATGCCGAACTTGCGGTAGACCGGCTCCTCGGTGGCGTCGGGGTGGATGAACCGCGCTGCGGTGCCCGTCGTCTTCGCCACGGTGACCAGGTCGCCGCCGCGCAGGGCGCCCGCGCACAACCGGGTGATGGAGGACTTGCCGCGGATGCCGTTGACCAGCACCCGGGAGGGTATGGCGTGCAGGGCGGCGTAGTGCCTGCGCTGCTCCACGATGCCGGCGACCAGCAGGGACACCCCGCCGATCAGCAGCACGAAGTAGAGGTAGAGCACTACGGGTCACCTTCCTCCGGCGACGGACCGGGGTTCGGCCTGCTGTCGCGCCTGGTTCTGTCTGCGGGCCTGCAACTGCTGGCGGATCAGTTCGAGGCTGCGGACCACGGCCCCCACCTCGTCGTGGTAGCGGGGGTAGAGCACGGTCTTGAGGTCGCCGTCGGCGAGCTGCTCGGCGGAGGCCGCGAGGGCGCGCAGCGGCCGGACGACCACCAGGTGGATCCAGCCCAGGCAGACGACGATGGCCGCGAGCCCGAGCAGCCCGGCGAGCACGCTGCGGTCCTCGCGCTCGTAGGGGGTGATCTCGAAGTGCTCGGCGTTCTGCCAGCTCACCAGCGACCAGCCGATGTCCGCCGCCACGCCGCCGCCGGAGAACGGAGCCGCCGCGGCGACGGTGACCGAGCCCCCCTCGCGGATCAGCAGGCCGTTCTCCACCGGCCCCTGGCCGACCCGCAGGTTGCCCGCGGTGACCAGGTCGGTCAGTGCGTCGCGCGGGAGCCCCTCGAACGCGAGGAAGCCGTCGCTGGCGGCGATGGTCCTCGCCTGGGAGTCGACCACGCGGACCTCTCCCAGGCCGGGCCGCTTCAGCAGCGAGTTGAGGAACTCCACCCGCACCTCGCCGACCAGGGTCGTGCCCTTGTGGCCCGGCACCGCGGCCGATGCCTGGACCACCGGCTTCTTGCCGCCCCGCACGACCCGGATCAGCGCCCGGTTCCCGTCCTCGTCGCCGTCCCGGTTCCACGCGTGCGGGTCGCCGCCGGACCGGGCGACCACCCGGCCGTCCTCGTCGACGACGTACAGGGCGTCGTACCGGGCGTGCCGGCTCAGGGCGTCCTCCAGCACCTTGGTCGCGGCGCCGGGGTCCTCCGCGTCGATCAGGCGGGTGGTGGAGACGAGGTCGGCCTGCGCCTCGTTGAGCGCGCGCCGGACCCGGTCGGCGATCAGGTCGGTGCGGTCCCGCTGGTCGTTGACCATGGTGGCGGGCACGCTGACGGAGGCGTCCGTGCGGTTGAGCAGCAGGCCGACCGGTACGCACCACAGCAGGAGCAGGGCGGCGGTCAGGGCCAGCGGGACCCGCAGACCTATGCGGCTCCTGCGGCCGGGGGCGGCGGTCTCCTCGGAGCCGCTCAGCCGGCCGCGCAGCCGCTCCAGGGCCGCGCCGATCCGGGCCGCCTCGCCCCAGCCGGACGCGGTGACGGACCGCGTCAGGTCGCCCCGGGCCAGTCGGCGGGACTCCAGGAACAGCCGCAGCAGGGGCCGTTGCACGGCCATCCACAGCACGGCCGCGGCCAGCAGTCCGAGCAGCACCAGGAGACCGGCCGCCACGAGTCCGTACAGGCCCCGCTCCTGCCCGTCGGCCTGCTGCTGCACCACCGGCAGCAGGGCGACGACCGTGAGGCCGAGTCCGGCGCCGACGCTTCGCTTCTCCTCCGGGTCGGAGGAGGCGAGGGAGGCGTAGCCGACCGTGGCGACACGGCCGTTGTAGTCGTCGCCGACCAGTGTTCCGCTGACCCCGGGGTAGCCGCGGGAGCCGGGCTCCCTGGCGCTGACGGGGTCCTGCTCGGTCTTCTTCGCCGCCTGCTCGCCGAGCCGGCTCATCTGCTGGTGAAGGAAGGAGAGTTCCTTGCGTTCCTGGTCCGAGTTGAGCGCCTCGGCCCGTTCGAAGCCGGCCGTGGCGAGGATCTCGCCGCCCCTGGCCACGACCGCCATGGAGCGGAACGGGCCCAGGTTGATGGCGGGCACGGACAGGCTGTTGGAGGCGATGAGCAGGTGCTGCGACCGGTCCTTCCCCTCGAGGACCGCCATGGTCATCAGCCGTACGTCGCCGGTGGCCAGGCGGACCATACGGGGGGTCAGGGCGTGGTCACCGGTGAGGACGTCCTCGTCCAGCCAGCCGATGGGGATGGTTTCGCCGCGGGCGGCGAGCACCTTCCCGCTCTCCAGGTCCACGATCGTGGTCCCGGTCCACTTCTGGTACGTGGTGCCCAGGTCGGACAGGATGCGCTCCGGCTCGACGGGCTTGCCCGCGTTCAGCGTGGCCGCGGTGCGCTCGAGGTCGGT
The DNA here is from genome assembly GCF_057707805.1 of Streptomyces sp. bgisy159. Lineage (NCBI taxonomy): Bacteria > Bacillati > Actinomycetota > Actinomycetes > Kitasatosporales > Streptomycetaceae > Streptomyces > Streptomyces sp. bgisy159. The sequence continues at coordinate 48,688 of NZ_JBYIQX010000018.1, read as the reverse complement.
GACCCGCTCGTCGATCGAGGCCCGCAGGGCGATGGCGCCGTCCTCCGCGAAGTAGCGCTGCGAGGACAGCACCGCCTCGGGCACCACCTGCTCGCCCGTGGGGCCCAGCACCTTGGCGGTCAGTCCGGCCAGGGCCAGGATCAGCACGCACAGCAGCGCGATCGGGGGCCGTATGCCGCCCAGCAGCGGCATGTCCGCGCGTCTGCGGGCACGCCGCCGTCCTCTGCGCACGGGGCGTGCGCCGCCTTCGGTTGAAGTCACCGGTGAGTCCTTCGCCTCTTCGTACGCTCAGCACGCGTAGAGGCCGTCGTGTGCGCGGCCGTGCCGGCCGTTTCCGTCTTCCATGACTGCCGAGGCGGGCGAGGGTTGTGCTCGTACGCCACGGCTGTGCTGTTCGTCACGCGCCCAGCGAGAGCCGCTCCAGTCCGTCTCCGCCGGGGGCGCCCCGGTTGTAGAGGAAGCCACGGGTCCGGTCCTCGGCGAGCCGGTAGCGGGCGAGCCGGTTGCGGGGCAGGTCGCCGGGGTGGTCGATCCCCTTCTGCACGTCCACCACCCGGATGTCCTCGACCGCGTCCGCGGGCGCCTTCTCGCCGTCCTCCAGCTCCGGCGGGATCTCGACCAGCGTGGTGCGGTAGCGGGCCTGGACGTCCCAGCCGCCGTCGGTGGTCTCCCTGAACTCGAACCAGCCGATCGCGCCCTCCTCGGTGAGCCCGGTCGGCGAGGAGTGCCGGGCCACCTGGTTGCCGACGCTGTAGGCGACCCAGGTGCCGTTCAGCTTCTGGATGGGCTGCACCACGTGGGCGTGGTGGCCGATCACCAGGTCGATGCCGGTCTCCTTGGTGATCCGCTCGGCCAGCTCCAGCTGGGGGACGCTCGGCTCGTTGTAGTGCTCCAGCCCCCAGTGGAGCGAGAGGATCACCACCTCGGCGCCCTGCTTGCGGGCCCGGGCCTCGGCGTCCTTGATGTCCTGGGTGTCGATCCGGTTGAACGCCCAGCGCTCCTTCTCCGGGGTGGGGTTCAGGAAGGACTCCCAGGAGTAGGCGAGGTGGGCGACCTTGACTCCGTTGACGTCACGGATGTTGATCTGTTCTGCTTCCTCCGGTGTCCGCGCGGACCCGGTGTGCCCGAGACCTGCCTTGTCCATCGCGTCCAGAGTGCGCCGCACGGCCTTGAGGCCGTGGTCGTACGTGTGATTGGAGGCCGTCGAGCAGGTGTCGTACCCCACATCCTTCAGGGTCGTCAGGATCTGCGGTGGCACGAGGAATTCGGGGTAGCCCTCGAAGGGGCCCTCGGGCGTACCGACGGGTGTCTCCATGTGACAGATGGCCAGGTCGGCCTTGCTGATGATCGGTTTCACACCGGCCATGAGCGGTCCGAAGTCCAGACCGTCCTTGCCGTTGCCCGTCTTTTCGGCATCCTTGGCCGCCTGGGCGACCAGCTCGGGGTGGATGAGCACATCGCCGGCCGCGGCCACGGTGAAGCTTCGTCCGCCCGGCTTGACCTGCGCCTTCGGTGTACCGGAGGCGCAGGCCGCGGTCAGGCCGGCCATGAGGCCCAGGACCATGAGCACGCGAGCTATGCGGAAAGACCTACTAAATGTCACTGAGACATGCTCACACAGGATGTAAAGCCACCCCCGCCTCGGCCGTCACAAGAACATCACGTTTCACTCTCGCTCTCTGTGTCGCGGGGCTGGTATGGGCGCTGGCCGGATGCCAGTCGGCGGTGGAGGACGAGCCGGAGCCGTCGGCTCCGCGGGCCCACGAACTGGTCGACCTCCGCGACCGCGTCCTCACGTACACGTCCGGGCTCCACCCCGACGGCCCGTACGACCCGCCCAGCGCCTCCGAGCGCGAGCAGATCGCGCGTGGCGTGGGTCACCTGCTCGACGGAGACGCGGCCCGGGCCGAACGCGCGCTGGACCCCGTCGGCCTGCGTGTGACCCGCCTCACCGACACCGGCTCCGGCCGCCGCTACGACGAGGTCGCCGCCGCCCGCGACGGCAGGGCCGCGCACTGGGGCCGCCTCTACCTCACCGCGGACTCGGCCGTGCACTGGAACGTGCAGGTGCCCCACCCGGTCTCCGACCAGAACACCGAGTCGCTCGGCCTGCGGCTGCTCGAGGACACCCCTGGCGGCTCCCTGGTCCTGGCCGGTGCCCACCGGCGGGCCGGGCGGGACGGCTCCGCGGACGTCGCCCACCGCGAGGACAGCGTCTTCCACACCGTCGCCCTGGAACTCCAGAAACGTGACGTGCCCGCCCTCCAGGTCCACGGATTCGCCAGGTCGTCCGACCGCCCCTACGAGGCCATCCTGTCCGGGGGCGCCTCGCTCGGTGGGGTAGGCGAGGCCTCCGCGCTGGCCGACCGCATGGAGGCGGACGGGCTGCGCGTGTGCCGGGGCTGGTCGGCGCGCTGCCCGCTGGAGGGCACCACCAACGTGCAGGGCCGGTCGGCGCAACGCCGGCACGCCACGTTCCTGCACGTGGAGCTGGCGCCCCAGGCCCGGGACGACGGGTCCGAGTCCGACGACACGGCGGACGCCCTGGAGGGCCTGCTGCGGAGCTGGGCGGTCGGCGGCTGACCGAGTCGGCCGGCGGCCCCGCCCCACCGCCCCGTCGGCACGGCCGTCGCGGGGTCACTCATCACCCGGGGGCACCGGTCCGCACCGGGACCCGCCGTCCGGGACTTCGCACCGCCCGTTTTCCGACGCCCCGTCACGAGGCGGTCACGATCCCCGGGTTGACAGGGCACGCGCACTTGCCGACCTTCCGTGCCCGGCGTAGACCAGAGCCCACGGGACAGCGCTCGAACGTTCGACGAGGCACGAAGAACGGGGCAGTGATGCGCAGGACGAGCAACACCATCCACAGGAGCCGGACCGTGCGGACCGCGGCGGTCCTGGCGGCGGGGGCGCTGGCGCTCTCGCTCACCGCGTGCGGCGGCGACAACGACGACGACACCGGCGGCGACGCCCGCGGCACCGCGCCCGCCACGGACTCCGGGGTGAGCCTTCCCCGGCTGAACGGCACGACCCTGGAGGTCGCGGCCGTGTGGACGGGCCCGGAGCAGGCCAACTTCAAGAAGGTCCTGGCGGAGTTCGAGAAACGTACCGGCGCGAAGGTCACCTTCGTGCCCGCGCAGGACCCGATCATCAATTTCCTCGGGTCGAAGATCGCGGGCGGCGCCCCGCCGGACGTGGCGATGCTGCCGCAGCCCGGCGCGATCAAGCAGGCCGTGGACAAGGGCTGGGCCAAGCCGCTCGGCGACAAGGCGCTCGCGGAGCTGACGAAGAACTACTCGCAGGGCTGGCAGGACATAGGCAAGGTCGGCGGCAAGCAGTACGGCGTGTACTACAAGGCCGCCAACAAGTCGCTGGTCTGGTACAACGCCACGGTCCTGGAGAACGCCGGGGCGAGTGAGCCGAAGACGTGGGACGACCTGCTGAAGACCGCGCGGACGGTGTACGACTCCGGCGTCACCCCGTTCTCCGTGGCGGGCGCGGACGGCTGGCCGCTGACCGACTGGTTCGAGAACGTGTACCTCTCGCAGGCCGGCCCGGAGAAGTACGACCAGCTCGCCCGGCACGAGATCAAGTGGACGGACCCCTCGGTGAAGGAGGCCCTGACCACGCTGGCGCAGATCTGGGGCAAGGACGACTGGCTCGCGGGCGGCCGCTCCGGCGCGCTGCAGACGTCGTTCACGGACTCCGTCGGCAACACCTTCACCGGTGGTGAGCAGCCGAAGTCGGCCATGGTGTACGAGGGTGACTTCGTGCAGGTGAACATCGCGCAGACCAAGGCGAAGGTCGGCGAGCAGGCCAAGGTGTTCCCGTTCCCGAGCGTGGGCGGCGCCGCTCCCGTGGTCTCCGGCGGTGACGCGGCCGTCATTCTGAAGGACTCCGAGGGCGCGCAGGCGCTGGCGACCTGGCTGGCCTCGCCGGACGCGGCTCAGATCCAGGCGAAGCTGGGCGGCTACCTCTCGCCGAACAAGAACGTCGACGCGTCGGTGTACCCGAACGACGTGCAGCGCAGGATCGCCGAGGCACTGGTCGCGTCGGGCGACGACTTCCGCTTCGACATGTCGGACCAGACGCCCCAGGCGTTCGGCGGGACGCCCGGCAAGGGCGAGTGGAAGATCCTCCAGGACTTCCTGAAGAACCCGTCGGACGTGGCGGGCACGCAGGCGAAGCTGGAGGCGGCCGCGGTGCAGGCGTACGGGAGCTGACGTCGTGGCGTCGGCGACGGCGGGGGCCGGCAAGGCCCCCGCCCCTCGTACGCGCAAGAGCGTGACCGGCACCCGGGGGATCGTGGCGGCGCTGTTCCTGCTGCCCGCCCTGGTGCTGCTCGGCGCGCTCGTGGTCTACCCGATCGGGTACTCGGTCGTCCGGAGCTTCTACGACCAGTCCGGCGACGGGTTCACCGGCGTCGACAACTACAAGGCGCTGTTCACGGACCACGGCATCCGCACCGCCCTGAAGAACAACGTCGTCTGGATCGTGTTCGCGCCGACGGTCGCCACCGCCCTCGGACTGGTCTTCGCGGTGCTGACCGAACGGGTGCGCTGGGGCACGGCGTTCAAGCTGGTCGTCTTCATGCCGATGGCGATCTCGATGCTCGCGGCGGGCATCATCTTCCGCCTGGTGTACGACCAGGACCCGGACAAGGGCGTCGCCAACGCGGTGTGGGTGGGCGTGCACGACACGTTCGTGGAGGCGTCGGCGTTCCCGAAGGCGCATCCGGGACGGGACTCGCCGCTGGTCGCGCAGGGCGGCGGCTTCGTCACCCGCACGGCCGTCCACGCCGGTCAGCCGGTGCTGCTGCCGCTCGTCGGGGTGGCCCCCGGCAACATGCCCGGCGGCGCGCGACCGGCCGGGGCGGCGCGGGCCGAGCCGGGGAAGGTCACCGGCACCACCTGGCAGGACTTCACGCGCGGCAAGGGCGTCGGCGAGCTCAACGCGCCGGACGCCTCCGAACTCGGCTACGCCGGGATGCGGATCGAGGCGGTGAAGGACGGCGAGGTGGTGGCGTCGGCCAAGGCGTCCGCCGACGGCACGTTCACGCTGCCGGAGGAGGCGGACGGGGCGTTGCTGCGGCTGCCGGCGAGCAACTTCGAGGAGCCGTACAACGGTCTGGACTGGCTCGGTCCGTCCCTGGTCACTCCCGCGATCATCGGCTCCTACATCTGGATGTGGGCCGGCTTCGCGATGGTGCTGATCGCGGCGGGGCTCGCGGGTGTGCCGCGGGAACTGCTGGAGGCGGCCCGGGTGGACGGGGCGAACGAGTGGCAGGTGTTCCGCAAGGTCACGGTGCCGCTGCTGGCGCCCGTCCTCGCGGTCGTCACCGTCACCTTGATGATCAACGTGCTGAAGATCTTCGACCTGGTCTTCATCATCGCCCCGGGTTCCTCCCAGGACGACGCGAACGTCCTCGCCCTGGAGCTGTACCGCAAGGGCTTCTCGGAGGACCGGCCCGGCATCGCCAGCGCCATCGCGGTGTTCCTGCTGCTGCTGGTCATCCCGGTGATGTGGTTCAACATCCGGCGGCTGCGGCGGGAGGTGCGGCGATGACGGCCAAGACGTTCGCCGGGAAGATCGTCGAGAAGGTCAACGGCGGTGCGGTGCGGGCCTTCCTGATCGTCGTCGCTCTGTTCTGGCTGCTGCCGACCGTCAGTCTGCTGGTCTCGTCACTGCGCGCGCCCGAGGAGATCGGGGCCGACGGCTGGTGGAAGGTGTTCAGCGAGCCCTCCCAACTCACCTTCGACAGCTATCAGAAGCTGCTGGACAACGGCGACATCACCGACTCGCTCGTCAACACGGTGATGATCACCGTTCCGGCCACGCTGCTCGTCGTGGTGATCGGCTCCCTGGCGGGCTACGCGTTCGCGTGGATGGAGTTCCCGGGCCGCGACTGGTGGTTCCTGCTGGTGGTGGGGCTGCTGGTGGTGCCGGTGCAGGTGGCGCTGATCCCGATCGCCGAACTGTTCGGCAACCTGGGACTGTTCGGCTCCATCCTGGGTGTGGTGCTGTTCCACACCGGCTTCGGTCTGCCGTTCGCGGTGTTCCTGCTGCGGAACTTCTTCGCGGAGATCCCCCGCGAGCTGCTGGAGGCGGCCCGCCTGGACGGCGCGGGCGAACTGCGGCTGTTCGCCCGGGTGGTGATGCCACTGGCCGGGCCGGCCGTCGCGTCGCTGGCCATTTTCCAGTTCCTGTGGGTGTGGAACGACATGCTGGTCGCCCTGGTGTTCACCAACGCCGACAGCCAGCCGATCACGGTCGCCCTGCAGACCCAGGTACGGCAGTTCGGCAACAACGTCGACATCCTGGCGCCCGGCGCCTTCATCTCCATGGTGGTCCCGCTGGCCGTGTTCTTCGCGTTCCAGCGGCAGTTCGTGTCCGGCGTGATGGCGGGCGCCGTGAAGTGACGAGGACGGCGAGGGGCGCGCGCCCCTCGCCGTGCGCCCGCTTCCCCCGTATGCCGCAGAGTCCGTAACCAGGTCACTCCATTGGCCGTTCCCGGGCCGAACGCCCGCGCCGACCCATGGATGTGCCGTGCCCAGGTTCAGTGTCATCGTCTCCGCGTACCCGGTTCAGGCGTACCTGCGCGGGTGTCCGGATTCGGGGCGCGCCCGGTCGTGGGCGGATCTCGAAGTGACCGCCGCGGGTGACCGGTGGCCGGACGCCTGCGGGAAGGCCGTCGGCGAGCGGGCGGCGCGCGGCGCGCGAGTGCGGCCGCTGCGCCTGCCGGAGAACGTGGGCCGGGGAGGCGCGCGCGAGGCGGGGCCGGAGCGGACGGCCGGCGACTCCGCGGTGTGCCTCGACGGCGACGACACCCTCACCCCGAGCGCGCCGCGCGCCCTCGCGCGGTTCTGCCCGTACGACGACTCGCGGGCCGCCGAGCGGTTCGTACGGCGGGTCGTACGGCGGGTCGGACAGCGGGTGATGCTCGGGGCGGTGCCGCACGGGCCGGGATCGGTGGTGCCGTCGGCCGAGCGCCGGCCGGTGCCGACGGCGGGCACGGCGGCCGCGGCGGGCGCGGGCGCCCCCGGCGCGCCGGACCGGGCGGTGGGCGCACCGGCGTCCGCGCGCTCCCCCCTCGCGACGCTGCCGCATCCGGCCGGCCCGCGCACCGTCACCGAGAGCCTCCGAACACCGTTGTCGTCTCCGGGAGTTCCCATGCCCCCCAGTCCTTCCCGGCCCGCTCCGAGCCGGCCCTCCACCTGGCGTCCGTCGGGCCGCCCCAGCCGTACCCGCAGGGCGTGACCAGCCCCTACCGGACGACGAGAGAAAGATCAGAATGCCCCGCTTCAGCATCATCGTGCCGTCCCATGGCGTCGCGGGCCGGCTGTCCCTGGCGCTGGACTCCGTCCTCGCCCAGTCCTTCGGCGACTTCGAGCTGATCCCCGTCTGCGACGGCCCCGGCGCACCGGCCGCGTCGGTCGCCGCCGGGTACGCCGAGCGGGACTCCCGGGTGGCGCCGGTGCACTCGCCGCCGGCCGCCGGGCTGAGCGGGGCCCGCACCGCCGGGATGCGCACGGCGACCGGCGCCTACCTGCTCTTCCTCGACGGCGACGACACCCTCGCGCCGGGCGCGCTCGCCGCGCTCGACGCCCGGCTGACCGAGACCGGCGCCCCGGACCCCGCGCCCGAACCCACCCCGGCCACCCCGGCCACCGCGGACACGCCGGGCACCGGCGCCCCCGTGGACGTGCTGCTCTTCGAGCACGAGCGCACCCCCTGGTGGGACGGCGAGCCCGCCAACCCGGCCGCCCCGCTGCTGGCCAGGGCGCCCGAAGGGGCGTTCGCGCCCGCCGAGGCGCCCTGGCTGACCGGGGTGCAGCTCCCGGCGTGGAGCGCGGTCTACCGGCGGGCCTTCCTCGCCGAGCACCGGCTGGCCTTCCCCGACGGCCGCTTCACCGACCTGGTGCTGGGCGCCCTGGTGATGCTGCACGCCGAGCGGGCGGCGGTGCTGCGCCGGGTCGTCGTACGGCACCTGCTGCGCCGGCAGGGCAGCCGGCTGAACCAGCCGGGTCCGCACCAGGCGGAGCTGCTGGACGGGGTGGAGCTGGTGCTCACCCGGGTGGCGGAGCTCGGGGTGCCCGCCGAGCGGTCGGGGCCGCTGTTCGAGCAGCTCTTCGGGGCGGTGCTGCGGACGGCCGCCCATCCGACCCGGCTGCCGGCCGGTATGCGCCGGGCCTTCTTCCGCCGCGCGAGCCGGCTCTACCGCCACCACCGGCCCGCCGGATTCCGCCGGCCGGGCGGCAGTCTGGGCGTGCAGCACCGGCTGCTGGCGGCGGGCGCCTACACGGCGTTCCGGGCGCTGCGCGGCGCCAACCGGGCGGTGTCGGCCGCCGCCCGGCGCGTGCCGCGCCCGCGGGGGCTGCGCACCCGCCTGTTCTACCGGCGCCAGCTGCGCCGCCGTATCGACCCGAACCTGGCGGTGTACTGCGCGTACTGGGGACGCGGTTACGCCTGCAGCCCGGCCGCGATCCACGCCAAGGCCGCCGAACTCGCTCCGCACATCCGGTCGGTGTTCCTCGTCGAGCCCGGCCAGGAGCACACCGTGCCCGACGGCGTCGACCGGGCCGTCATCGGCAGCCGGCGGTACTGGCGGCTGCTGGCCCGCGCCAAGTACCTGGTGAACAACGCCAACTTCGCGGAGGGCGTGGTCAAGCGGCCCGGCAGTGTGCACCTGCAGACGCAGCACGGGACGCCGCTGAAGACGATGGGCGTGGACCAGTCGACGTACCCGGTGGTCGCCGCCTCGACCGGCAGCTTCACCAAGCTGCTGGGCCGGGTGGACCGGTGGGACTACAACCTGTCCTCCAACACCCACTCCACCCAGATGTGGGAGCGCGCCTTCCCCGGCTCGTACGAGCACCTGGAGTACGGCTATCCGCGCAACGACGTCTTCTACACGGCGACCGCCGAGGACGTCGCCCGGATCCGCCGCGAGCTGGGCGTCCCGGACGGCAAGACGGCCGTGCTGTACGCGCCCACCCACCGCGACTACCGCAGCGGCTTCGACACCGGCCTGGACCTGGAGGCGTTCTGCGCGGCGGCCGGCGAGGACGTGGTGGTGCTGCTGCGCGCCCACTACTTCTACGACCGGGGCACGCGGGGCGGCAGCGGCCGGGTCATCGACGTCACCGGGCACCGGTCCTCGGAGGAGGTCGCCCTGGCCGCCGACGCGCTGGTCACCGACTACTCGTCGATCATGTTCGACTACGCCAACCTGGACCGGCCCGTCGTCGTCTACGCCGACGACTGGGAGGTCTACCGGGAGACGCGGGGCGTGTACTTCGACCTGATGGCGTCCCCGCCCGGTCCGGTCGCCCGGACCCCCGAGGAGCTGGCGCGGCTCTTCCGTGACGGCGGCTGGGCCGGCGAGGAGTCGGCGCGGCTGCGGGCCGCCTTCCGGGAGCGGTTCTGCGAGTTCGACGACGGCCGGGCCGCCGAGCGGGTCGTGCGCCGGGTGCTGCTCGGCGAGCCGCCGGAGGCGATCGACCCGGTGCTGCCGCTCGCCGAGCGCGTCCCCGCCCCCGCCGCGACGACCCTGGTCAGGAGCTGACATGCCCCGCTTCAGCATCATCGTCCCCTGCTTCAAGGTGCAGGGCTTCCTGCGCGAGTGCCTCGACTCCGTCCTGGAGCAGTCCTACCGGGACATCGAGGTGATCGCCGTCGACGACCTCTCGCCCGACGGCTGCGGCGCGATCCTCGACGAGTACGCGGCCCGCGACCCCCGGGTGACGGCGCTGCACCTGCCGGAGAACGTCGGTCTGGGCCGCGCCCGCAACGCCGGGACGCCCCACGCCACCGGCGACTACCTGTTCTTCCTGGACAGCGACGACACCCTCACTCCGGGCGCGCTGCGCGCCCTCGCCGACCGGCTCGACGCCACCGGCGACCCGGACGTGCTGGTCTTCGACTACGCCCGCACCTACTGGTGGGGCGGCACCCGCCGCAACGCCCTGGCCCAGGTGCTGGCCGAACGCGACGACCCGTTCACCGCCGAGGAGTTCCCCGAGATCCTCGACCTGCTGATGGTGGTGTGGAACAAGGTCTACCGGCGGGACTTCGTCGGGAAGAACGGCTTCGAGTTCCCGCCCGGCTACTACGAGGACACCCCGTGGACGTTCCCGGTGATGCTCAGTGCCGAGCGGATCGCCACGCTGGACCGGATCTGCCTGCACTACCGGCAGCGCCGCCAGGGCAACATCCTGTCCACCACCAGCCGCAAGCACTTCGACGTGCACGACCAGTACGAGCGGGTGTTCGCGTTCGTCGACTCGCGGCCCGCGCTGGCCGGCTGGCGCCCCTACCTGCACCGCAAGTTCGGTGAGCACTGCCTGGACATCCTCGCCAAGCCGGACCGGCTGCCGCCCGCCGACAAGGGCGAGTTCTTCCGGCGCACCGCCGAGCTGTTCCGCGCCCACCGGCCCGAGGGCGCCGAGGTGCCGCGGGAACTGCGGGTGCTGGAGGGCGGCTACACCGCCTACCGGGTCGGGGCGCGGGCACGGCGGGCCGCGCGGGAGCTGGCGCGGCAGGGCGGCCGGGTGCGGACGGCGGCCGGGGTGCGGGCGCGCCGCGCGGCCACGGCGCTGCCGGCCCGCCGCTCGCCCGACCCGCGGCTCGTGCTGTACTCGGCGTTCTCCCACCGGGGTGTGCTCGGCGACCCGGGGGCGGTCTACCACAAGGCCCGGGAGATCGCCCCGCAGTTGCGCGGCGTGTGGGTGGTGCGCGACGCGGAGACGGCCGCCGCGCTGCCCGAGGGCGTGGAGCACGTCCTGCTGGACTCGCCCGAGTACCGCAGGCTGGCCGCCCGCGCGGGGTTCCTCGTCAACAACGTCAACTGGCCCGGCGGGCTGGTGAAGCGGCCCGGCAGCGTCCACGTCCACACCCACCAGGGCACCCCGCTGAAGTACATGGCGGCGGACCTGCTGGACCGGCCGGGCGCCCGGTTCGGCGTCGACGTGCCGCAGATGCTGCGCCGCGCCGACCGCTGGGACTACAGCCTGGTCGCCAACGAGCACTCGGAGCTGGTGTGGGAGCGGGCCTACCCGTGCCACTTCACCTCGGTGCGCACGGGCAGCCCGCGCAACGACGTCCTGGTCCGCCCGCCGGCCGGCCGGGCCGAGGAGGTCCGCGCCCGGCTGGGCGTCCCGGAGGGCCACATCGTGGTGCTGTACGCGCCGACCCGGCGCGAGTACCGGCGCGGCGGGCACGTCGACCGGATCGACCTGGCCCGGTTCGCCGCCGACCTCGGCGAGGGCCACACCCTGGTGGTCCGTCTCCACCCGTCGCTGGCGACCGGCCCGGCGCGCGGCATGGGCCTGTCCGACCTGCACCGGCGGGGCGTTCTGGTGGACGCGACCGACGAACCGCACGTGGAGGACGTCATGCTCGCCTCCGACGTGCTGGTCACCGACTACTCCGCCCTGATGTTCGACTACGCGCACCTGGACCGGCCGATCGTCGTGCACGCCGACGACTGGGCGTCGTACGCGGCGACCCGGGGCACCTACTTCGACATCACCGCCGAACCGCCCGGCCATGTCTCGCGCAGCTACCGCGAGCTGGCCTGGCTGCTGGCGTCCGGCAACTGGCGGGACGAGGAGTCCGGCCGGCTGCGGGCCGCCTTCCGGCAGCGGTTCTGCACGTTCGACGACGGCCGCGCCGCCGAGCGGGTGGTGCGGACCCTGCTGCTGGGCGAGTCGTGGCCGGTGCCGGACGCGACGGTGCCGGGCCCGCGCCCGAGCGTCGACGGCGACGTCCTCGCGGCGACGTGAAACGGCTGCGGATCCGCCCGCGCACCCGCGCCTGGGTGGTGCTCCTGGCCACCGTGTTCGCGCTGCTCCAGCTCGCGAACGTCACCGGCCGGGACACCCCCGACAGCGGCAACTACCTGTCGTACGCGCTGTCCCTGCGCGGCTGGGACAAGCGGGCGGTGGCCGCCGCCACCATCAACTACGGGTGCGCCGGGCGGGCCTCGTGGGCGGCCCGGCGGCAGAGCGTGGACGTGATCCGCTTCCGTCGGCCCGACCCCGCCGCGCGGGTCATGGCCGAGTGCCGGGCCGAGCGGTGGCGCCGCGTCGAGGCGCGGCTGCGGGCGGGGCAGACCGGCGGGCACACCGTGCCGTTCACCCGGGAACGCTTCATGCGGATCTTCGAGGCGCGGCCCGGCTATCCGGTGTTCCTGCTACCGTTCCTCACCCTGTTCGGGGTGACGTGGGGGGTGTGGGCGGCGGGTGTCGCGGTGACCGTGGCGGGCGGGCTGCTGGCGTTCCTGGTGCTGCGGACGCTGCGCGCGCCGGCGCCGGTGTGCCTGGCGGGGCAGGGCCTGTACTACGTGCTGCCGTGCGGGACGACCGCGATGCGCCCGATGGCCGAGGGACTGATGCTGGCGCTGACGCTGGCGGCGGTGTGGGGGTGCGCGCTGGCGCTGACCGGCCGGGCGCGGGCGGGGCTGTGGCTGGTGGGCGGCTCCCTGGCGGCGCTGTTCACGGTCAAGCACTCGCAGGCCCTGTTCCTCGGGCTGTGCCTGGCGGCAGCGGCGGGTCTGCTCCTCGTGCGGCGCCGCGGGCGCGGCGGTGGGGCGGGGGCCGGGGGCTCACGTCCGGCGTGGGCGCTGGCGCTGACGGGCTGCGGCGCGGTCCTCGGCACGCTGCTGCTGGCGCGGCTGCTGCACCTCCCGTCGACCGCGGAGAGCGTGCAGGACCTGCTGACCGGTCACTTCACCCGTCCGGACCGGGCCCGGCCATGGCCGGAGCTGCTGGAGCTGGAGGGCCACTTCTGGGTGGAGTGGCTGCGCCGGCAGCTGTGGCAGCCGCTGTTCCTGGTGGCACTGGCGGGCGGGGCGTGGGGGGCGGCGCGGCGGCCCGCGGCGGGGCTGTTCGTGGCGGCCGCGGCCACGACCGGGTTCCTCACCCAGGCGGGGCACCCCGACATCACCATCTGGGGCGACCGGCTGATCGTCCTGGCGTGGCTGCTGCCGGTGCTGGGACTGCCGCTGCTGCTGGAGCCGGCGGTGCGCGCCCGGGTGGTGGTGCCGGCGCAGGAGCGGGCCGATCGGACTCACTCGTTGAGGTGACGGGCGCAAGGCCGTTGACCGGGACGGGAACATACGGCCAATGCGCCCTACCTCCCTTTCGCGGTCCGTCCGGTGAGCGCCGGTGTCCTGATCCGGCGGCCGGTGCGCGGTGCGACGGCGCTGCGCGGCGGCCCCCGGTGGCGTCCGAGCCCGTACCAGGCCGCCGGAGGCCTGTTCCTGCTGGTGATGACGCTGGCGTACTGGCGGGTGCCGCTGTGCTGCGACGCCGGCCAGCACGCCGCGGTCGTCGAACGGCTCGCGGCCGACCTGTGGCATCCGCGCCACCCCACCGCGGACCTGCCGGGCGCGGGCAGCCCCTACTACTCGCCGTACGCGGTGGCCGAGGGCGTCCTCGCCCGGCTGACCGGGCTGTCCGGCTGGGCGGTGCTGCGGGTGGCGGGCCCGGTGAACCTGCTGGTGCTGCTGACGGGCGTCGGGCGGTTCGTGCGGGTGCTGACGCCCCGGCCGTGGGCGCCGGTACTGGCGCTGGCCGCGATGACCCTGCTGTGGGGCACCGAGCGGGCCTGGTGGAGCGGCTTCCTCGGGCTGATGTCGATGACCGGCAACCTCGGCTATCCGTCCACCTTCGCCATCGGCCTCGCCTTCTGGGCGTGGGCGCTGACCGGAGCGCGGGCGCGGGACGCCCGGCGGGTGCGGTTCGTCGGCCCGAGCGGGCGGCGCGGCCTGATCGGGTACGCGGGGCTGGGCGGCCTGTACGGGCTGATCCTGCTGGTCCACCCGATCACGGCGGTGGCGGCGGTGCTGGGCGCGCTCGCGTGTGTCGCCGGATGGCAGCGCGGGTGGGGCGCGGCGGTGGCCGGCCGCTGGGCGCTCACCGGGGCGGTGGCCGTGGTGCTGGCGGCCGGCTGGCCCTACTTCGACGTGTTCGCGCTGGCCGGCGACACCAGCGTGGACGCGATGCACCGGCGGCTCTACGACGGCCTGGCCGGGCACTTCTGGCTGGCGCTGCTGGGGCTGCCGGCCCTGTGGGCGCGGGCGCGCCGGGCCGCCTCGCCGGGCGGGCCGGCGCTGTCCGCGCTGCGGGATCCGCTGGTGCTGATGTTCGCGCTGGACGTGCTGGTGGTGACGTACGGCTGGGTCAGCGGTCACTACACCTACGGCCGCATCCTCGGTCTGACGCTGGTGGCGCCGCAGTTCGCGCTGGCCGTGGAGCTGGCGGCGCCCCGGCCGTGGCGTCCGGCGCGCCGGGTGCTGGGCGTGGCCGCGGCCGGGGCGGCCGTGCTGGGGTTCGGGACGGTGCAGGCGGGTGCGGTGGTACCGCGCGCCCTGGACCCGGTGGGTTTCGAGCAGCCGCCGCACTGGCCGGCGTACGACTGGGCGGCCCGCTACATCCGGCCCGGCGAGGTGGTGGTCACCGACGGGTACTACGCGATGCACGCCATCGCCGGGTACGGGCCGAACCTCGCCGCGCCGGCCTGGCCGGACGCGGCCGTCGACGAACGGGAGCGGCTGCGGCGGCTGGCGGACATGCGCGCGTACCTGTCGCCGGCCTCGACCCGCGCGGAGCGCGCGGCCATCGCCGAGCGCCGCCACATCCGCTGGCTGCTGCTGACCCGGTGGCAGCGGGTGCCGGCCGAGGCGGTGGTGGTGGCGTGGAGCGAGCGGACGGGGGAGGTGCTGGCCCGCGTGGGCTGAGCCCGTCCGCCGCCCCCGGGTGAGGCCGGTCCGTCGGTGCCGGGGCGGGTTCCCCCGTCGCCCCGGCACGGCCTACTCGATGACGAGGTCGACCTCGATGTTGCCGCGGGTGGCGTTGGAGTAGGGGCAGACCTGGTGGGCCTGCTCGACGAGCTTGCGGCCGGTCGGCTCGTCCACGGTGTCGGGGAGTTCGACGCGCAGCGTCACCTGCAGCCCGAAGCCCTCGCCCTGCTTGCCTATGCCGACCTCGGCGGTGACGGCGGCCTCGCTCACGTCGACCTTGGCCTGGCGGCCGACGAGGCCGAGGGCGCTGCCGAAGCAGGCCGCGTAGCCGGCGGCGAACAGCTGCTCGGGGTTGGTGCCCTGCCCGTTGCCTCCGAGTTCCACCGGCATGGCGAGGGCGAGGTCGATCGTGCCGTCGGAGGAGACGGCCCGGCCCTCGCGGCCGTGGGTGGCGGTGGCGACGGCGGTGTAGAGCGCGTCCATGGATGAACCATCCCTCTTGAGTCGGTGTCCGGACCGGGTGTCCGGATGGATCGAGTGTCCGGACCGGGTTCCGGCGGGCCGGGCGGTCCGTGCGACCACAAGTAGAGCACACAATTAAATTGCACACAACCGAATGGCGCGCAGCGCTACCCTGGAGACATGAGCGCGACCCCGCCACCCCTCGACGAGCAGAACTGGCTGCGCCTTGACCGGCAGATCTGCTTCTCCCTGCACGCCGCCTCGCGCGCCTTCAACGGCGTCTACCGGGTGATCCTCAAGGACCTCGGGCTGACCTACCCGCAGTACCTGGTGATGCTCGTGCTCTGGGAGGAGGGCGAACTGCCGGTCAAGGAGCTGGGGGCCCACCTGCGACTGGACTCCGGCACGCTGTCCCCGCTGCTCAAGCGGCTGGAGGCGGCCGGTCTGGTGGTGCGCGAGCGCAGCGCCCGCGACGAGCGCTCGGTGGTGGTCCGGCCGACCGCCGAGGGCACGGCGCTGCGCCGGCGGGCGGCCGGGGTCCCGCACCGCATCGTCGAGGCGACCGGCTTCGACGTCGACCAGATCCGCGCGCTGCGCGAGCGCCTGGACACGCTGACCGCCGCGCTGGACGCGGCGGTGGACGCCACGGGGGCCCCGACGGCCGCACCGGCCGCCGCGGAGGGGACGGCGGGGTGAGCGGGCGGTCCCGCGCCGCGTCACGCGGGGGCGTGACCCTGCGGGCCGCCGCGCCCCCTGCTTCACTGTGACCCTGAGCAACACCGCAGCCGGGGGGCCACCGAAGCCGACCGACGAGGGGAACGACCGCGGATGACCTGGCTGATCACAGGCGGCGCCGGATACATCGGCTCCCACGTCGCACGGGCCATGACCGAGGCCGGCGAGCGGGCGGTGGTGTACGACGACCTGTCGGCGGGCGCCGCCGACCGGGTTCCGCAGGGCGTGCCGCTGGTGGTGGGCTCGATCCTGGACGGCGGGCGCGTGGCCGACGCCCTCGCCGATCACGGCGTCACCGGGGTCGTCCATCTGGCGGCGCGCAAACGGATCGGCGAGTCGATGGACCGGCCGCTGCACTACTACCGCGAGAACGTGGAGGGCCTGCGCGTCCTGCTGGAGGCGGTGGTCGCCGCCGGCGTCCCGTCGTTCGTCTTCTCCTCCTCGGCCGCTGTGTACGGCATGCCGCACACAGCGGGGAACGACGCGCTGGTGACGGAGGAGACGCCGTGCGTGCCGCTGTCGCCGTACGGCGAGACGAAGCTGGCCGGCGAGTGGATGGTGCGCGCCGTGGGCCGGGCGACCGGGCTGTCCACCGCCTCACTGCGTTACTTCAACGTCGCGGGCGCGGCGAGCCCCGAGCTGGCCGACACCGGTGTCTCCAACATCGTCCCGATGGTCTTCGAGAGGCTCACGGAGAACGCCCCGCCGCGCATCTTCGGCGACGACTACCCCACACCCGACGGCACCTGCGTCCGCGACTACATCCACGTCGTCGACCTGGCGGAGGCGCATGTGGCCACCGCCCGCGCCCTGCAGTTCTCGCCCGGCCGCCACCTCACCCTCAACATCGGGCGGGGTGAGGGCGTGTCGGTGCGCGAGATGATCGACCTGATCAACGCCGTCACGGGCTACGACCGGCCGCCCACCGTCACCCCGCGCCGCCCCGGCGACCCGCCCCGCGTCGTCGCCTCCGCCGACCGCGCCGCCACCGAACTGGGCTGGACCGCCAAGTACGACGTCCAGGACATGGTCGTCTCCGCCTGGGAGGGCTGGATCCGCCGCCATCCGGAGGCGGCACTGGTCTAGAGCCCTTCTGCCGCCGGTGCCGGTGCTGGTGCCGGTGCCGGTGATGGCGCGCCGGTGCTGGTGCTGGCGCCGGTGCTGGTGCCGGTGATGGCGCCGGTGCTGCTGCTGGCGCCGGTGCCGAGTGGGGGGTCAGAGCGCCTTGAGGGCGGCCGTGGTGGTGCGGGCCAGGGTGGCGAGGTAGTCCTTGGGCAGGCGGGGGCTGCGGATGACGACGGAGCGCCAGTAGAGGGGGCCGGAGATCAGGTCCAGGGCCAGTTCCCCGTCCGCGCCCGCACGGACCTCGCCGCGCCCCTGCGCCGCCGCGACGATCTTCACCGCGACGCCCTCCTGTCCGTCCCGCAGCGCCTTCTGCAGGGCCTCGGCGATCTCCGGGCTGCGGGCCGCCTCGGCCTGCAGGTCGGGGATGATCTGCGAGGCCACGGGGTGGCGCAGCGCCCGCGACGTCACCTCGTACAGCATCCGCAGATCGCCCTCCAGGCTGCCGGTCTCCGGGGCGGGCAGGCCCTGCACGGCGATCGCCGACACCACGTCCAGGACGAGGTGCAGCTTCGAACGCCAGCGGCGGTAGACGGCCGTCTTGCCGACGCCGGCGCGGCGGGCGATGCCCTCGATCGACATCCGCGCGTAGCCGGCGGCGGCCAGTTCCTCGAAGACGGCCGCCCGGATGGCCTGCGTCACGTCCTCCCGCAGCACGGCCGCACCCGCGGGGCTCCGGCGGCGCGGACGTGGCTGGGGTCCGTCGGCGTTCGCGGCGTTCGTCGTCATGCCGCCCAGCATAGGGCGTTACGACGATACGGTTGCGTTCCGACGCAGGCGGGCATACGCTCCCGTTGCGACGATACGGACCCGTCCCGACGTAAGAGCGCGGGAAGAAAACGGGAAGAGAAACGCGCGCCCCCTCCCCCACCGAGCGAAAGCAGCGGATGTGACTCAGGTCCTCGACACACCGCCCCCTGCGACGGTCCTTGATCCCCCGCACCACCCCCCGCACGAAGACCTCGCCGCCCTGGCGGCCCGCCACGGCCTCTCCGTCAGCGGCGCCCGGCCGTCCCTGCCGGAGTACGTCCGCCAGTTGTGGGCGCGGCGCCACTTCATCACCGCGTTCGCCACCGCCAAGCTCACCGCCCAGTACAGCCAGGCGAAGCTCGGCCAGATCTGGCAGGTGATGACGCCGCTGCTCAACGCGGCGGTCTACTACTTCATCTTCGGCGTCCTCATGGGCACCCGGGACGGCATCGCGGACTTCGTCCCCTTCCTGGTCACCGGCGTGTTCGTGTGGACCTTCACCCAGAGCTCGATCCTCGCCGGCACCCGGGCGATCTCCGGGAACATCGGCCTGGTGCGCGCCCTGCACTTCCCCCGGGCCGCGCTGCCGATCTCGTTCTGCCTGCAGCAACTGCAGCAGCTGCTGTTCTCGATGTGCGCCCTGCTGGTCATCCTGTTCGCGGTCGGGGTGCCCCCCGCCCCGTCCTGGCTGCTGGTGGTACCGGCGCTGACCCTTCAGTTCGTGTTCAACACCGGTCTGGCGATGGTGATGGCCCGCCTCGGCGCCAGGACCCCGGACATCGCCCAGCTGATGCCCTTCGTCCTGCGCACCTGGATGTACGCGTCGGGCGTCATGTTCAGCATCGACAACATCGTCAGGAACCACGCCGACCTGCCCGGCTGGGCCGTGGAACTGCTGCGGGCCAACCCCGGCGCCCTCTACATCGACCTGATGCGGTTCGCCCTCATCGACAGCTTCCACGCGGACCAGCTGCCGCCCCACGTGTGGCTGACCGCGGCCGGCTGGGCGCTCCTCGCGGGCGTCGGCGGCTTCATCTACTTCTGGAAGGCTGAGGAGACGTACGGCCGTGGCTGACAGCACCGCGCACCCCGACGAGCCCGTCCCCACCGTCGTCGCCGACGGCGTCGACATCGTCTACCGCGTCAACGGCGCGTCCGCCGGCCGGGGTTCGGCGACCGCCGCGCTCAGTCGCATCATGCGCCGCGGACCGGTCGAGAAGGCCTCCGGCACCCGCCTGGTGCACGCCGTGAAGAACGTGTCCTTCGTCGCCTACAAGGGCGAGGCCATCGGCCTGATCGGCACCAACGGATCCGGCAAGTCGACCCTGCTGAAGGCCGTCGCCGGCCTGCTCCCCGTGGAGCGCGGCAGGATCTACACCGACGGCCAGCCCTCCCTCCTCGGCGTCAACGCCGCCCTCATGGGCGACCTGACCGGCGAACGCAACGTCCACCTCGGCGGCCTGGCCATGGGCATGTCCCGCGAGCAGATCAGGGCCCGTTACCAGGAGATCGTCGACTTCTCCGGGATCAACGACAAGGGCGACTTCATCTCCCTGCCCATGCGCACCTACTCCTCCGGCATGGGCTCGCGGCTGCGCTTCTCCATCGCCGCCGCCAAGGACCACGACGTCCTGCTCATCGACGAGGCCCTCGCCACCGGCGACGCCAGGTTCCAGGCCCGCTCGGCCGACCGCATCCGCGAGATGCGCGCGCACGCAGGCACCGTGTTCCTGGTCAGCCACAGCAACGGCACCATCCGCGACACCTGTCAGCGGGTGCTGTGGCTGGAGCGCGGCGAACTGCGCATGGACGGCCCCACGGACGAGGTCATGCGCGAGTACGAGAAGTTCACCAACGTCGGCAGGAAAGCGGCCTGACCCGCCACCCGGCCCACACACGAGCGGGGGCGCCCCGGCCGACACGGCCGGGGCGCCCCCGTCGTCACGACGCCGACGGTCAGGAATGCGTACGCAGCAGGGTGCGCATCGTCCGCATGGCGACCGACAGGTTGGCCAGGTCGAACGTCTCCGAGCTGCGGATCTCCTCCAGGGTCGCCCGCGCCCGGCCCAGGATCGCGGCGTTCTTCTGCTCCCACGCCTTGAACCGCTGCTCCGGCGTGGAAGTGCCGTTGCCGACGGCCAGGACGTCCGCCGTCAGCGCCGCGTGCGCCGCGTACAGGTCCTCACGGATGGAGGCACGGGCCATGGACTGCCAGCGGTCGCTGCGCGGCAGCTCGATGATGCGGTCCATGAGCTGGGTGATGTGCAGCCGGTCCGCGAGGTCGTAGTACACCTCGGCGACGTCCAGCGGGTCCCGGCCCATGCGGTCGCCCACGGAGACGATGTCCAGCGTCGGGAACGCCGAGGAAAACCCGGCCACCCGCGTCGCCAGCTCGTCGGTGACGCCGGAGCCGGTCAGCTCGTCGTAGATCTGCTGGTACCAGTCCAGGTCCGCGCCGCGCAGCAGCTTCGGCAGCTGCGTCCACACCTGCTCGACCCGGTCGGCGAAGAAGTCGACCGTCTCGGCCAGCTCCAGCGGCTGCGGCCGGTTGTTCAGCAGCCAGCGCGTGCCGCGCTCGACGAGACGCCGCGAATGCAGCCGGATCCGGGTCAGCACGTCGGCCTCGACCCGGTTGTCGAGCGCCTCGACCCCGTCCCACACCGGGGCCTGCCGGAAGATCGTCCGGGCCACGGTCTGCGCCCGCACGATCTCCTCCAGCGAGGCCCCGGTCTCCTCCCGCAGCCGGTGCAGGTACGTCGTACCGCCGGTGTTGACGGTGTCGTTGACCAGCACGGTCGTGGTGATCTCGCGGCGCAGCGGGTGGCTCTCGATGTGCTCGGAGAACCGCTCGCGCAGCGCCGTCGGGAAGTACGCGTACAGCAGCCCGCGCAGGTGGGGGTCCTCGGGCAGCGAGGTCGCCAGCAGCTCCTCGGAGACCGTGATCTTCGTGTACGCGAGCAGGACGGCGGTCTCCGGACCGGTCAGGCCCTGCCCGGCGGCGAGCCGCTCACGGATCTGCCGGTCGGTGGGCAGGAACTCCAGCGCCCGGTCGAGGTGGCCCTCGCGCACCAGGTGCTTCATGAAGCGCTGCTGCGCGTGCAGCATGTCCTTGGACTGGGCGAGCGCGTTGGCGATCGCCGTGTTCTGCGCGTAGTTGTTGCGCAGGACGAGCCCGCCCACCTCGTCGGTCATCTCGGCGAGCAGCTTGTTGCGCTGCTTGACGGTCATGTCGCCGTCGGTGACCACCCCGTTGAGCAGGATCTTGATGTTCACCTCGTGGTCGGAGGTGTCCACGCCCGCGCTGTTGTCGATGGCGTCGGTGTTGACCTTGCCGCCGGTCTGCGCGAACTCGATGCGGCCCAGCTGGGTCAGCCCCAGGTTGCCGCCCTCGCCGACGACCTTCACCCGCAGGTCGGCGCCGTCGACGCGGATGGCGTCGTTGGCCTTGTCGCCGACGTCCGCGTGGGACTCCGAGGCCGCCTTGACGTACGTGCCGATGCCGCCGTTCCACAGCAGGTCCACCGGGGCCGTGAGGATCGCCCGCATCAGGTCGGCCGGCGTCATCTTGGCGATCTTGTCCTCGATGCCGAGGGCCTCACGGATGTGGCTGTTCAGCGCGATGGCCTTCGCACTGCGCGGGAACACCCCGCCGCCCGCCGACAGCAGCTCCGTGTCGTAGTCCGCCCAGCTGGAACGCGGCAGCTCGAACAGGCGGCGGCGCTCGGCGTACGAGGTCGCCGCGTCCGGGTCCGGGTCGATGAAGATGTGCCGGTGGTCGAACGCGGCGACCAGCCGGATGTGCTCCGACAGCAGCATGCCGTTGCCGAACACGTCACCGGACATGTCGCCGACGCCGACGACCGTGAAGTCCTCGCTCTGCGTGTCCACGCCCAGCTCGCGGAAGTGCCGCTTGACGGACTCCCAGGCGCCGCGCGCGGTGATGCCCATGCCCTTGTGGTCGTAGCCCGCCGAGCCGCCGGAGGCGAACGCGTCGCCCAGCCAGAAGTCGTACGACTGCGCGACCTCGTTGGCGATGTCGGAGAACGTCGCCGTGCCCTTGTCGGCGGCGACCACCAGGTAGGTGTCGTCACCGTCGTGCCGGACCACTCCGGTGGGCGGGACGACCTCGCCCGCCACCATGTTGTCGGTGATGTCGAGCAGCGCCGAGATGAACGTCCGGTAGCTGGCGACGCCCTCGGCGAGCCACGCGTCGCGGTCCGCCGCCGGGTCCGGCAGCTGCTTGGCGACGAACCCGCCCTTGGCGCCGACCGGCACGATGACGGTGTTCTTCACCATCTGCGCCTTGACCAGGCCGAGGATCTCGGTGCGGAAGTCCTCCCGCCGGTCCGACCAGCGCAGACCGCCGCGCGCAACCTTCCCGAACCGCAGGTGCACGCCCTCGACGCGCGGCGAGTACACCCAGATCTCGTACGCCGGGCGCGGCGCCGGCAGGTCCGGGATGGCCTGCGGGTCGAACTTCATGGAGACGTAGTCGTGCGGCGTGCCGTCCTCGGTCTCCTGGAAGAAGTTGGTGCGCAGCGTCGCCTTGATGACGGTGAGGAACGACCGCAGGATGCGGTCCTCGTCCAGCGAGGCCACCTGGTCGAGCGCCGCCTCCACCTCCTCCAGCAGCGCGTCCACGATCTCGTGGCCGGCCCGCTGCCGGTCCGGCGACATCCGCGCCTCGAACAGGGAGACCAGCAGCCGGGTGGTGTGGACGTTCGTACGGAGGGTGTCCTCCATGTAGTCCTGGCTGAACGTGGAACCGGCCTGGCGCAGGTACTTGGCGTACGCGCGCAGCACCATCGCCTGCCGCCAGGTCAGCCCGGCGCCCAGCACGAGCGCGTTGAAGCCGTCGTTCTCCGCCTTGCCGGTCCAGGTCGCGGCGAACGCCTCCTGGAAGCGCTCACGGGCGTCGTCGGCGAGGTAGTCGCCGCTTCCGTTGGCCGCCTTGGCGAGCATCGACCTGGGGATGCGCATGCCGAAGTCGTAGATCCACGCGTGGCTGCGGTCGGCGCAGCGCAGCTCGTACGGCCGTTCGTCGATGACCTCGACGCCGAGCCGGTTCAGGACCGGCAGGACCGCCGACAGGGAGACGGAGTCGCCCTTGCGGTAGATCTTGAAGCGGCGCTCGTCGGGTGCGGCGCCCACCGGCTCGTACAGGCTGAGCGCGAAGTCGCACTGCTCGTCGAGCTGTTCGAGGTGGACCAGGTCGGCGACCGCCGCACGAGGGGTGTGGTCGGCCTTGTAGCCCTCGGGGAAGGCGTTGTTGTAGCGGCGCAGCAGCTCGGCGGCGCGCTCCTCGCCGAACTCGGCGCCCAGCGCCTCGGTGAATCCGTCGGCCCAGGAGCGGGCGGCCTCCACCAGCCGCGCCTCGATGCGCTCCTTGTCGCGGTCGCTGAGCTCGGGCAGCTCGGTGCCCTGCGGGACCCGCACCACGAAGTGCAGCCGGGACAGGATCGACTCGGTGTTCCAGGCGGTGAAGTCGACGCTGGTGCCGCCGAGCTCCTCCTTGAGGATGTCGATGATCCGCAGTCGCACACCGGTGGTGTAGCGGTCCCGGGGCAGGTAGACCAGCGCCGAGTAGTAGCGGCCGTACTCGTCCTGGCGCAGGTACAGCCGCAGCCGGCGGCGCTCCTGCAGGTACAGCACCGACGTCACGATGGAGCGCAGCTCGTCGACCGGCGTCTGGAACAGCTCGTCGCGCGGGTACGTCTCCATGATCTGGAGCAGGTCGCGCCCGTCGTGGCTGTTGGGCGAGAAGCCGGCGCCCTTGAGGACGGCGTCGACCTTGCGCCGGATGACCGGCACGCGCAGCACCGACTCGGTGTAGGCGGCCGAGGAGAACAGTCCGAGGAAGCGCCGCTCACCGACGACGTTGCCCTCGGCGTCGAACTTCTTGACGCCGACGTAGTCCAGGTAGGAGGGGCGGTGCACGGTGGCCCGGCTGTTGGCCTTGGTCAGCACGAGCAGCTTGTGCTCGCGGGCCTTGGCGCGGGCGTCGGCGGGCAGCCGCTCGAAGGAGGGGCTGACAGGGTGGCTCTCGTCGTCGGCGTGGTGCGGGTCGGAGCGCAGTATGCCGAGGCCGGTGCCGGGCACCGCGGCCAGCGAGTCGTCCTCGCGCAGCTGGTACTCGCGGTAGCCGAGGAAGGTGAAGTGGTCGGCGGCGAGCCAGCGCAGCAGCTCGCGGGCCTCCTCGATGTCGGGGCCGGGCAGGTCGCCCGGGACGGACTCCTCCTCCAGGTCCTCGGCGATGCGCAGCGCGGCGTCGCGCATCTTCTCCCAGTCCTCGACGGCCTCCCGGACGTCGGACAGGACGCGCAGCAGATCGGCGGTGATCTGCTTGAGGTCGGCGCGGTCGGTCTCCCGGTCGGTCTCGACGTGGATCCAGGACTCGACGTGGGCGTCGTGGGGCAGCGTGGCGGCCGGCGGCGGGGTGCCGAGCACCTCGACGAGCTTGCCGGTCACATCCCGCCGCACGACGACCTGCGGGTGGATGACGAGGTGGATGCCGCGGCCCTGCCGGGTCAGCTCGTTGGTGACGGAGTCGACGAGGAAGGGCATGTCGTCGGTGACGACCTCGACGACGGAGTGGCTGCACGTCCAGCCGTTCTCCTCGACGGTGGGGGTGTGCACGCGGACGTTGGCGGTGCCCTGCGGCCGGTTCTCGGCCAGCCGGTAGTGCGAGAGCGCCGCTCCGAAGACATCGACCGGGTCGCGGTCGGTCAGGTCCTCCGCGGCGGTGTGCAGGTAGTAGCGCTGGAGGAACGAGAGCACGGATTCGGTGTCCGGGGTGTCCGGGGCGCCCTCGCCCGTCGTCCCGGTCGGTAGGTGCCCCCCGACCGGGCTGTTCTCAGCGACCCGGGCGGCCCTTTCGAGCAGCTCGGCCTTGGCTTCGTCCAGCTTGGTCTGCATTGTCCTCTGGCTCCTGTCGCGCGCCGTTGCGTGACGTAGAAAGAAGTACGGTCTCTGCCCCTGCGGCACGACGTCGCGGCGCGGGGTGTCCGTTCCGCTCGGGCGCCGGGCCGTGGGGGGAGATGAGCGGGCGGGCATCGGCCCTGTCCTGACCTCGCGGCGGCCGGTGCGCCACGGTCGGCGCCGGTCCCGTCCGAGGTGGGTACGGCGCCCGGGGTCCCCTGAGGGTCCCGACCCGCCCGTGAGGACCAGCGACCGCCGCCCGGTGACGGAGACGGTCCGTACACGCCGGGCGCAGAGCAGGGGCACCGTCGCCCCCGCGAGCTATCGCGCTGATCACGCCCCTAAGGCTATCGCTCCCTACGGGTGCCCCGTCATGAGCCGTATGTGTACAAAACAGGGGGCGGAACTTTGACGTTCTGCACAGGGGATCCGCGGCTGAACATGTGCGGTGGCGGCGAGACGGCGGGGCAGGGGTCGACGGGCCCACCTCGGTCGGCGCACTCTGAAAGCGACCGCGCCCCTCGGCAGGAGGGCCGGCAACCGGCGCGTTGCCCCTGGCAGTGCGCGGAGCCCGGCCCGCGGCGGCGTCCGCGGCACGGCTCCGGGCACGGCTGCCGGCACCGCGCACGACACCGCCCACGGGACGGTCCACGGCACCGCCCACGGCCCGCGACCCACGGAGGAGTCCCGCACCATGACCGCGAAAATCCTCATCGTCACCGGCGACGCAGCAGAGTCCCTGGAGGTCCTGTACCCCTACCAGCGCCTTCTCGAGGAGGGCTACGAGGTGCACATCGCCGCCCCCACCCGCAAGACGCTGCGGTTCGTCGTCCACGACTTCGAGCCCGGCTTCGACACCTACACCGAGAAGCCGGGATACACCTGGCCCGCCGACCTCGCCTTCTCCGAGGTCGACCCCGGCCAGTACGCCGCCGTCGTCGTCCCCGGCGGCCGTGCTCCGGAGTACCTGCGCAACGACCCTGAACTCCGCAAGATCCTCAAGTCCTTCTTCGACTCCGACAAACCCGTGGCGCAGATCTGCCACGGCCCCCTCCTCACCGCGGCCGTGGACGCGCTCAGCGGCCGCCGGGTGACCGCGTACCCGGCGCTGGAGATCGACATGCAGACCGCGGGCGCGACCTTCCAGGATGCCGAGGCCGTCGTCGACGGCACCCTCGTCTCCTCCCGCGCCTGGCCGGACCACCCGGTCTGGATGCGCGAGTTCCTCACGGTGCTGCGCGCGAAGGCACCGGTCAGCTGAGTCGGGGGCGCGAGGGGGGTCTGCTCTGTTCCCGCCGGGCGCCCCCGCCGCGGAGGAACGGTCAGGCCGCCAGCTCCGCCGCCGTCTCGACCGCCTCCGCCAGCGTGTCCACGACCGGTACGCCCACCCCTTCCAGGCTCGTCCGGCTGTGCGAACCGCCGGTGTAGAGCACCGCCCGCGCCCCGGCGTGCCGCGCCGCCAACGCGTCGTCCGCCGCGTCGCCGATCACCACCGTGCGCGCCGGGTCCACCCCGGCGAGCGCCCCGAGATGGCGCACCATGTGCTCCGCCTTGCTGCCGCCGGACGGTCCCGTCCGCCCGTCGACGCGTACGAAGTGCGGCTCGATCCCGAACCCGCGCACCAGCG
Organism: Streptomyces sp. bgisy159; assembly: GCF_057707805.1. Classification (NCBI taxonomy): domain Bacteria; kingdom Bacillati; phylum Actinomycetota; class Actinomycetes; order Kitasatosporales; family Streptomycetaceae; genus Streptomyces; species Streptomyces sp. bgisy159. The sequence continues at coordinate 22,328 of NZ_JBYIQX010000018.1, read as the reverse complement.
GCACCAGGTCCTCGTGCCCGTACATGCTGAGCAGCGACTGGCTGTGCCCCGCCGACCGCCACCCGGCGAGCAGTACCTCCACGCCCTCGGCGAGACCGCACCGCGCCCGCTCCTCGGCGTAGTAGCGGTGGAAGGCCTCGTCCATGACCTCCCACTCGGCGTCCGTCGGCAGCCGTCCCATCAGCCGCTCGTAGAACTTCGGCACCGGCACGCAGTACAGCGACCGGTACCGCTCCAGCGTGATCGGTTCCAGGCCCAGTTCCGCGAAAGCCGCGTTCGTCGCTCCGATGATGGCCTCGTTGTCGTGGAACAGGGTCCCGTTCCAGTCCCAGACGATGTGGGCCGCTGCCGACTTCCCCATGCGACAAACCTACCCGCCGCCACTGACATCGATGCTGGTACTCGGATTCCGGTGATCCGTCGAGAGCGGGCCGGTCAGACCAGAGCGGGCCGGTCAGACCAGAGCGGGCCGGGCCCGTCGGCCCGTCACTCCCCGGCAGCCACCAGGCCCGCGATCTCCTGTGTGGCGTACCACAGCAGTTCGTGGTCCTCGGCCCCGTCGACCACGAACTGCGCGTCGTCGTCACCGCCGTCCGCCGCCGGCAGCGCCCCCGCCGCGGCCGCGACGTCCGCCTCGGCGTCGGCGGCGTCGACGTGCACCGACGCGGCCTCGGCCAGCCGCACTGCCTGCGCGACCCGCACCTCGCCGAGCGCGGCCGGATCCAACCCGCGGTCGGGGTCGGCGGCCGCCGCGCCGTCCGGCACGTCCACCGCGACCACGACCCGCCGGCGCGGGGCCGCCGGGTCCGCCGCGAGCAGCCGCAGCGAGGCCAGCGCGGCCCGGCTCAGCGCCGCGTACTCCAGTTCCTCGATGTCGTCGGAGAGGTACCACTCGCGCAGCGCGGGCGTGACGGCGTGGGCGAGCAGCGGCCCGGGCCCCAGCTCCCCCGTCCTGTGCGCCTCGGCGAGACCGGGGAGGGTCAGGGGGACGTAGACGCGCATGGCTGGCCGCTTTCGTGGTCGTCGTGGGCGGAGACCCCGCTGGGCGCTCCGGGTGACTCAGGATACGTGCGGGATCCCCTTTCGAGTTCCGGCCCGCCCCCGCCCCCACGTCAACCGGACGTCCGGAATTCACCCGCCGAGGCCGCACGGTTGCGCGGCTCGCGCCGCCTCGCTCACTCGGATAAGCGAATTCCCCGCTGCGCCGACGCCGACGCGCCGTGTCCTTGCCGCAGGACCCTGCGAACCCGTACAAGATCACCATCGCGAAGTTACCCCCCGGTACCAACCGGGTGCGCAGCGTGCTCAGCAGAACGGGGATCACCATGCACAAGGTCATGACGAGGACCCACCGGCGTCACCGCCCGCCCAACCGGCCCACCGACAACCGGCCCACCGACAACCGCCCCGCCGGGGTGCCGTCCCGCACTCCGGGCGCCGACCCGGCCGGCCCCGCCGCCCCGGCCGACACCTCACGGGCCGCCCCGGGGGCCGCCCCGGCCGGACCCGGAGGCGGCACCGCCCCACCCCCTCCGCCCCACACCCACGCCCGCGCGGCACGCCCCACCCCCGACGCCCCGGACGCCCCCTGGCCGCGCCCCGCGTACGGCGCCTCCACCCGCGCCCCCGGCGGCACCCCCGTCGGCGGCCGGGGCGCGCGTGGGGATACGGGACCACGCAACTCCGCCGACAGCCCTGGCGCCCCGCTCACGGCCACCTCCGGGAGCCGCCCCCAAGATGCCCCGCGTCCCCCCTCCGCGCACTCCCCGACAAGCCCTCCGGGCGGCGGCACGGACAGCCCGCCCCCGGCCGCCCTCGGCCAGGGCGCGCGCGGCCCGGCCGCCGGCGCCGCCGCGCGCGCCCTGGGCGGAACGCCCCCGCGTGCCCCCGGAGGCCGGGCGCCCGCCGCGGCGGGCGGTGGCAGGCCGGCGCGCCCGGCGGCCGGCCCCGCGCGCGCGACGACGCGGCCCGCCGACAACCGGCCCGCCGCCGCGCCCGGCCGGGCCCCCGCCGGGACCAGGGTCCCGGCGCCCCGCCGCCCCGCCGTACCCCAGCAGCGCCCCACCGACGTCTTCGCCGAGCGACTCCTCGCCGTCCTCAGCGGCCGGAGCCCCGTCCACGCGATGCTCCGGCACACCATGGGCGCCGCCTACGACGACCTCGCCCACCTCGCCGCCCACGGCCCCCTGCGCGCCGCCCATGGCCCGCGCCCCGTCATCCGCGACATCGGCTACTACGAACCGCGCCCCGGCGCCCTGGAGGCCTTCGCTCGCATCGGCACCGGCGACCGTCTGCGCGCCATGGCCTTCCGCCTGGAACGCGGCCCCGACCAGCGCTGGCGCTGCACCGCCGTGGAACTCGGCGGCCCCCGCCGCCACCCCGCCCCGCACGACGACTAGCCACCGCACATCGCCGGCCATCGCGCACCATCAGCGGGACCGGCAGCCCCGCCCAGCGGAACCGGCCACCGAGCCCGGCGGGACCGAACGGCCGGACGTCCGAACCGTCACCCCCGGCCGCACGCCGAGGGGCCGGCCACCCCCAACGGGATGACCGGCCCCTCAGCACGTCCACGACGCCGCAGCGGCGCCCCGCTACCCGAGAGCGCCGCCACACGCCCTACTTCTTGCGGCGCCGACCGCCCCGGGCCTGCTTGCGGCGCTCGGCACGGGTGAGCCCGTCCGCCTCGGAACGCACCGGCTCCTCGTCACCGGCGAAGTCACCCTCGATGGTGCCGCCCTCGCCGTCCACGGTCGGCGCGGAGAAGTGCAGGTTCCGGCGCTGCGGCGCGTCCAGCCCCTTCGCCCGGATCTCCGGACGCCCGCCCGCCTGCGCCGGCACGGCGTCCCGCTTCTCCAGGTCGGCCACCGGCTTGGCGTCCTCGACCGGAACCTCCTCGACCTGCTGCTCGACCTGGACCTCCAGGTTGAACAGGTAGCCGACCGACTCCTCCTTGATGCCGTCCATCATCGCGGAGAACATGTCGAAGCCCTCACGCTGGTACTCCACCAGCGGGTCCTTCTGCGCCATCGCGCGCAGGCCGATGCCCTCCTGGAGGTAGTCCATCTCGTAGAGGTGCTCACGCCACTTGCGGTCCAGCACCGACAGCACGACCCGGCGCTCCAGCTCACGCATGATCTCCGAGCCGAGCTGCTCCTCCCGCGCCCGGTACTGCTCGTGGATGTCGTCCTTGATGGACTCACCGATGAACTCGGCGGTCAGACCGGCCCGGTCGCCCGCCGCCTCCTCCAGCTCCTCGACGGTCACCTTCACCGGGTACAGCTGCTTGAACGCGCTCCACAGCCGGTCCAGGTCCCAGTCCTCCGGGAAGCCCTCGGCGGTCTCCGCCTGCACATAGGCGTCGATCGTGTCGTCCATGAAGTGCTGCACCTGCTCGTGCAGGTCCTCGCCCTCCAGGACGCGGCGCCGCTCACCGTAGATGACCTCGCGCTGCCGGTTGAGCACCTCGTCGTACTTCAGGACGTTCTTACGCGTCTCGAAGTTCTGCGTCTCCACCTGCGACTGCGCCGACGCGATGGCCCGCGTGACCATCTTGTTCTCGATCGGCACGTCGTCCGGCACGTTCGCCATCGACATCACGCGCTCGACCATCTGCGCCTTGAACAGCCGCATCAGGTCATCGCCCAGCGACAGGTAGAACCGGGACTCGCCCGGGTCGCCCTGACGGCCGGAACGACCGCGCAGCTGGTTGTCGATACGCCGCGACTCGTGCCGCTCGGTGCCCAGCACGTACAGGCCGCCGAGCGCCTCTACCTCTTCCTTCTCGGCCTTGACCGCGGCCTCGGCCCGCTCCAGCGCGGCCGGCAGCGCCGCCGCCCACTCCTCGATGTGCTCCTCCGGGTCGAGGCCGCGCTGACGCAGCTCCGCCTCCGCGAGGTCCTCGGGGTTGCCGCCGAGCTTGATGTCCGTACCACGGCCGGCCATGTTGGTGGCCACCGTCACCGAGCCCTTGCGGCCCGCCTGGGCGACGATCTGCGCCTCACGCTCGTGGTGCTTGGCGTTCAGCACCTCGTGCTGGACGCCGCGCTTGCTGAGCTGCTGCGAGAGGTACTCCGACTTCTCCACGGAGGTGGTGCCGACCAGGATCGGCTGGCCCTTCTCGTGCTTCTCCGCGATGTCGTCGACGACGGCCTCGAACTTCGCGACCTCGGTGCGGTAGATCAGGTCCGACTGGTCAGCGCGGACCATCGGCCGGTTGGTCGGGATCGGCACCACACCGAGCTTGTAGATCTGGTGGAACTCCGCGGCCTCGGTCATGGCCGTACCGGTCATGCCGGACAGGCCCGGGACCTCCTTGCCGGCGTGGTCCTGCCGCTTGTAGAGGCGGAAGAAGTTCTGGAGGGTGATCGTGGCGAGCGTCTGGTTCTCGTCCTTGATCGGCACCTCCTCCTTCGCCTCGATCGCCTGGTGCATGCCCTCGTTGTAGCGGCGGCCCGCGAGGATACGGCCGGTGTGCTCGTCGACGATCATGACTTCGCCGTCCATGACGACGTAGTCCTTGTCCTTCTTGAAGAGCTCCTTGGCCTTGATGGCGTTGTTCAGGTAGCCGACGAGCGGCGTGTTCACCGACTCGTACAGGTTGTCGATGCCCAGCCAGTCCTCGACCTTGGCGACACCCGACTCGTGGATGGCGACCGTGCGCTTCTTCTCGTCGACGTCGTAGTCGCCGGTCTCCTCGATGCCCTTCAGCGGGTTGCCCGCCTCGCCGCGCTTCAGGCGCTTGACCAGCTTGGCGAAATCGCCGTACCACTTGGTCGCCTGGTCCGCCGGACCCGAAATGATCAACGGCGTGCGGGCCTCGTCGATCAGGATGGAGTCGACCTCGTCGACGATCGCGTAGTTGTGACCGCGCTGCACCAGCTCGTCCTTCGACCACGCCATGTTGTCGCGCAGGTAGTCGAAACCGAACTCGTTGTTCGTGCCGTACGTGATGTCGCACGCGTACTGCTCACGGCGCTGGGCCGGCGTCATGTTCGCCAGAATGCAGCCCACGCTCAGGCCCAGGAACCGGTGGACCCGGCCCATCATCTCCGAGTCGCGCTCGGCCAGGTAGTCGTTCACCGTGATCAGGTGCACGCCCTTGCCGGACAGCGCGTTCAGATAGGCCGGCAGGGTGCCGACGAGGGTCTTGCCCTCACCGGTCTTCATCTCGGCCACGTAACCGAGGTGCAGGGCGGCCCCACCCATGATCTGCACGTCGTAGTGACGCTGGCCGAGGACACGCTTCGCGGCCTCACGCACCGTCGCGAACGCCTCGGGGAGCAGATCGTCGAGGCTCTCCCCGTCCTCGTACCGCTGCTTGTACTCATCGGTGAGGGCCCGCAGCTCGGCGTCGGAGAGGGCCACGAAGTCCTCTTCGATGGAGTTGACCTGGTCCGCGATGCGGTGCAGCTTGCGCAGGATCTTGCCTTCGCCTGCACGCATGATCTTCGAGAGGACGGACACGGGGGTTGGTCTCCTTGCCGGTCGGGCCTGGGACGGTCGGTTCGATTCGACTTGTTGAGCAACGGCCATCGTATGCGAGGACCCCACCGCGCCGGGAGGCCTGCCGCCACGAGGACCGCACACGGCCGCGCAACCGCTCCATCACCGCTTCGCCGACCGCTTCTGACAGGACAACGGACGGGCCGCCCGAATGGTGCCGCATCCACCGGCCGAATTGCGCGAATTGTGATCACGCCCTCACGCACCGCAAAACGATGGCGCCACCGCACACCCCCGCGCACAATCGCCCGATGGACCCCGTCACCCTGACCTCGGACCGCCTCGTCCTGCGCCCGCTCACCCCGCACGACACCGACGCGGTGTACACGGCCGCCCAGGACCCCGACATCCGGCGCTGGACGACGATCCCCTCCCCCTACCACCTCGAACACGCCCGCACCTTCATCGAACAACAGGCACCCGACGGCTGGGCCACGAGCACCCTGTACACCTTCGGCGTCTTCCTCCCCGACGACACCCTGACCGGGCTGCTCAGCCTCACCGTGCGCTCCCCCGGCACCGTCGAGATCGGCTACTGGACCGCCAAGGAACACCGCGGAAACGGCTACACCACCGAAGCCACCCGCACCGCCGCTCACTGGGCCTTCACCCGGCTCGCCGTGGACCGCGTCGAATGGCGGGCCGAAGCCGGCAACACCGCCTCCCGCGCGGTCGCCGAGAACGCCGGATTCCGCCTCGAAGGCACCCTCCGCAGCGCCCTCACCAACAAAGGAACCCGCACCGACGCCTGGATCGCCTCCCTCCTCCCTCGCGACCTCGGCCTGCCCTCCCCCACCCCTTACCGCCCTCACCAGGAAAACCCCAGCTCGTCGCCCACTGTCAGTCCCAGCGCCTATCGTGCGAACTCATGACGACCCCGCGCCCCACGACCACGCTCTCGGCGGACGAGGCCCGCCGTATCGCCCTCCGCGCCCAGGGCTTCCTCGGCGCCCCCGACCGCAGAGCCGGCGCCCGCGGCGTCCTGCGCCACCTCGGCGCCGTCCAGCTCGACACCATCTCCGTCCTCGCCCGCTCCCACGAACTCATCCCCTACGCCCGCCTGGGCGCCATAGGCCGCGCCACCGTCGAGGACGCCTACTGGAAGGACACCCACGCCTTCGAGTACTGGTCCCACGCCGCCTGCATCCTCCCCATCGAGGAATGGCCCCACTTCGCCTTCCGCCGCCGCGCCTACCGCGACCGCCCGCACTGGAACCACACTCTCCCCGACGGGGTCTACGACCAGGTCGTCAAACAACTCCGCGCCGAAGGCCCCCTCACCGCCACCGAACTGGGCGGCGCCAAGAAGACCAGCGACTGGTGGGACTGGTCGGGCACCAAGGTCGCCGTGGAACGCGCCCTCATGTACGGCGAGGTCGTCTGCGTCGAACGCCGTGGCTGGAAACGCGTCTACGACCTGGCCGAACGCGCCGTCCCCGAGCACCTCCTCCACGACGACCTCGACGACCGCGAATGCCTACGCCGCCTGGTCCGCCTCGCCGGACAGTCCCTCGGCGTCGGCACCCGCGCGGACATCGCCGACTACCACCGCCTCAAAGGCGAGCAGGTCGACGCCGTGATCGCCGACTCCGGCCTGGTCCCGGTCACCGTCGAAGGCTGGACCAGACCCGCCTGGGCCGACCCCGCCGCCCTCGCCACACCCCCGCGCGGCCGCCACCGCACCACACTGCTGTCCCCGTTCGACTCCCTCATCTGGGACCGCGCCCGCACCGAACGCCTCTTCGGCTTCACCCACCGCCTGGAGGCCTACGTCCCCAAACCCAAGCGGGTCCACGGCTACTTCGCCATGCCCGTCCTGGCCGGCGGCCACCTCGTCGGCCGCGTCGACCCCGCCCGCGAAGGCAGGACCCTCGTCGCCAGACAGATCACCCTCCGCCACGCCAAGGACGTCCCCGCCCTCGCCCGGGCCCTCGTCGAAGCCGCCGGCTGGGTCGACTGCACCGACGTACGCGTCGAACGCGTCGACGAAGCCCTGCGCGCACCCCTCACCCGGGAACTCACGCACCTGCTCACCTGACCGGCCGCCCGCCGGCCCGCCTCACCGGATCTCGAGGATCTTCTCCCGCATCGCGTACACCACCGCCTCCATCCGGGAGTGCAGCTGCAACTTCTCCAGGATGTTGCGGACATGGTTCTTCACGGTGTTCTCGGAGATGAACAACTCCTTGGCGATGTCCCGGTTGTTCATCCCCGTCGCCACCAGCTTGAGCACTTCCAGCTCACGGTCCGTGAGCCGCGGCGCCGGCACCAGCCGCCGCTCGTCGGTGCGCTGGATCATCGACTTGAACTCGGTGAGCAGCTTCGACGCCATCGACGGACTGATCTGCGACTGGCCGTCCGCCACCGCGCGAATCGCGGTGGCCACCTCGTCCGTCGAGATCTCCTTCAGGAGGTACCCCGTCGCCCCCGCCTTGATGGCGTCATAGAGATCGGCCTCCTCGTCGCTGATCGTCAACATGATGATCTTCGCGCTGGGGGCCACCTCCTTGATGGACGTGCACGCCTCGATCCCGCCCCGCTTGGGCATGCGGACATCCATCAGGACGATGTCCGGCAGCAGATCCGCCGCCTTGTCCACCGCCTCCGCACCGTCCCCGGCCTCACCGACCACCTGGATGTCCTCCTCGGCAGCCAGGACGATCTCCAGACCACGGCGGAACAGGGCGTGGTCGTCCACGACCAGGACCCGGATCGGCTCCTCGCGCGAAGAACCCGCACCGGTGTCCGTGCCCGCGCCCGGGCCCATGCCGGGGACACCACCGTCGGCGTCACCGTCCCGCATCGGTCCGAAGCTGTCCACCATCGTTCCTCCCCCTGAAGGCTGTGGCCGTGGGTCCAGTGCCAGCGCCAACGCAAGGCCACGGCCCACCGGTTGGGCCGCTGCGGCCATGATTCCATGCCCGGACGACACCACGGTGACAGAGCGGGGCGCGAAGGGGGCGCACACGGGTGCCCCTGGGGGCGCACACGCGCTCCAGGGGCACCGCTCAAACCGTCACCGGGGCGATTCAGCCGCCCAGCACGCCCCCGGACTCGGGTGCGTGCGCCTGCGTGACCATCGTGTCCGTGCGGAGGTGGATCACGCCGTAGTCGTATGCGTGCCGCCGGTAGACGACACTGGGCTCCTTGGTCTCGGAGTCGACGAACAGATAGAAGTCGTGTCCGACCAGCTCCATCTCGTAGAGGGCCTGGTCGAGCGTCATCGGGGCAGCCACATGCGTCTTCTCGCGGACCACCAGGGGACCTTCGCCCTGGATCTCCAGCGAACCGATCTTCTTGGTGGGGACACCCTCCGGCTCCTCACCCACCAGGGCGTGACCGTTGCCGTTGAGCGTCGCCACACCCGGGACGTGGTCGGCGACCTCCGCTGCCGTGAGCCGACGCGCGCCGCGCCGCGTGTACCGCTTGTCGTGCTGCTTGCGCAGCTGGGCGTCCAGCTTCTCCGCCGCCAGATCGAGTGCCGCGTACGGGTCACTGGCCGCCGCTTCCGCCCGGATCACCGGACCGCGGGAGCGGAGCGTGATCTCCACTCGGTCACTCCGGTCCGCCTGCCGGGGGTTGGGCTCCTTGGACACCTCGACGTCGAGGCTGATCACCTTGCCATCGAGCTTCTGGATCTTCTCCAGCTTCAGCTTCTCGGCCACGTGCTTGCGGAACCGCTCGGGCACCTCGGTCTTGCGGCCCTTGACGACGATGTCCACGCAGAACTCCGTTCCCGGATCACTCCGCAACCCTGGCGGAGCATCTCCCTTTCGCACCAGACTCCGGTGAGCACCGGAGCCTCGGACTCGGTGACTTCCACCTCCTCCTCCCCCACGGGCGCGATCTCCACCCCCGATGCTGCGGGTGATTACCCACCACCACAGCACGGCATTCGGATTTGAGAGGTGTGGCCTGCGGCTTTCCCTCACAACCGAACATATCTCGCCCGGACGGATGTCGTCACCCTCTACCGCGGCGTACCTCCGTTCAGGTGAATTCCCCTTCTCATTACCTGCAACGACGCGACTTCACACTCAGTTCCGGTTTATTCAGGAAAGAATCCGGTGACACGGCCACCACCGCGGCACACACCACGCCGATCCCGCCGCGACCAGCCCGTTCGCCGCCACCGGGACCGCCGGAGCCGGCGGTTCGCCACCGGCCCCGCGGCCCCTGCCCGGCGCCCGGACCGAGCACCGCGGACCTCGCCTTTACGCCTCCCCCCGCAGCCCCGTCGTACACATCCGTCAGGGCCTCCCGCACCGCCCGCGCGGCCTCCGCGAGCGACGCACCCGTCGTCACCAGGTCGTCGACCAGCACCACCCGCCCACCGGCCAGTACCCGCTTGCCCGCCGCCGTCACCCCCAGCGCCCCCACCACATTGCCCAACCGCTGCCGGGAGTCGAGCCCCGACTGGTCCACGACCGGCCGCCGGTGCCGCAGCACCGCCGCCACCCGCGCCGCCGTCCCCGACCGCCGCAACGCACCGGCGGCGGCGAGCGCGATCCGGCGAGTGGGGTCGTGGCCGCGGGAACGGGTGGCGCGGGGGGCGGAGGGGACGGGGACCAGGAGGAGAGCGCTCGGGGGTCCTGCCGGGGGCCCCTCCCCCTCCCCGCCCTCCCCGACCCCCACCCCCACAGCCCCCGCCAACGCCTCCCCCAACGCCCGCCCCAGCCCCAGGGCGCCCCGTTCCTTGTGTGCGAGCAGGATCGCGCGCACCGCGTCGGTGTAGGGCGCCGCCGCGTACACGGCGGGCAGTCCCGGTGGCTCGGGCACCGGCCGCACCCGGCGTGGCAGGGATCCGCCGAGCGCGGCCCGGCATGCGGGGCAGAGCACGGTGCGGGGGCGTCCGCAGCCTCCGCACTCGCCCGGCAGCATGAGGTCGGTGAGGTCCTGCCACCATTGCCGTACGCCGTTCACGGGGTCCAATGTGCCGTGCGGCGGCGGGGGCCACCACCCCTGTGGAAAACTCCCGAGCCCCCTGTGGAAAGGCTTCAGGGGGCTCGGTGGTGGCTGATGGCCTCGCAGGTCAGCCGGGGTAGAAGACGGCTGACGCCGGCTGCTTCAGGGTCCTCCAGCCGCTGCCGCCGGGCAGCCAGAGCAGGCCGTCCTCGGAGGTGGCGAACAGCGGGGTCTCACTGTCGGCGGACGCGGCGATGCTCTGCACGTCGGTGAGCCCGGGCAGGGTGCTGCCCTCGGGGATCGAGCCGTCGCACTGCACGTACTGGACCTGTTCCACGCCGCCGGACTCCTGTCCGGCCACCACGAGCCGGCTGTCGCCCGCCCAGGACATGGCGGTGACCTTCTCCAGCTCCGGTGTCGCGGAGCGCAGTTCCTGGACCGCAACGGCCGCCTCCTCGCCGCTCTTGGTGTCGCGTTCGATCCGGCCGATGAACAGGGACTGCTTGCCGTTCTTGGCGACGACGAGCGCCACCCGCACCCCGTCGGCGGCGACCCTCACGGCGTCGATCCGCCCGTCGAGACCGGGGGTGCGCACGGTGACGGGGGCGCGGGTGCCCTTGGGCAGGACGTACAGCCGGGGTGCGGCGGTGTCGCGGTCGGCGACCCACAGGTCGCCCTGTGCGTCCCAGCTGGGGGTGGTGAGGCGGTCGTTCTCGGTGACGCCGTGGCTGCGCAGGGCGGGTTCGCCGAGGGTGCTGCCGGTGACCAGGGAGCCGACGTAGAGGGCGCTGCCGTCGAGGGTGACTCCGGCCGCCACGTGCTCGTCGCGGGTGACGGCGACCGAGCGCAGTGCGCGGATTCCCTGGCCGAGGGCGCCGGGCACGGGTTCGGCCGCCTTGTGGCTGCTGTCGGTGTTGGCCATGCGGACAAGCCGGTGCTCGCCGTTGATGAAGTACAGGTAGTCCGCGCGGGCGTCGGAGCCGCGGTCGGCGACGAGCCGTGCCCGGTCCGCGCTGAGCGAGCAGAGCCTCTTGTCGCCGGCGCGCAGTTCGACCTCTTCGACGGCGGGGCTGAGGCTCTTGAGGGTGAACAGCAGTTGGGCGGCCATCTCGTCGCACCGGCCGTGCCCGACTCCGGCGGCCTTGTCGTTGAGGGGCACGGTGAGCTTGTTCTGGTCGTCGGGTGTGAGGGTGTCGGTGCCCTTCTGCAGGGCCGTCCCGGTGGGGAAGCTGGAGCGGACGACCGGTCGCAGCCAGATGGCGGGGCCGCCGAGCAGGGAGCGCACGACCTGGGTCATGGGCTCGACGCGCTGGCGCACGTAGATGGGGTCGGCGACGGCGTCGGGCTGGCGGGCGGTGCCGTCCGTGGTGTTGGAGGCGAAGTAGTACTTGTCGACGGACGTGTAGTTGCGCTGGAAGTCCGACTTGCCCATGACGACGCCCTGGGGCAGTGCGTCGATGCGCCACTGCCCGGATCGCTTGTCGCGGGTGAGGTGCACGGCCTGGCTGTAGTCGCCGGGGGTGGCGGTGTACGACTGCTGGGCGTCGACGGTGGCCAGGCGGGTGCCGGTGAGGGTGAAGGCGTAGTCGGTGCCGTCGACCTGGTCTCCGGTGCGGTCGGCGACGGCCTCGGGGCCGTCGAGGAGCACGGTGGTGGACAGTTCGGGCCGCCAGGTGCGTGCCGCGTCGCCGGTCAGGTACTGCTTGGCGGTGGAGAAGTGCGGGTCGTCGCTGGTCAGGGCCTCCAGAAAGCCCTGGACGATCGCGGAGGGCGGTGCGTCCTCGGAGGGCGGCAGGGCGAACACGCGGACCTGGCTGTCCTGTTTGGGGGTGGACTCCACGCCGCGCAGGTCGCCGCTGTCGGGCATGGAGGCGCATCCGGCCAGCAGTGCGGCTCCGAGCGCGGCGCATGCGGCGGCGCGTGCGGCGTGCCTGGCGCCGGCCGCGGCGCGCCGGTCTCGCGTCGGGCGGTCAGCGCCCACGGAAGTCCTCCCCTTGGTCGTCGGAGGCCTCCGCCGCGCTGTGCTCGCGGTCGCCGCGGTCGGGGGGCTCCTGGTGTGCCGCGTCGGCGGCGGGTGTGCCGTGCTGTCGTTGTGCTGTCGCGGTGGGCCGGGGCACCACGCGTGCGCCGTTGCCGGGCAGCGCCGTGGGGTCGGCGGTGGGGGCGGCACCCGCGGTGCGGGGGCCGAGCGGTGTCCGGGCGGGTGAGAGGTGTTCGCCGGCCGTCTTCAGGGGCAGGGTGGCGGTCTTCTCTCCGCCGTGGGGCAGGCCGGCGTCACTGAGTCCGCGGTTGCGGCGCGAGTCCCTGGGTTCGAGGGGTATGGGGGAGCCGCGCAGGGGTTCGTCCGCGGTCCGGGGCAGGGTGAGCCGGAACTGGGAGCCGCCGCCGGGTTCGCCCCACGCCTGCAGCCAGCCGCCGTGCAGGCGGGCGTCCTCCAGGGCGATGGACAGTCCGAGGCCGGTGCCGCCGGTGGTGCGCGCGCGTGCCGGGTCGGCGCGCCAGAAGCGGCTGAAGACGCGGGTGGCCTCGCCGGGCTTGAGCCCTACGCCGTAGTCGCGGACGGCGACGGCGACCGCTCCGCCGGCCGCGGCGAGTTTGACGACGACGTCCTTGCCCTCGCCGTGTTCGACGGCGTTGACGACGAGGTTGCGCAGTACGCGTTCCAGGCGCCGGGCGTCGGCCTCGGCGACGACGGGCTGCTGGTCGCCGGTGATGCGGATGGTGGTGCCCTTGCGGTCGGCGAGCGGTGCGGCACCGCCGACGACGCGCCGTACGACTTCTCTGAGGTCGATGGGTTCGGCTTCGAGCTGGGCGGCTCCGGCGTCGAAGCGGCTGATCTCCAGGAGGTCGGCGAGGAGCGACTCGAAGCGGTCGAGCTGGTCGGCGAGGAGTTCCGCCGACCGCTTGGTGACGGGGTCGAAGTCCTCGCGGGCCTCGTGGATGACATCGGCGGCCATGCGGACGGTGGTCAGGGGGGTGCGCAGTTCGTGCGAGACGTCGGAGACGAACCGGCGCTGCATCCGGGACAGGTTCTCCAGCTGCTGGATCTTCAGCTGCAGGTTCTGCGCCATCTTGTTGAAGGCTTCGCCGAGGCGTGCGATGTCGTCCTCGCCGGTGACCTTCATGCGTTCCTGCAGGCGTCCGGCCGAGAGCCGTTCGGCGATTCCGGCGGCCATGCGGACGGGGGTGACGACCTGGCGTACGACGAGCCAGGCGATGGCGCCGAAGAGGACGACGACGAAGAGACCGGCGGTGGCGAGGGTGCCCTTGACGAGGCTGAGGGACTTCTCCTCCTGGGTGAGCGGGAAGAGGTAGTACAGCTCGTAGGGGTCGCCGTTGGGGTCGTTGACCTGTTTGCCGATGACGAGGGCGGGCTGGGACGGCTTGTGGGGGTCGAGGTAGATGATGCGGGTGTAGCTCTGGGCGGCGCCGTTTCCGCTGTTGATGCGTTCGCGCAGGTTGGCGGGCACGCTCTTGTTGGGGGCGACGCCGTTGGAGGTGCGGGGGCCGCGGCCGCCGCCGCTGTCGTCGCCGGGGGGCAGGGTGACGACCTCGAAGGCGCCCTGTCCGCCGCTGGACAGCGATGACACGAGGGCGCTCATCCACTCGATGACGTTCTGCGAGGAGCGTTCGTCCGAGGGGGCGCCGTCGGCGGCTGCGGCGGTCGCCGCCTCGTCGGCTTTCTGCTTGGCCGCGGCGAAGCCGCCGGTGGCCTGGCTCTGGGAGGCCTTGACCTTGGCGTCCAGGAGCCCGTTGCGTACCTGGCCGATGACGACGAAGCCCAGCAGCAGCACGACGCCCAGGGACATCAGCAGGGTGGTGGCGACGACCTTGAGCTGGAGGTTGCGCCGCCACAGCCGCATGAGCGGCAGCAGGGGGCGGCGCACCCAGCGCAGCAGCAGCCTCAGGACGGGGCTGCCCTGCACTCCGCCCTGCAGCAGTCCGCCCGCTGCGAGGCGCTGCCGGCGGGTGCCGGTCTTCTTCCGGCCGACAGGCCGCCCCGGACGTTCCCCGGACCGGCCGGGGGCCGAAACGGCACTGTCCCCGGCCATGTCAGCTCGGTCCGGCCTTGTAACCGACGCCACGCACGGTCACCACGATCTCGGGGCGCTCCGGGTCCTTCTCGACCTTGGAGCGCAGCCGCTGGACATGGACGTTCACCAGCCGGGTGTCGGCGGCGTGCCGGTAGCCCCAGACCTGTTCGAGGAGTACCTCGCGGGTGAACACCTGCCACGGCTTGCGCGCGAGTGCGACCAGCAGGTCGAACTCCAGGGGCGTCAGCGCGATCGACTGTCCGTCCCGCTTCACGGAGTGCCCGGCCACGTCGATGACCAGGTCGCCGATGGCGAGCTGTTCCGGCGCCGGTTCCTCGGACCTGCGCAGCCGTGCGCGGATGCGGGCGACGAGTTCCTTCGGCTTGAACGGCTTGACGATGTAGTCGTCGGCGCCGGATTCCAGGCCCACGACGACGTCGACGGTGTCGCTCTTGGCCGTGAGCATCACGATCGGCACGCCGGACTCCGCCCGGATGAGACGGCAGACCTCGATGCCGTCCCGCCCAGGCAGCATCAGGTCGAGCAGCACCAGATCGGGCTTGGTCTCACGGAAGGCAGCCAGCGCCTTGTCGCCGTCGGCTACGAAAGACGGCTCGAAACCTTCACCACGCAACACGATGCCGAGCATCTCGGCCAGTGCGGTGTCGTCGTCGACGACAAGGACTCTTCCCTTCATAAACGACATCATCCCATTAGCTCATCGTTAAACCTGGCGTGACCTGGCACACAGCTCGGCGAGAGCTTCGGCGGTCACGGGTGACACTGCGCCTTCCTCCGTGACGATCGCCGTCACCAGCTCGGGTGGCGTCACGTCGAACGCCGGGTTGTACGCCTGGGTCCCCAGGGGTGCCACCGGTGTACCGCCTCCGGGCCCCGTCACGGCGACCTGGGGTGCGGTGACCTCGGTCACCTCGAAGCCGGGGCGCTGCTCGACCTCGATCGACGCCCCGTCGGGCGTCTGCGGGTCCACCGTCGTCACGGGGGCGACCACGATGAACGGCACGTGGTGGTAGCGCGCGAGCACGGCGAGCGGATAGCTGCCCACCTTGTTCGCCACCGAACCGTCGGCCGCGATGCGGTCCGCGCCGATCAGCACCGCGTCCACCTCTCCGGCCGCGAACAGGGAGCCCGCGGCGTTGTCCGTCAGCAAGGTGTACGCCATGCCGCTGCGCGCCGCCTCGTACGCCGTCAGGCGAGCACCTTGCAGCAAAGGACGCGTTTCGTCCACCCAGAGGCGTCGCAGCCGTCCCGTCCGGTGTGCGTTGAGGGCCACCGCGAACGCCGTTCCCTCTCCGCCCGAGACGAGCGATCCGGTGTTGCAGTGGGTGAGGATCCGGTGCCCGCCGCCGGGCAGCAGCTCGTTCAGCAGGGCCAGCCCGTGCGCCGCCATGCGGGCGCTCGCCTCGGCGTCCTCCCGGTGCAGCTGCCGGGCCGCGGCCAGTGCGGCCTCGGCGGCCTGCCGGGGGTCGCCGTCGCGGGTGTACGCCGTCCGGTACGCGGTCTGGGCGCGTCGCACGCCGACGGCGAGGTTGACGGCGGTGGGCCGGGCCTCGGTCAGTGCGGTCGCGGCCTCCTCGACCTCGAAGCCGCGCGCGGCGGCGAGCGCGACCCCGTACGCGCCGGCGATGCCCAGCAGTGGCGCCCCGCGAACGGCGAGCGAGCGGATCGCCTCCACGAGCGCGGACGGGTCGGTGCAGACCAGCTCGACCTCCTCGGCCGGCAGTCTCGTCTGGTCCAGGAGGACCACCACGGGGCCTTCGGGTGGCTCCTCCCAGCGGATGACCGGGATCTCGGTGGGCCGCTCGCCCTCGCCGGTTTGCGCGTACTGATCAGCCATGCGGCCAGTCTGCCCCCTGTCCGGTGAACTATTGAAGGTCTGCAGGCCGGACAGCGGCAGGTTGCCTGATGACCGGCCCATGGCACGATGGCTGCGGAACTGCCGCCGCGACCGCGGACGGGCACCGTGAAGGAGCGACGATGAACGACACTCCGGGCTGGGCCTCGCCCGGATCCGCCCCGTCCGACGGGCAGCGGCCGCAGCCGTCCGGCCCTGCCGAGCCCGTGGAGCGCCCCGACGCCGCGCAGCTTCCGGAGCAGCCCGGCGAGCAGTCCGCCGGGCGGTCCGGGGCCGCGTCGCCGGATCCGGGCTCGAAGTGGTCGAAGGAGCAGCCTCCGGCGGGGCAGTGGAGTGCGCCCGCGGGCCCGGAGGGGCCCGGCCAGGCTCCGACGCCCCCGGCTGCCGCGGGCCCCGGGTGGGGTGGCCCGCCCCCGGCAGGCCCGGCGGGCGGCCACGGCTGGGGCGCCCCGGCGGGCCCTGGCGGTTACGGCCCGTCCGGCGGCCCTCCGGGCTACGGCGCCTCCGGCTGGGGCGCGGGCTGGGGCGGTCCGCCGCCCGCGGCCAAGCCCGGCGTCATCCCGCTGCGCCCGCTCGGCGTGGGCGAGATCCTCGACGGCGCGGTCTCCACGATGCGCACGCACTGGCGCACGGTTCTCGGTATCTCGTTGACCGTGGCCGTCGTCATCGAGGGCGTCGTCGTCCTGCTGCAGGGTCTGGTCCTCAACGACGTCGCGGGCTCGGCAGCCCTCAACGACGCCGGCGCCACCCTGGACGAGCGGCTCGCCGCCGCACGGGACGCGCTGTTCGGCTCGGGTGCCGTCATGCTGATCACCGTGATCGGCAATGTCATCGCCACCGCTCTGCTCACCGCCGTCACCAGCCGGGCCGTCCTCGGCAGGCCGGTCACGGTCGCCGAGGCCTGGCGCGACGCCCGCCCCCGGCTGCCCAGGCTGTTCGGGCTGATCGCCCTGCTGGTGCTGATCCTTTCCGGTGTCCTCCTGGTCGGCGCGCTCCCGGGCATCCTCCTGGCTCTCGCGGGCGCCGGTCAGGCGGGGGCGGGTATCACCGCCCTCGGCCTGATCGGCGCGTTCGTCGTCGCGGTCTGGCTGATGGTCCGCCTGTCCCTCGCCTCGCCGGCGCTGATGCTCGAGAAGCAGAGCATCCGCAAGGCGATGATCCGCTCCGCGAAGCTGGTGCGCGGCTCCTGGTGGCGCGTCCTGGGCATCCAGTTGCTCGCCGCGGTCATCGCCAACCTCGTCGCCATGATCGTCATCGTGCCCTTCTCCCTCGCCGGCGCCGCCGCGGGCGACGGAGGCGTCGGTGCCTTCTTCGACACCGACGCCCACCTGGGCTGGACCTACCTCGTCATCAGCGGGATCGGCTCGGTGATCGGGTCGACGATCACCTTCCCGATCACGGCCGGCGTCACGGTGCTGCTCTACATCGACCAGCGCATCCGCCGCGAGGCCCTCGACCTGGACCTGGCCCGCTCCGCCGGCGTCCAGAACCCCGGCGCCGCCGCTGCCGGCCCGAGTCCACGGAGCTGATGCGGTGAGCGTGACGGGGGGAGTGCTCACCGCCGCACCGGCGGCGCAGGGCCCGGCCGCCACAGCAGTCCGGGCCCTGCTGCACACCGCCCGCGACGCGCGCCCAGGGCCGCTGCCCGGCGTGTCCGACACGGCCACGGCACTGCTCTCCCACGCCACCGACCTCGCCCTGAGCGCCTTCCTGCCCGCCGGCCACACCGCGCACGCGCTGTCCGTCGTGCGCCCTCTCTCCGTCGTGCGCCCGCTGTCCGGGACCGCCGACGACGACGGACCGCCCCTGACCGTCCCACGCGACCCCGCGCGGGAGGCCGCCCGCCGCGAACTGGCCGAGCGGCGATACCACGAGGACGCCCCGAGCCTGTTCGAGCGGGCCCTCGACACGCTGTGGGACTGGGTCGGCGACCTGCTCGACTCCGCCTCGTCCGCGACACCCGGCGGCGCGGTCGGCCTCGTCGTGGTCGTCCTGGCCGTCGCCGCCGTACTGGCCGCCCTCTGGTGGCGGCTGGGCACACCCCGCCGCCGGCCCGTCTCCGCCACCGCCTTGTTCGGCCACCGCCCGAGCAGCGCCGCCCAGCACCGCGCGGCCGCCGGGGAGCACGCCGCCCGGGGCAACTGGAACCAAGCCCTCCAGGAGACCGTGCGCGCGATCGTCCGCGCCCTGGAGGAACGTGCACTCCTCGACGCCCGCCCCGGCCGCACCGCCGACGAGGCCGCCGCCGAGGCGAGCCGCGCCCTGCCCGACCACGCCGACCGATTGCGCGCCGCCGCCCACGACTTCGACGAGGTCACATACGGCGGCCGCGCCGCCGACGAACCGCGGTACCGGCGCATCGCCGAACTCGACCACGACCTCGAACGCGCCAGACCCCACCTCACCACCGGCACCGCCACCACCCACCGGGCCCACGGGGACGCCGCCCCGTGACCACCACCGGCCCCCCGCTCTCCCCCCGCCCGGCGGCGTCCCCGACCTCGGCATCCCCCACCGCCCGCCAGAGGTGGACGCGCGCGCGAGGCGTCGTCCTCGCCGTCGCCGTGCTGCTGGCCGCCGCCGTCGCCCTCGCCGTCGTACGCTCCGGCGAGCGTGAAGGTGCCCTCGATCCGCGGTCCGCCACCCCCTACGGCAGCTTGGCCGTCGCCGAACTCCTCGCCGACCGGGGCGTGACCACCCGCGTGGTCACCACCCTGGACGAGGCCCGCGCCGCGGCCGCCCCCGACACCACCCTCCTCGTCGCCCAGCCCGACCAGCTGACGGAGGACCAGCAGGCGCGTCTGCACACCGCGTACGCCACGTCCGGCAGCCGGACCGTCCTCGTCGCGCCCGGCAGCCCGTCCGTCGGCAGCCTCGCCCCCGGCGTCACCGCCGACCCCGTCACCAGCCGCACCTCCACCCTCTCCCCCGACTGCGACCTGCCCGCCGCCCGCCGCGCCGGCGCCGCGGACACCGGAGGCATCCGCTACACCACCACCCGCCTCGACGCCGACCTCTGCTACCCCAGCGTCCGGCTCGCCACGGTGCTGCGCCTGCCCGCCACCACCGGAGACGGGGACACCGTCGTCCTCGGCGCGCCCGACATCCTGCACAACGAGCGACTCGCCGACGAGGGCAACGCGTCCCTCGCCCTGCAACTCCTCGGCTCCCGCCCGCACCTGGTCTGGTACCTCCCCTCACTGTCCGACCCCTCAGCCACCGCCGACGACGAGAAGACCTTCTTCGACCTGATCCCGTCCGGCTGGCTCTGGGGCACACTGCAACTCTTCGTCGCGGCAGCCCTCGCCGCTTCGTGGCGGGCACGCCGACTCGGCCCACTCGTCCCCGAGAAGCTCCCCGTCGTGATCCGCGCCGGCGAAACCGTCGAAGGCCGCGCCCGCCTCTACCACCAGGCCGACGCCCGCGACCGCGCCGCTGACGCTCTTCGCTCCCGCACCCGCACCCGCCTCGCCCCTCTCGTCGGCGTCCCCGCCGCCCGCGCCCACACGCCCGAAGCCCTCGTCACCGCCCTGTCCGCCCACCTCGGCACCGGCGGACAGCCCCTGAACTCCCTCCTCTTCGGCCCGCCGCCCAGCGACGACGCGGCCCTCGTCTCCCTCGCCGACCGACTCGACGCCCTCGAAAGAGAGGTACGCCGTCCATGATGGCCCCGACCACTGACAACGCCGGGAACACCGGGGACCCGGACGGGGCCCGCGCCTCTCTGGAGGCCCTGCGAGCCGAGATCGCGAAGGCCGTGGTCGGCCAGGACCCCGCCGTGACCGGCCTCGTCGTCGCCCTCTTGTGCCGCGGCCACGTACTCCTCGAAGGCGTCCCCGGCGTGGCGAAGACCCTGCTCGTACGCGCCCTGGCGGCCACACTGGAACTCGACACCAAACGCGTCCAGTTCACCCCCGACCTGATGCCCAGCGACGTCACCGGCTCCCTCGTCTACGACACCCGGACCGCCGAGTTCTCCTTCCAGCCCGGCCCGGTCTTCACCAACCTCCTCCTCGCCGACGAGATCAACCGCACCCCGCCCAAGACCCAGTCCTCCCTCCTCGAAGCCATGGAGGAACGCCAGGTCACCGTCGACGGCACCCCCCGCCCGCTCCCCGAGCCGTTCCTCGTCGCCGCCACCCAGAACCCCGTCGAGTACGAGGGCACCTACCCCCTGCCCGAAGCCCAACTGGACCGCTTCCTCCTCAAACTCACCCTCCCCCTCCCCTCACGCCGGGAGGAGATCGACGTGCTCACCCGTCACGCCGAGGGCTTCGACCCGCGCGACCTGCGCGCCGCCGGCGTGCGCCCCGTCGCGAGCGCCGCCGACCTGGAGGCCGCCCGCACCGCCGTCGCGAAGACGGCCATCTCCCCCGCCATCACCGCCTACGTCGTCGACCTGTGCCGCGCCACCCGCGAGTCACCCTCCCTCGCCCTCGGCGTCTCACCGCGGGGCGCCACCGCCCTCCTGGGCACCGCCCGCGCCTGGGCCTGGCTCACCGGCCGCGACTACGTCATCCCCGACGACGTCAAGGCCCTCGCCCTGCCCACCCTGCGCCACCGTGTCCAACTCCGTCCGGAGGCCGAGATGGAAGGCGTCACCGCCGACTCCGTGATCAACGCGATCCTCACCCACGTCCCGGCCCCCCGCTGATGGCCCTCACCGGACGCACCGCCCTCCTCGCGGCCCTCGGTTCCCTGCCCGTCGGCCTCTGGGCACCCAGCTGGACAGGCATCCTCGCCGTCAATGCGCCCCTGGCCCTGGCCTGCGCCTGCGACTACGCCCTCGCGGCCCCCGTACGACGCCTGCTCCTGACCCGCTCCGGCGACACCTCGGCACGCCTCGGCGACCCCGCCGACATCACCCTCACCGTCACCAACCCCTCCTCACGCCCCCTGCGCGCCGTCCTCCGCGACGCCTGGCCCCCCAGCAGCTGGCACCCGGGCACCGAGACCGCAGCCTCCCGCCACCGCCTCACGGTGCCCGCCGGCGAGCGCCGCCGCGTCATCACCCGCCTGCACCCCACCCGCCGCGGCGACCACCACGCCGACCGCGTCACGATCCGCTCCTACGGCCCTCTCGGTCTCCTCTCCCGCCAAGGCGCCCACAAGGTCCCCTGGACGGTCCGTGTCCTGCCGCCGTTCACCAGCCGCAAGCACCTGCCTTCGAAACTCGCCCGCCTGCGGGAGCTCGACGGCCGCACCAGCACCCTGCAACGCGGTGAAGGCACCGAGTTCGACAGTCTCCGCGAGTACGTGCCCGGTGACGACACCCGCTCCATCGACTGGCGTGCGACAGCCCGCCAGACCGCGGTCGCCGTCCGCACGTGGCGCCCCGAACGCGACCGCCACATCCTTCTCGTCCTCGACACCGGCCGTACCTCCGCGGCCCGCGTCGACGACGCGCCCCGCCTGGACGCCGCCATGGATGCGGCTCTCCTGCTGGCCGCCCTGGCGTCCCGCGCCGGCGACCGCGTCGACCTCCTCGCCTATGACCGCCGCGTCCGCGCTCTCGTCCAGGGCCGCACGGCCCGAGACGTCCTGCCCTCCCTGGTCGACGCAATGGCCGCCCTGGAACCGGAACTCCTCGAAACGGACGCCCGCGGCCTCACCGCAGCGGTCCTGCGTACGGCACCACGCCGCTCTCTGGTCGTCCTGCTGACGACGCTCGACGCGGCTCCCGTCGAGGAGGGCCTCCTGCCCGTTCTGTCACAGCTCACCCAGCGCCATACCGTACTGGTGGCGTCCGTGGCCGACCCCCACATCGCCCGCATGGCAGCATCCCGCGGCAGCGCCGAGGCGATCTACGAGGCCGCGGCCGCCGCACGGGCCCAGACGGAACGCCATCGCACCGCCGAACAACTCCGCCGGCACGGAGTCACCGTCGTCGACGCGACCCCCGGCGAACTGGCCCCCGCCCTGGCGGACGCGTACCTCACCCTGAAGTCGGCAGGACGCCTCTGAACGAAAAAGGGCTCTCTGACGAGAGCCCTCAGGTGCGCACCCGG
>NZ_JBYIQX010000017.1:0-147044 GCF_057707805.1 Streptomyces sp. bgisy159 | reverse complement strand
CCCCCGGCCACGCCGAAGCGGCCGGGGCGGGGTCATTCCCGTACGCCCGCCAGTTCCACGGCCCGGCGCCGCAGGGTGAGCGCGGTGGGGACGACGGTGGAGAGCACGGCGAGGAACGCGCAGGCACCGGCGGCCGTGGTGATCGTGGCCCAGGGGAGCGCGGGCGTGACGGGTGCCGACACGAGTGCGAGCGCGCCGCAGAGACCGGCCAGGCCGAGCCCGGCGACGGCGAGACCGAGCAGCGTGCCCGCCGCGACCACCGTCAGGGCCTCGGCGCTCACCAGCCGCAGCACCTGCCACCCGGTGGCTCCGGCCAGCCGCAGCACGGCGAGGTCGCGGACCCGGTCGGCACGGTCGTCGACCCGGAGGCCGTACGGCAGTTGCTGCGCCGCCGCCGCGACCCGCTGCAGCGGCTCACGCCACGTGAGCGCGAGGTCCTCACCCTGATCGCGCAGGGCCGGTCCAACAGCTCGATCGCCCGCGAACTCGTCGTCTCCGACGCGGCCGTGGGCAAGCGCATCGGCAGCAGCCTCACCAAGCTGGATCTGCCGCCGGCGGACGACACCCACCGCAGGGTGCTGGCGGTCCTGACGTATCTGCGGGCCTGAACGGTCCTAGGGCCCAGGCCCGGCCAGGGGCGCGCGGTTCGCCGTTTCCGCCGGAGGCCGGCAGCCGCCTCTGACGGGCCGGCCCTTCGCCTTCCTCATCGTAATGGCCGGGTTGTGCACCGGGGGACCAGCGCTCTCGCCGCGCGGTCCGGCGTGTGCCCGTCCGTTCGACGGCGCTGCGGACCAGCTCCGTGCACGACCGGCGGCCGACACCACGAGGCCCGGCGAGCAGCAGCTCCCATGCGGTGCCCCGCGGCTCCCCCATGGTGGGCACACGCACACCTGCGCCCAGAACTATGGTGTCCCACCACATGTGCCCCTGACCTGCGGCTTCCTACGGTGTGCCGACACGTACCCGTCCCCACCGCACCCGAGGAAGTGGCGAAACATGACCTCCGCAGCAACCGCTCCCCCACCCCCCGCCAACCTCAAGCGCATCGTCGCCGCCAGCCTCATCGGCACCACCATCGAGTGGTACGACTTCTTCCTCTACGGCTCGGCGGCGGCGCTGGTCTTCAACAAGCTGTTCTTTCCGGGCTCGGATCCGCTGGTGGGCACGCTGCTGTCGTTCCTGACGTACGCCGTCGGGTTCGCGGCCCGGCCGATCGGCGCGCTGGTGTTCGGGCACTACGGGGACCGGCTCGGCCGCAAGAAACTGCTGGTGCTGAGCCTGTTGCTGATGGGCGGGGCGACGTTCGGGATCGGGCTGCTGCCGACGCACGCCACGATCGGCACGGCCGCGCCGGTGCTGCTGACGGTGCTGCGGCTGGTGCAGGGGTTCGCGCTCGGCGGTGAGTGGGGCGGCGCCGTCCTGCTGGTGTCCGAGCACGGGGACGCACGGCGGCGCGGATTCTGGGCGTCCTGGCCGCAGACGGGTGCGCCGGCCGGGCAGCTCCTCGCCACCGGGGTGCTGTCGCTGCTGACCGCGGTGCTGTCCGACGAGGCGTTCGGCAGCTGGGGCTGGCGCATCCCGTTCCTGCTGTCCGGGGTGCTGGTGATGGTCGGTCTGTGGATCCGGCTGTCCGTCGACGAGTCGCCCGTGTTCCAGCAGGCGCTGCGGGCCGCCGAGGCGCGCAAGGCGGCCCGTGCGGATGTCGCCGAGAAGCTGCCGGTCGTCGCCGTGCTGCGCCACCACTGGCGGGACGTGCTGGTCGCGATGGGGGCCCGCATGGCGGAGAACATCTCCTACTACGTGGTCACCGCCTTCATCCTGGTCTACGCGACCAGGGAGGCGGGTGTCTCCAAGCAGACCGCCCTCAACGCCGTGCTGATCGCCTCCGCCGTGCACTTCGTGGTCATCCCCGTCTGGGGTGCCCTGTCGGACCGGCTCGGGCGGCGGCCCGTCTATCTGGCGGGCGCGGCCGGCGTCGGCCTGTGGATGTTCCCGTTCTTCGCGCTCGTCGACACCGGGGGCTTCGGTGCCCTCGTCCTCGCCGTGACCGTCGGCCTGGTGCTGCACGGCGCGATGTACGCCCCGCAGGCCGCCTTCTTCGCCGAGATGTTCGGGACGCGGATGCGCTACTCGGGTGCCTCCATCGGCGCCCAGTTCGCCTCGGTCGCGGCCGGCGCGCCCGCCCCGCTGATCGCCACCGCGCTGCTGTCGGACTACGGCAGCTCCACCCCGATCGCCCTCTACGTCATCGCCGCGGCGCTGCTCACCCTGGTAGCCGTCGGAGTGGCCCGGGAGACCCGGAACCGGGATCTCGCCGACCTCGACACCCCCGCGGAGGGCGATACCGCGCCGGCGCCGGCCGAGGTGGAGGCCCGCACCGTCTGACAGCCGGGCCCGGCCGCGGGCAACGGTGACCCCGTACGCCCCTGGCGTGCGGGGTCACCGCGGTGCCGGGGCGGACAATCGGTGCAGCCGGAGGGCGAGTTGTATCTCCAGGGTGCGGGCCGGGTCCTGCCAGTCGTCGCCGAGGAGCCTGCCGACGCGTTCCAGGCGCTGGGCGACCGTGTTCACATGGACGTGCAGGGCGTCCTTGGTGCGGGCCGGACTCATGCCGCAGGTGAAGTAGGCGTCCAGGGTGCGCACCAGGTCGGTGCCGCGGCGCTCGTCGTACTCCACCACCCGGCCGATGGTGCGGTCGACGAACCCGGTGATGTCCCTCTCCCCGGCCAGCAGCAGGCCGAGGAAGCCGAAGTCGTCGGCCGCCGCGCCGTCGCCGGAGCGGCCGAGCAGCCGCAGCGCGTCGAGGCAGCGACGGCTCTCCGCGTAGGCGGCGACCACCGCGTCGGGGCGGACCGCGGGCCGGTCCACGGGAGCGGAGGCGCCCACGGTGACCGGTTCACGGACGGCCGTGCCCAGATGGCGGGCGGTGCGGCGGGCGAGGTCGGTGGCCGCGTCGCCGGGTGCGAGCGGCAGCAGCAGGACGGTGCCGCCGTCGCGGGCGGCCGCCAGGCCGTGCCGGGTGGCCGCGAGGTGGGAGGCGGCGGACCACAGGCGTCGCCGGGCGGCGGCCTCCTGGTCGGCGTCGGCGGCCACGGTGTCGAGGCGGGCGGCGAGCAGGACGTGCGGGGCGTCGAGGTCGGCGTGCAGCCGGTCGGCGCGCTCGCGCAGCAGGCGCGGGTCGCGGTCGCGGGCGTCGAGGAGGTCGTCGAGCAGTTCGCCCCGGACCCGCTGTTCGGCCTCGGCGGCCGAGCGGCGGGCGAGCAGGAGCAGCGAGGTGACCATGGCGGCGCGTTCGAGGGTGCGCTGGTCGACGGGGTCGAGGCCGGGGTGGCCGTGCAGCACCAGGGCGCCGAGCAGTTCCTCGCCGGCGGCGACCGCGGCGATCCACTCGCTGCCGTGCCGTACGGCGTGGCCCTCGGCGCGGGAGGCCTCCAGCGCGTCGGCCGGTGCGGCGGTGGCCTCGGTGAACTCCACGGTGCCGTCGAGGACCTGCGCGACCGCGGCGGCGACGTCATGGACGCCACCGCCGCGCAGGACCAGCTCGGCGAGCCGGTCGTGGACGTCGGAGGCGCGCTCGATGACCCCGCTGCGGTCCTTGATGATCTCGTTGGCGCGCTCCAGGCCGGCGAGCGCTGAGCGGGTCTCGGTGAGCAGATTGGCGGTGTCGATGGCGGACGCGGCGAGCGCGGCGAAGGAACCGAGCAGCGCGATCTGCTCCCGTTCGAAGACCCGGGCGCGCCGGTCGGCGGCGAACAGCACGCCGATCACACCGGGTCCCAGCATCAGGGGCACGCCGAGGATCGCCACCAGGCCCTCGTCGCGTACACCGGCGTCGATGGCGGTGGTGTGCCGGAAGCGCTCGTCGCGGAAGTAGTCGTCGGTGACGTAGGGGCGGGCGGTCTGGGCGACCAGGCCGCCGAGCCCCTCTCCCATGCCGAGGCGCAGCTGCTGGAAGCGGGCGGCGACCGAGCCCTCGGTGACCCGCATGTAGGTGTCGCCGCGGACCGGGTCGTTGAGGCTGAGGTAGGCGACGTCCGTGCCGAGCAGGGAGCGGGCGCGCTGCACGATGGCCTGCAGTACGGCGTCGACGTCGCGCAGTCCGGCCAGGTCGTGGGCGGTCTCGAACAGCGCGGACAGCTCGGCCTCCCGTCGGCGCCGGCCCTCCAGTTCCGCGCGGACGCGCAGTGCCAGCAGCTTGGCGTGCTCCAGCGCGGCGGTGTGCTCCGGTGGCCGGCCCGCGGCGCGGGCGCGCAGCACCGGCTGCTCGTAGGCTTCGGCGGCCGCCCCTCGGGCCAGCAGCTCCAGGTACGGCGTCTCGGCGCCGCCGGGCAGCGCCGCGCCGTCTTCGGCGGGACGCTCGGCGGACTGCACGTGATCGCGGGACATGTTCACAGGATCACCCATGACCGGGCCGCTTCGTCAGCCCTGTGGAAAACTCCGGGAGCAAGCGCGGCGGGGCCGCTCAGTGGGCCGTCCAGCCACCGTCGAGCACCAGGGAGGTGCCCGTCACGAAGGCGGTGTGCGGGCCGCACAGGTAGGCGACCGCCTCGGCGACCTCCGCCGGTTCGATCAGCCGCCGCACGGCGCTGTCCCGCAGCAGCACCTCGGTCAGGACGCGTTCCTCGGATATGCCGTGCTCGCGGGCCTGGTCGGCGAGCTGCCGTTCGACCAGGGGGGTGCGGACGTAGCCGGGGTTCACGCAGTTGGAGGTGACACCATGCGCGGCGCCTTCGAGGGCTGCCGTCTTGGACAGGCCCTCCAGGCCGTGTTTGGCGGCGACGTAGGCGGCCTTGTACGGCGAGGCGCGCAGCCCGTGCACGGAGGACACGTTGACGATGCGGCCCCAGCCCTGTCCGTACATATGGGGCAGGGCGCCGCGGATGAGCCGGAACGGTGCCTCCAGCATCACGGTCAGCACCGTGTGGAAGACGTCCGGCGGGAACTCCTCCAGGCGGCTGACGCGTTGCAGGCCGGCGTTGTTGACCAGGATGTCGGTGCCGGCGGCGGCGTGTTCGGTGGCGTCCAGATCTGTGAGGTCCAGGACGTGGGGCGCGACGGAGCCGGGCAGTCCGGCGGCGGCCGTGACGAGGGCGTCGAGTCCGGCCGCGTCGCGGTCGACCGCTCGTACCTTGGCCCCGGCGGCCGCCAGCCGCAACGCACAGGCGCGGCCGATACCGCCCGCGGCGCCGGTGACGAGGGCGGTGCGGCCGTCGAGGTCGAGCGGAGGGGTGGGGGGAGCCGGGAAGGGACTGGGCGCGGTCATGTGCCGACCCTAGGCAGCGCCAGAGCCCCCTCCCATGTGGTCCGCGCCCATACTTCAGTCGGCGCTCATAGGGTCGAACCATGTCGGTGTGTCGGACTGGGCCTGCTTGATCCGGAACAGTCCGCCCTCGGCCAGCTCCGGCAGGGCGTCGGGCTCGAACCAGGCGACCTCCAGCGACTCGTCGTCGTTGACACGGGCCTCGCCGCCCACGGCGCGGCAGCGCACGGTGATGTCCATGAACTGGCAGACGTCGCCGTTGTCGTACGTGAGCGGGTCCAGCGCCTGGACGAGGACGACCCGCTCGGCGACGCACCGCACCGCGGTCTCCTCGAACACCTCCCGCACCGCGCAGGCGGCGGGCTGCTCGCCCGGCTCGGGGATGCCGCCGATCACCGACCACTTGCCGGTGTCCGAACGGCGGCCCAGCAGGACTCTGCCCCGCTCGTCGAAGACGATCGCGGTGACGCCGGGCAGCCACAGGGGGTGGTGGCCGACGGACGTCCTGATGGCGCGGATGAACTCGGGAGTTGCCATGGCACCGACCCTAATCGGCCGATGCCGTGGTCCGCGGGGGAAGTCCCCGGACCGGGAGAGCCTCCGGCTAGCGGTCGGCGGCGCGTCGCCCGCGCACGCCCGTCGCGACCGCCCGGCCGAGGCCGCCCACGGCGACGAGCACCAGGGCGATCTCCGGCAGGATCCCCAGCCGGGTGGCGGGGGTCTCGGAGGAGCGCAGGGGCACCTTCTGCACCAGGTGGCCGGCGACGAACATGCCGGTCTTCTGGCTGATCGTCCCGTCCGGCAGGATGATCGCGCTGACACCGCTGGTCACCGGCACGGTGACGGTGCGGCTGTGCTCGACGGCGCGTACCCGCGACATGGCGAGCTGCTGGTAGGTCATCTCGCTGCGGTCGAAGGTGGCGTTGTTGCTGGGTACGGAGATCAGCTGGGCGCCGTGGGTGACGGTGTCGCGCACGGCCCAGTCGAAGGCGGCCTCGTAGCAGGTGGCCAGCCCGATCCTGGTGCCGTCGACGGTGAACACGCCCGGTGTGGTGCCCCGGCTGAAGTCCTGGTGGACCATCGACGTCCAGGTCTCGTTGATCGCGCCGATCAGGGAGCGCATCGGCAGGTACTCGCCGAAGGGCTGGATCTGCCGCTTGTCGTACGTCTGTGTGGGGCCCTCGGCCGGGTCCCACAGGATCTGCTCGTTGTAGAGCTTGCCGTCCCGCTCGACGACACCGCCGACGGAGACCGGGGCGCCGATCGCCTTGGCCGCGTGGGCGATGACCGCGGAGGCGTCGGGGTTGGCGAAGGGGTCGATGTCGGAGGAGTTCTCGGGCCACAGCACGAAGTCGGGGCGCTCCACCCTGCCCGCCGCGACCTCGGCGGCCAGCCGCTCCGTCTCGCGCGCGTGGAAGTCGAGCACGGCCCGCCGCTGGGCGTTGAAGTCGAGCCCGAGCCGGGGCACGTTGCCCTGGATGACGGCGACGGTCGCGGTGCCGTCCTCGGCCCGGTCGCTGACCAGGGAGCGGGCGGCGAGGGCCGCGCCCACGGGCACGGCCAGGCTGAGCACGGCCAGCGCGGCGGCCGACCGGCGGACCTCGTCGGCGCGGCGCCGCGCGAGCGCCAGACGGACGCATTCGTAGAGGCCGAAGCCGCACAGGACGACCGCGAAGCCGAGCACCGGGGTGCCGCCGACCGCCGCGAGCGGCAGGAAGACGCCGTCGGCCTGACCGAACGCGATCTTGCCCCAGGGGAAGCCGCCCACGGGCACACGCGCGCGTGCCGCCTCGCCGGCGGTCCACAGGGCCGCCGCCCACACCGGCCAGGCGGGCAGCTTCGACACCGCGGCGATGCCCGCGCCGACCAGCGCGACGAAGACCGCCTCGACGACCACCAGGGCGAGCCAGGGTCCTGGACCGACCTCGACGCCGGTCCACACCAGCAGCGGCAGCAGGAAGCCCAGGCCGAAGAGGTAGCCGAGGCCGAGGGCCGCCTTCCAGGTCCGGTCGCGCAGCACCCAGCCGAACACGGCGAAGGCCGGCAGGGCCAGCCACCACAGCGGGCGCGGCGGGAAGCTGAGGTACAGGAGCACTCCGGCGAGCGCTGCGGTGGCGGCCGGAACCAGCCGACGGAGCCGCGCGGCGCGCGACACGCGCGCGTTGCGGGGTTCCATCTGGTCCGACGGGCCGACGGGCGTTGCGGTGACGGTCACTGTGGGAGTGTACGGCGGGCGGCCGGGCGGCGGACAGGACGGTGTCGATCACCGTCGGCCGAGCGGGCCGGCCGGCGAGGCCGGGACAGTGCCGGAGCGACCCACCCGAAGCCGCTCGCCCCGCCCACCGCGCCGCGGTGGGCGGTACCGGGCGTCGTGCCGGGCTTCACGGGGCGTGAAGGGCGCGTGCCGCGGCCCTCGCGCCACCCACGGTGATCGGCGACGGCACCCGTCCCCCACCACGGCACCCGCTGCGACAGCCGCCGCTCAGTGGGCGGTACCGGGCTTCGTGGGGCGCAGACGGGTGCGAATGGCGTGCACGGCGGCCTCCGCGTCGTCCACGGTGATCGTGAAGGTGTGCCCGTCCCCCAGCCGCAGCACCACACCCTCGCCGCGCCGTACGACGACGGCGGTGCCCTGCTCGGGCCGCCAGCGGTAACCCCAGCCTCCCCAGTGGCGCGGGGTGATGTGGGGGGCGAAGTCGGCGCCCACGACACGGGAGAGCGGGATCCGGCGGCGCGGCACGCCCATGTGGCCGCAGCGCACCTCGACGGACTCCTTGTCGAGTCTCAGGTCCACGTGGACGAAGGCGAGGGTGCCGAACATCACCAGCAGCCCGGCGGTGATACAGCCGACGACGGCCATCACGAGGGCGGCGGTCCCGGAGGTCCACGGGGCGTCCACGGCCAGCTCGATGCCGAGCGCCATGAAAGCCGCGCCGACGAGCGCCGCTACCCACTGGAACCGGTTGGTGGCGCGTCCGGTCCAGATGTCGGGGTGGGGGGCCTTCTCGCCGGGGGCCTGCTGCCTCATGCCCATGAGGTTACTCAGGTTTCGCTGTGCGGGGAGCGCGTCGCGCAGCGTGACCGCGCCGGCCGCGTCCACCACCTCACGGGTCAGTACGGCTGGGCGGCGCTCACCGTCCGCAGCAGCCGCCCCTCGGCGTAGGCCAGGGCGGCGGCCGGGAGGTCGCCCTCGCGGCCGCTGAGCAGCACCGTGACCGTGCCGGAGGCCGGGGCGTCCGGCTCCGGCCGGGCACCGATGCGGCGCAGGGTCTGGGCGGCGACGGCGTCCGCCGAGCTGTACAGGGTGAGCTCCGGGCCGCCGGGCCGGCACGTGGCGGCGCGGATCCGCTCGGCGACCAGTTCGTAATGGGTGCAGCCGAGGACGATGCCGGTGACGTCGTCGGGCGTGAGGGCGGCGGCCGCGGCGACGGCCGTGGCGACGGCGGTCTCGTCCGCGTGTTCCACGGCCTCGGCGAGGCCCCAGCACGGGACCTCGGTGACCGGTACGCCGTCGGCGAAGTCCTCGATCAGGCCGCGCTGGTAGGGGCTGCCGGTGGTGGCGGGCGTGGCCCAGATGGCGACGGGGCCGCCGCCGGCCGCGGCCGGTTTGATCGCCGGGACGGTGCCGATGACGGGGAGGTCCGGTTCGAGGCGGGCGCGCAGCGTGGTCAGGGCGTGCACGGTGGCGGTGTTGCAGCCGACGACCAGGGCGTCGGGCCGCAGGGCGGCGGCAGCCTCGGCGACGGCCAGGGCACGCCCGGTCAGGTCCTGTGGGGTGCGCGGCCCCCACGGCATGCCGTCGGGGTCCAGGGAGAGCACCAGATCGGCGTCGGGGCGCAGCCGCCGCACCGCGGCGGTGGCCGCCAGCAGCCCGATCCCTGAGTCCATGAGCGCGATCTTCACCCGGCCACGATAGACGATGGACGCCCTCGGGCCGGTCGAGTGGGGCAGACTGCGCGGGTGAGCGCCAACGAGTGGATCGCCTGGACCGCCGCCGTGTCTCTCGCCGCCTGGCTGTGGCTGCTGCTGTGTCAGGGCTTCTTCTGGCGCACCGATGTCCGGCTGCCGCTGCGCGCCGATCCAGGCCGGTGGCCGTCCGTCGCCGTCGTGGTGCCGGCCCGGGACGAGGCGGCCGTGCTGCCGGCCAGTCTGCCCTCGCTGCTGGCGCAGGACTATCCCGGGCGGGCGGAGGTCCTCCTGGTGGACGACGGCAGCTCGGACGGCACCGGGGATCTGGCACGCTCGCTGGCACGGCGGCACGGTGGCCTTCCGCTGACGGTGGTGTCGCCGGGCGGGGAGCCCCCGGCCGGCTGGACGGGCAAGCTGTGGGCGGTGCGGCACGGGATCGCGCGGGCACGCTCGGGTGAGCCGGAGTACCTGCTGCTGACGGACGCCGACATCGCGCACGCGCCGGACAGCCTGCGCACGCTGGTGGCGGCGGCGCACGCCGGCGGCTTCGACGTCGTCTCGCAGATGGCGCGGTTGCGGGTGGCCGGCCTCTGGGAGCGGCTGGTCGTGCCGGCGTTCGTCTACTTCTTCGCGCAGTTGTACCCGTTCCGGTGGATCGCGCGGCAGGGGCGCCGGACGGCGGCCGCGGCGGGCGGCTGCGTCCTGATCC
Organism: Streptomyces sp. bgisy159; assembly: GCF_057707805.1. Taxonomy (NCBI): domain Bacteria; kingdom Bacillati; phylum Actinomycetota; class Actinomycetes; order Kitasatosporales; family Streptomycetaceae; genus Streptomyces; species Streptomyces sp. bgisy159. The sequence goes on along the minus strand of NZ_JBYIQX010000017.1, from coordinate 137,166 downwards.
GCGCCCGGACCGCCGAGCGGGCGCGGATCCCGGACTCCGTCCGGCACGCCGTCATCGACGACGTGGCGGTGGCCCGGGCGGTCAAGCGCGGGGGCGGGCGCATCTGGCTGGGGCTGGCGGAGGGGGTGGCCAGTGTGCGCCCGTACCCGCGCCTCGGCGACCTGTGGCGGATGGTGTCCCGCAGCGCCTACGCGCAGCTGCGGCACAGTCCGCTGTTGCTGGCCGGGACGGTGCTGGGCCTGGCAGTGGTGTATCTGGTGCCGCCGCTCGCGCTGGTCGCCGGGCTCGGGCTCGGCCTTCCGGCGGCCGCGGTGCCGGGCGGCCTGGCGTGGCTGGTGATGACGGGGACGTACGTGCCGATGCTCCGCTACTACCGTCAGCCCCTGTGGCTCGCTCCCCTGCTGCCCTTCACCGCGTTCCTCTACCTGCTGATGACGGTGGACAGCGCGGTGCAGCACTACCGGGGGCGCGGCGCGGCGTGGAAGGGCCGCACCTACGCCCGTCCGGACGCGGTGACCGACGAAGGGTGACCGGGCGCCGGGCCCTACTTGCGGCCGGGGGTCCAGTTCATGCCCCAGCCGTAGGCGTGGTCCACCGTGCGCTGCGGGCTGACCCCGCGCTCGGGCACCAGGTAGCGGGCCTCTCGCTGCACGACGAGGTCGCCGCCCTGGTTGGTGATCAGGGCGAGCGCGCACACGGTCGACGGGACGGTGCACTCGTCGAGCGAGAAGTCGACGGGGGCGCCGTGCTGCGGGGTCAGGGTGACGGTGGCGTGCAGGTCGGCGAACGAGCGCGCGCCCTCGTAGACGGTGACGAAGACGAGGATGCGCCGGAAGGCGTCCCGGTGGTCGAGGTTGACCGTGAGGTTCTCGCCGCTCGCGACGGCGCCGGTGCGGTCGTCGCCGTCGAGGTGGATGTAGGGCGGGTGGTGCAGGGCGCCGAAGGCGTTGCCGAGCGCCTGGACGACACCCTTGCGGCCGTCGGCGAGTTCGTACAGGGCGCACAGGTCGAGATCGAGGTCGTTGTGGAGGGCGACCGCCCGGCCGAACTTGCTGCCCCATCCGGAGAACTGCTTGCGGGTCTGCCAGTTCAGGTTCACGCGCAGGGCCCCCGAGGTGCCGCCCTGTTTGGTCAGCGACACCGACGGCGCCGCCTTGGTGAGCGTCACCTTGGTCAGCCGTACCGGCGCTGCGGGCCGCGGGGTCGGCGGCGCGGCCGGGGGCGGCGGCGCGGCGGCGGCCGACGAGGGCATGGTGACGGGGGGTGCGGGCGGCGAGGGCATGGTGACCGGGGGTGCGGGCGGCGCCGTGTGCTGCGGCTCGTCGACCGTGATCCCGAAGTCGGTGGCCAGTCCCTCCAGCCCGGTGTCGTATCCCTGGCCGACGGCCCGGAACTTCCAGGCGCCCTGGCGGCGGTAGAACTCGCCGAGGACGAACGCGGTCTCGGTGCCGGCTCCGGTGCTGTCGAACCGGGCGACGACGTCGCCCCGGGCGGCGTCGCGGACCTCGATGTACAGGCCGGGCACCTGCCCGAAGGAGCCGCCGTCGGCGGAGGCCGCGAGGACCACCGTCTCGACAGGGCCCTCCACGCGCGCGAGGTCGACGAGGAGCGTGTCGGTCACCTGGCCGCCGGCGGTGCGCTTGCCCTCGTGGCGGACCGCCCCGGAGGAGTGCGCGGGCTGGTTGTAGAAGACGAAGTCGGCGTCGGAGCGGACCTTGCGTCCGGCCAGCAACAGCGCGGAGGCGTCGGCGTCGGGCACGCCGGGTCCGGTACGCCAGCCCACCTCGACCCGTAGGGCCGTGGTCGGCACCGGTGTGTTGGAACCCTTCGACATCGACATGTCCGCCCCCTCGTGCGTCTCTCGCTTCTTTTCATGGTCAACCTATTGCGCGAGGCGGCGTACGCCCACCGGGGGCGTCGCAACGGACCGCGCAGACCGCCGGTAACCCCTCCAGAACTCGGGCTTTACACGATTTACATCCGGCGCGCTGCCCCTTTTTCCCAAGTTCGCTCGCATTGGGGATCCCGAGCCCCTGCCGACACGGAAAACAACCCTCTTATCGGTCTCCCCAACCAGCACATCGTGGGCTTAACTTATGTGCCATGACCTCCCCCCGCTCCACCTATGGTGGCGGCTACTACTCGTCCGCCTCCTTCCCGGACACCCCGATCTACGACTCGCTCGTGGCCGAGCGGGGCACCCCGCAGATCGCCCCGATCCGGGTCCCCGCCGCGTACGACACGGGCAGCTCGCTGCCCGCGCTCCCCTCGGCGCTGCCCGCTCTCCCGGCGGCCCCGTCCCACCCCTCCTACGGGTACCCGCAGGCGCCGCAGCCCGCCCCGCTGCAACAGGCACCCGCGGCGGCCTACATCCCGCCCCAGGCCACCGCGCCGCGCGGCTATCCCGGCCCGCAGGGCGGCCCGATGCAGCAGCCCCGGGCCGGCATGCCCGGCATGGGGTACGAGGCGATGCGCCCGGCGGCCCCGCGGCCGGGTCCGGCGCCCTACCAGGATCCGTACAACAACCAGCAGTACCGCGGCTACTGAGCCTCGGCCGTTCGCCGTCGGTGCCACCTGGCACCATGGCGTCATGACTGAGGCGCGACTGCTGTCGATTCATGTCCATCCGGTCAAGGCGGCCCGCGGCGTGGCACCCCGGGAGGCCGTCGTGGAGCCCTGGGGCCTGGCCGGAGACCGGCGCTGGGCGCTGATCGACGACGGGGGAAGGGTCGTCACGCAACGCCGGCACCCGCGCCTCGCCCTGGCCGCCGCCGAGCCCCTGCCCGGCGGCGGCGTCCGGCTGTCCGCCCCTGGTCTGCCGTCGCTGGACGTGGCCGTGCCGGAGCCGGGGGAGACGGTTCCCGTCGAGTTGTTCAGCGACAAGGTGGAAGCGGTCCCGGCCGGCGCCGCGGCGCACACCTGGTGCAGCACCCATCTCGGCGCCGACGTGCGGCTGGTCCATATGGACGATCCCGCGGGGCGTCGGCCCCTCGCCCCGGAGTACGCCCTGCCCGGTGAGACCGTCTCGTTCGCGGACGGCTTCCCCCTCCTGGTCACCACCACCGCCTCCCTGGAGGCCCTCAACGCGCTCATCGCCGGCGGTGACCACCCTCAGGAGGGCCCGCTGCCCATGAACCGCTTCCGTCCGAACGTGGTCGTGTCGGGCACCGAGCCGTGGGCCGAGGACGAGTGGACCCGGCTGACCATCGGCGCGGTGCCCTTCCGGGTCGCCAAGCCGTGCGGGCGGTGCCTGGTGACCACCACCGACCAGGGCACCGCGGCACGCGGCGCCGAGCCCCTGCGCACGCTGGGCCGGCACCGCCGCCGGGACGGGAAGCTGGTCTTCGGGCAGAACCTGGTCCCGCTGGCCCGCGGCACCATCCGGATCGGCGACCCCGTCGAGGCCGTGGGCTGACCGAACCGTTCGACGCGCCCGGAGTTCCGCACCCGGCGAGGTCCCCGCCGTGCTCCCCGCACGGCCCGGCCCCTCGTCTCCCGCTCGGCGGGAACCCCGCCGCGTCCCCCGCTCGTTGGCGGGTCGTGAGCGGTTCGCGAGGGGGCCCGCGAGCCGGTGGTATCCCCCGCTTCGTCCCGGAGTCCCGGGCGGGCGGCTCGGGCGGGGGCCGTCACGGAGCGGGAGGGGGTGCGGGACGATGCGGGCGATCGGCGGGCTCAGGCGCTGGCGGCACAACCCGCTGTGCCGTACGACGGATCTGGTCGAGGCCTGGACCGCCCTGACCGTGCTCCTGCTCATCCTCCTTCTCGCGCCCGTCGCGGGAGTCCTGACCGGCAAGGCGGCATACGCGGCCCTGCAGCGGTCGGTGCGCGAGCAGCACGCCTCCCGTCACGAGGTGGCGGCAACCGTGGTGCGGCGGACTGCCGAGTCCCCGTTCCGGGCGGACCCCGACGGCGGCTCCGGACGCGGCACCCGCACGCGGGTGCTCGCCGAGTGGTCCGCCCCCGACGGCACCCTGCGCCGGCAGCCGGTGCTGACCGGCATCGCCCGACCGCGGGCAGGTGACCGGTTCCGCATATGGACCGACCGTCAGGGCCGGGTCGCCGCCCGCCCGCTGGACTCCGCCACGGCCACCGTCCATGCAGTCCTCGCCGGGTTCGGCGCCGCGCTCCTCGCCGCCGGCGCCGGCGAGGCGGCCCGGCGCACCGTGGTCCGGTGCCTGATGCGCCGCCGGTACGAACGCTGGGACCAGGCATGGGAGCGGGCGGGCCCGGACTGGGGCCGGACCGGCGCCGGCAGCTGACCGCCTTCCGCCTCTGGTCAACTCACCGCCCGCGCGCACGCTACGGTGGACCGGCCGAGGCTTTCGGCATCGACCCGCGCACGAGGGAGAGCCACCGGGGTGCGCCCCGACGGCGAACGAGCCAACCGGTACGACGAGGTGGGGGCACAGCAACACCATGGCACAGGGCACGGTCCAGGTGACGCACACCGGCACATCGCGGTGGCGGCGCCGCACGGGTGAGTACGCGTCGCTCGCCGCCGCCCTGGAGGCCGCGGCGGACGGTGACGTCCTGACCGTCGCCCCGGGGACCTACCGGGAGAACCTCGTGGTGCAGCGGGCGGTGACCCTGCGCGGACCGGACGGTTCCCCCGGGTCGGTGCGCATCGCGCCCGTGGACGGGGTGCCGCTGACGGTGCGGGCCTCCGCGGTGGTGCAGGACCTGCATGTCGAGGGCCAGGACGCGGCGGCGCCCGCGGTACTCGTCGAGGAGGGCACGCCGGAGCTGATGGACCTCCGGATCGTGACCCGTTCGGCGGCCGGCATCGAGGTGCGCGGCATGGCGCGGCCGACGGTGCGCCGGTGCGCGGTGGACAATCCCGCGGGCGTCGGCATCGCCGTACTCGACGGCGGGGGCGGGGTGTTCGAGGAGTGCGAGGTCCTCGCGGCCGGCCAGGCCGGGGTCGCGGTGCGCGGCGGCGCCCACCCCCGGCTGGAGCGCTGCCGGGTGCACCACGCGGCCGGTACGGGCCTGAGCGCGACCGGTGACAACTCCGCGCTGGAGGCGGTGGGCTGCGAGGTCTACGAGGTACGCGGCAGCGGGGTGCAGGTGACCGGCCGGGCCACCGCGCACCTCACCGACTGCGATGTGCACCGCACCACCGCCGACGGCGTCACCCTCGACACCGACGCGGTGCTCACGCTGGCCGACTGCCGTATCCACGACATCCCGGAGAACGCGATCGACCTGCGCTCGCGCTCGGTGCTGACCCTGACCCGCACGACGGTGCGTCAGTTCGGGCGCAACGGCCTGTCGGTGTGGGACCCGGGCACCCGCGTGGACGCCAACCAGTGCGAGATCTTCGACAGCACCGGGGACTATCCGGCGGTGTGGGTCAGCGACGGCGCGACCGCCGTGCTCGACTCCTGCCGGGTGCACGACGTGCCGGACGCGTTGTTCGTGCTGGACCGCGGTTCGCGCGCCGATGTCGTCGACAGCGACCTCTTCCAGGTGCGCAACACCGCGGTGTCGGTGAGCGACGGCGCGACCGCCCAGCTCGACGACTGCCGCATCCGGGACGCCGCGACGGGTGCCTGGTTCCGCGACCACGGCAGCGGCGGCACCCTCGCCAACTGCACCGTGGACGGCACCCAGACCGGGGTGATCGTCACCAAGGGCGCCGATCCCACGGTCGAGCGGTGCACGGTCGACTCCCCCGCCGAGGCCGGCTTCTACGTGTCGGCCGGTGGCCGCGGGAGCTTCCTGCACTGCCGGGTGACGGGCAGCGGCGGCTACGGCTTCCACGTGATAGACGGCTGCCGTACGACGCTGAGGAGGTGCCGCACCGAGCGCTGCGCGCGCGGCGGGTACGAGTTCGCGGACGGCGTCGACACCGCGCCGGGGGCGGGACCCGATGTGGAGGACTGCACCAGCGACGAGTCAGCGGGCCTCAGAACCCCGGTGCCCGCGGTGCGGGAGACGGCCGTGGAGACGGCGGGCGTGACAGCGGGCCTGCTGGGTTCCGTCCCGGAGCAGCGGCCGACCGCGTCGGACCCGCCGGCCGCCGTTCTGGGTGCGGACGCGCCGGAGCAGCCGGTGCGGACCTCGAAGGACGTCCTCGGTGAACTCGACGCGCTGGTGGGCCTGGACAGCGTCAAGCGCGAGGTGCGCGCGCTCATCGACATGATCGAGGTGGGCAGGCGTCGGCAGCGGGCGGGGCTGAAGGCCGCCTCCGTGAAGCGGCACCTGGTGTTCACGGGCTCCCCCGGCACCGGCAAGACGACGGTCGCCCGGCTGTACGGCGAGATCCTCGCCGCGCTCGACGTGCTGGAGAAGGGCCACCTGGTCGAGGTGTCCCGCGTGGACCTGGTCGGCGAGCACATCGGCTCGACCGCGATCCGCACCCAGGAGGCCTTCGAACGGGCGCGCGGCGGTGTGCTGTTCATCGACGAGGCGTACGCCCTCTCCCCCGAGGACGCCGGGCGCGACTTCGGCAAGGAGGCCATCGACACGCTGGTGAAGCTGATGGAGGACCACCGCGACGCGGTCGTGGTGATCGTCGCCGGGTACACCGCCGAGATGGAGCGCTTCCTCTCCGTGAACCCCGGGGTGGCGTCCCGTTTCTCCCGCACGATCACTTTCGGCGACTACGGCCCCGAGGAGTTGCTGCGCATCGTCGAGCAGCAGGCCGAGGAACACGAGTACCGGCTGGCGCCGGGTGCGGCGGAGGCCTTGCTGAAGTACTTCACCGCGCTCCCGAAGGGCCCGGCCTTCGGCAACGGCCGCACCGCCCGCCAGACCTTCGAGGCGATGGTGGAGCGCCACGCGAGCCGGGTCGCTCAGGTCACCGAGCCGAGCACCGACGACCTGACCCTGCTGTACGCGGAGGACCTGCCGGAGCTGAGCTGAACGCACTCTCCGCTGCCGGGCCGCTCGGCACGTCCCCGGGCCGGCCGCCGTCCCGCGCGAAGACGGCGGGGGCTCAGGGGCGCAGCCGGGCCAGCAGACGCTCCCGTTCCTCGGCGAAGGCCGGGTCCGCCTGGTAGTCGGAGTGGCCGAGGAGCGGTGCGGGCAGCGGGTGGCGTCCGGTACGGCCGTACTCCAGCGGGTCGCGCAGGGGCGGGCGGTCGACCGCGGGACCGCAGTGCCCGCACAGTCGGACCGGGCCGCCGATCGGGTCGGTGAGCCGGTACAGATTGCGCCAGCAGTCGACGTCCTCGTGGAGCGCGGCGAGGGCGACAGGACCGAAGTGGGCGGGGAACCAGCGGCCGTAGAGGCGCTCGATCGGAGAGCCGTAGGTGAGCAGGGCGACGCGTCGTCGGGCGCCGGGTTCCAGCTGCCAGGCGGCGGCCGCCGCGAGCACGCTGCCCTGGGAGTGCCCGGAGATCACCAGGCGGCCGCCGGTCTCCCGGGTCCAGGTCGCCATCCGCCAGGTCAGGTCGGGGACAGCGCGTTCGGCGTAGCAGGGCGGGGCGAAGGGGTGGGCGGCGCGGGGCCAGAACGTGCCGACGTCCCACAGGATGCCGATGGTGCGGCGCGCGGCGGCGTCCTTGTAGGCGCGGCGGCCCCAGGTGACGAAGAGCAGGAAGCCGAGCCCGATCAGCCAGGAGCCGAGCGCCTGTGCGATGTGCGCGGCGCCGTGGACGAAGGGGTAGGCGTCCTCGGTGGCCCCGATGGGGGTTCTGCCGCTCAGCCATGAGCCCACGAGGGCGCCGGCGCCGAGGAGCAGGGTGGCGGCGGCGGTGACGGCGACGACCAGGGGCGCGCGGTCGGTGAGTGTGGCCATCGCGCGGGCGCGGGCGATGGCCCCGGTGCGGGCGGTGTCACCCTGCCGGAGCGAGTAGTCCCGGATCACGGCGGCCCGCTCGGCGCGGGCCAGCAGCCAGGCGCGGCGGCCGAGCAGCGCGGTCAGTGCCAGCAGCACCAGGAGGACGGCCGGGATCACCGAGGCCTGCCAGGTCAGCATCACCGGGGGGCCGGGCGTCGACCCTCCGGTGCCGTCCAGCCAGTCGCCGACCCGCTGGGCCACACCACCGGACATCAACCCGCCCAGCGCGCACGCCAGCATGACGACGGCGGGACCGGCGAGCCCGCGCAGGGCGGCCCGGTCGACGGCACCGGCGTCACGCTCACCCTCGGCGCCCGGAGCCTCCTCGGTGTCCGGAGTCTCCTCGGCGTCCGGGGCCTCCTCGATGCGCGGCCCGCCCTCGGCGTCCGGGTCGGCGGCCCGCGTGCGGCCGGTCGGCGGGGCTGCACCCTCACTCGCCCGGGTCCCCCGTCGAGGCTGCTCGTCTCCTCGTGGCAGTTGCCGCTCCTGGTCCATCGAGCCCGTCGGCTGTACGCCCGCGCCGTCCGTTCCTGCCCGGCGGACCGTCTCGTCCCCCGGGACCGCCGACCTGGAACGCCCGCCAGGTGAGCCCGCTCCGCGCGTCTCCACGCCCGCAGGCCCGGCCTGGCCGGGTACGGCGTCCAGTGGAGGGCCGTCGAGCCTCCCGGGGTGCCGTCGGCCGGGGTCCGTGTCCGGTGCCGGCGGGACGCACTGGTGCGAGGTGGTCCCGGGGGCCGGCGTTCCGGTGGGCGCGGTGGAGCCGCGGTGCAGGACGCGGGCCACCACGGCGAGGGCGAGCACCAGTAAGCCCTGGACCAGGGCGATGGCGCCGAAGGTGACGTCCCCGGGCAGCCGGTCCGCCGACTGCCACCCGGGGCGGGACCAGCCGGCGTACACCAGGGTGAGGACGAGCAGCAGCAGGGCGGCCGACGGCAGGCCACGGACCAGGTGCCGGTCCAGCGCCCGGTCCAGCCGGTGTTCGCTGCGGCCTCGGCGGCACACCGCCCACAGGACGGCGAGGCCGCCGCCGCCCAGCCCGCCGAGCAGCAGCCAGCCGAGGGTGTCGAGCAGCGCCGGGCCCCCGGGGCTGCGGTCCTCGCGCGCGGCCGCCGTGGCGACGGCGGCGGCCACCGTGAGCAGCCCGGCCGAGGTGTGGGCGGCGCGCAGCCGCGCCACCAGGCGGCGCCCGTACCAGAACCCCGGACGACTCAGGGCGGTCGGGCTGAGCCGGTCGACCGGTTCGGGCGCGCGTGCCAGCGGCTCCTGGGACTCGTACGCCCGCCAGGTGCGGTGCGAGAGGAACCACAGCAGTCCGGTGAGGGCCGCCGGAACCAGCGCGGCGAGGGCGAGCCGGCGGCCGGGCAGACTCCACCAGCCGTCGCGGGAGGAGGCGGGCGACAGGAAGCCGAGCCAGGTGTGGCGCGCGGCGCACGCGCGCGTGCCCGCGCACTGCCAGGCGGTGAGGTCCAGGGCGACCTCGCAGGCGGCGGCGACGAGCAGCACCGTCAGGCTGAGCGCCGCGAGCCGGACCAGCAGTCCGTACACCCGCACGAGGCGGACGCGCCCTTCGGTGGCGGGGCGCATCCAGTGGGCGAGGTTGACGACCATGAAGGGCAGCAGCACAAGCCACAGGGCGCGGGTGCCGTTGCCGGAGGTGAGGTTGGACCAGACGTAGGCCTCGGGGACGGGCCGGTCGCGGCGGCCCGCGGGGCCGTACTCGGCGTCGACGTCGTCGGCGCGCCGGTGGACGGCGGCCGTGTCGTCGCCGGTGATCCGCACGGTGCGCGGATCGTTGAGCATCTTCTCGGGCGTGGCGCCGCCCACCCCGTGGACGAGGAGTTCCAGGGCGGCTCGGGATCCGGTGGGGCGGTCGGGGCTCGCGGCCCCGTCGGTCAGGACACGTTCCACTGATACGCACTTCCCCCGTGACGCGCGGGCGGATGTCTCCGTGCGGGCACAGGATCTCCGCTCGGGGCGCGCTCCACACCCGTTGTCACCGAATCTCCCCCGAGGATCGGGCCGCCGTGTGTCCGGGGCAGGCCCGCGGCGTGCCCGGCGTGCGCCCCGGACAGCCCCGGAGGTGACATGCGCGCGTCGGGTGGGTGGTGGCGCGTCCCGCACCCCGCCGTGCGAGGATGGGACGCCCGCACGCGCCCGACCGGGGACGTCCTCGTCGCCGCGGGTGCGCGACCGTGTCGGACGGAGGGTATCGGCTTGAGGCGAGAGGACCGGAGCGTACGTGAGTGAGAATCAGAACCTCCTCGCCGAGCAGCGTCGCGCCCTGATCCTGGACGAGGTCCGGCGGCGTGGTGGTGTCCGCGTCAACGAACTGACGCGCAAACTCAGCGTGTCGGACATGACGGTCCGCCGCGACCTGGACGCGCTGGCCCGGCAGGGCGTGCTGGAGAAGGTGCACGGCGGCGCGGTTCCGGTCGTGGAGGCGAGCACCCACGAGCCGGGGTTCGAGGCCAAGTCGGGCCTGGAGCAGAGTGCCAAGGAGGACATCGCGCGTGCGGCCGCCGCGCTGGTGTCCCCGGGCAGCGCGATCGCACTGTCGGGCGGTACGACCACGTACGCGCTGGCCCACCAGCTGGTGGACGTGGCGGACCTGACCGTCGTGACCAACTCGGTACGGGTCGCCGACGTCTTCCACCTGGCACAGCGCACCTCCGGGCCGCGGCAGGGCGCGGCGACGGTCGTGCTGACCGGCGGGGTGCGCACACCGTCCGACTCGCTGGTGGGCCCGGTGGCCGACCAGGCGATCGCGACGCTCCACTTCGACGTGCTGTTCCTCGGGGTGCACGGCATATCGCCGGACGCCGGGCTGTCCACGCCGAACCTCGCGGAGGCGGAGACCAACCGGCGGCTGGTGCAGTCGGCGCGCCGGGTGGTGGTGGTCGCGGACCACACCAAGTGGGGTGTGGTGGGGCTGAGTTCCTTCGCGACGCTGGACCAGGTCGACACGCTGGTGACGGACGCGGGGCTGGCCGCGGAGGCGCGCGCCGAGATCTCCGACCATCTGCGGGTGGTGGTGGCGGGCGAGCCCGACGACGGTACAGACATCTGACGGGGCTTCGGCTAGGGTGACGCCGCCCGTCGTCGAAGGGGGTGGCGTCACCATGGCCCGCGGTCTGCGCCCGGTGGGGCTGGACTTCGTCGAGTCCGCGCCCGTACGCCTGGTGTTCGCCCGGGAGGTGCGTGCCGGGCCCGAGGCGGTGTTCCGGGCGCTCGCGGAGGACGTCGCCGGGTGGGCCGACTGGTTCCCGGCGGTGCGCAGGGCCCGGCCGACGGCAGGCGGGCGCGAGGTCTGGCTGCGCGGCGGCACCCGGTTCGAGGAGACCGTCCTGGTGGCCACGCGGCCCGAGGTGTACGCGTACCGGGTGGACGTCACCAACGCGCCCGGTGCGCGGGCCCTGGTCGAGGAGTGGCGGATCGATGCCGCGGGCCGGGGGTCGCGGGTGCGGTGGACGTTCGCGGCGGACGGTTCGAGGGCGTTCCGGGCGGCGCTGCGGTTGGCCCGGCCCGGGCTGGGGCGGGCCTTCCGGGAAGCGGTGACGGCGCTGGACCGGCGGCTGCCGAGCGGGTGAGCACCGTCCGCCCCCGTCGTACGGGAGGCGCTACGCGCGGTCCGCCGACCACACGCCCGTCTCCAGCAGCGACTCGATCGCCGCCGTGTACGGCGCGATGTCCAGGCCCTGTTCGCGCAGCCACGCGTCCGAGTAGTACTTGTCCAGGTAGCGGTCGCCCGGGTCGCACAGGAGCGTGACCACACTGCCCCGCCGTCCCGCCGCGACCATCTCGGCGACGATCTTCAGGGCGCTCCACAGGCCGGTGCCGGTGGAGCCGCCCGCCTTGCGGCCGATGGTGCGCTCCAGGGCCCGTACGGCGGCGACGCTGGCCGCGTCGGGCACCTTCATCATCCGGTCGATGGCGCCGGGCACGAAGCTGGGTTCCATGCGGGGGCGGCCGATGCCCTCGATGCGGGAGCCGCAGTCGCAGGTGACCTCGGGGTCGCCGGTCGTCCAGCCCTCGAAGAAGCAGGAGTTCTCCGGGTCGGCGACGCAGATGCGGGTGTCGTACTGCATGTAGTGCACGTAGCGGGCGAGGGTGGCGGAGGTGCCGCCGGTGCCGGCCGTGGCGACGATCCAGGCCGGTTCGGGGAACCGTTCCAGCTCCAGCTGGCGGAAGATCGACTCGGCGATGTTGTTGTTGCCGCGCCAGTCCGTGGCCCGTTCGGCGTAGGTGAACTGGTCCATGTAGTGGCCGCCGGTCTCCGTCGCGAGGCGGGCGGACTCCTCGTACATCCGGCGCGAGTCGTCCACGAAGTGGCACCGGCCGCCGTGGAACTCGATCAGGCGGATCTTCTCGGCGCTCGTCGTGCGCGGCATGACCGCGACGAAGGGCACGCCGATCAGCTTGGCGAAGTACGCCTCCGAGACGGCGGTCGAGCCGCTGGACGCCTCGATGACCGGGCGGTCCGGCCGGATCCAGCCGTTGCACAGGCCGTAGAGGAACAGGGACCGGGCGAGCCGGTGCTTGAGGCTGCCGGTCGGGTGGGTCGACTCGTCCTTGAGGTAGAGGTCGATGCCCCAGTGCTCCGGCAGCGGGAAGCGCAGCAGATGGGTGTCGGCCGAGCGGTTGGCGTCGGCCTGAACCTTGCGGACGGCCTCTTTCAGCCAGTCGCGGTAGGTGGGATCGGTGTGGTCGACGTCGAGGGTGGCGCCGGAACGGGTCTGCTGGTGGGTGGGCACGGCGGGGCTCCTTACGCTGCGTGCCGACGGCGCACCAGGCGCGGCCGACGCACCGATCATAAGCACCTTCCGCACGCCTCCCCACCTGCATAAACGCCTCTTTGGGCGGCTCAAAGCCAGCCCTGGGGAACCCCCGGGGACGGCTGTACGGCACATCGAAGGGGCGCATTCGGGTGAGTGCTCCGAACGGATCCGGCCGAGCCGGCGCACGCACTGGTGCTCGCCGTCGGGCGGGGGCAGACTGCACCGCACGGGGGCGCACACGCGATCACGGCAGGAGCCGGTCTCCGGTCCAGCGGGGAGCCGGCACCGCGCACGGGGCACCACGAGGCACAAGGGGGCTGGGCGGCATGGCGGAGCCGGAGTTCACGGCGACGGGCGTGCGGATCGGGCGGCGACTGCGCTCGCTCACCAGGGCGGGGCAGATCCGGATCAGCGGCGGCCGGGTGGAGTTGCTGGACAGTCGCGGCATCGAGATCGACAGCGCCCCGGCGCGGGCGGTGCGCGCCTCCCGGCCCTGGTTCGTCCCGGAGGACCGGGCGGTGGCCGACCTCGCGGGCCACCGGTACCTGCTGACGCTGGGCGAGGACGAACCCGCGCCGGGCGAGCCCGGGCCGGCCGCGGCGCGCCGGTTCGTCGAGGCCGTGCGGCGGGCCGCGGGAGGCGGTCGTTGACGGCTCGCGCGGCGGGAGTGACGCGAGGGACGCGAGTTGCGGTCGGGACCCTCCTGCGGCACGCTGTTGTCACGTCACTCTGGGTTTACCGGCGATAACGCTGCGAACCAGCCCGCCGGCCACGACAGCAGGCGACCGCTTGGTGCAGGGCCCCTGCTGGATCGATCCGAACTCCGTGTTCTTCCGGACCTCACGTCGGGGAGTCGCAGCCGTGATCAGCAACCCAAGCAGGCACTGCGCGGTGGAGCTCCAAGCTCTGCCGTCGCGGATCGGCCAGGTCCGCAGAATCGTATCGGCGCAGTTGCGCTACTGGCATCTTGATCCCCTGATAGACCGGGCCGCGCTCGGTGTGACCGAGTTGTTGACCAACGTCCACCGGCACGCCCGGTCCGACAAGACATGCGTCGTGGAGATGGAGCTGCTGCTCGACCGGCTCACCGTCTCGGTGCGGGACCACGATCCACGGCTTCCGGTCGTGGAGGACACCGCGGACGGCGACGCGCTCGCCACCCGCGGGCGCGGGCTCGCCATGGTGGCCGCGGTCAGCGAGAGCTGGGGCGCCCGCCCGGACGGCGAGTCCGGGAAGGTGGTCTGGTTCACTCTGCCGACCACCACCTCGGCACCGGCCCGGCCGGCGCGACTGCCTCGCCGTACGACGGCGGAGACCACGGCGGTCCGGTTCCCGGACGTCGAGCAGGTCGACGTCCATCGGCCGGCCAAAGCTCCCGCCCGGTCCGCCGTCGCCGGCTGACCGGGCGGTGAGACCGCCCTCGGCTGCCTGCCGTCGAACGGCGGGCCGGCCGGTCGGCGGAGACCGCCGACGCGCCCGGGCGGATCCCCGCCCGGGCGCGTGGCGCCGGCGCACCGCGCGACGCCCCGGCGCGGTCACATCGCTCCCCCGTGGCCGGCGCGGCCGAACTGCTCGTCCAGGACGGACAGTCGCCGCCAGTACTCGTCCTCGTCGATCTCACCGGAGGCGAAGCGCCGCCCGAGCACGGCGAGGGGCGAGTCCCCCGACGGGCGGGGGCCGGGGCCGACGCCCCACGGGCCGCGGCGGCCGCGCCACACGGTGCGGCGCAGCAGAGTGACGGCGCCGACGACGACGGCCGCCCAGATCAGCGGGAAGAACAGGATCCACGGGCCGGGTCCGCCGTCCCAGTGCGCGAGGGTCTGCATCTCGGTCATCTCCCTGGTGGTTTCCTCGGTGACCCTTCGAGACTCGCGCGGACAGGGGGCCGCAGTCGTCGTACGACCGGCGGCAGTGCCGGTACCACGGGCGGAGTACGCCAGGGTCCGGGGCTCGCTCCCGTGCGAGCCGGACGCTTGTAACTACTAGTATGTACACTGTCTTCATGAGCACCGCCGAGCGACTGATCGAGTCCACCCGCGAACTGCTCTGGGAGCGCGGCTACGTGGGCACGAGCCCCAAGGCGATCCTGGAGCGCGCCGGCGCCGGCCAGGGCAGCATGTACCACCACTTCAAGGGCAAGCCAGATCTGGCGTCGGCCGCGATCCGCCGCACGGCCGAGCAGATGCGCGCCGCCGCCGGTGCCGTACTCGACGGCGAGGGCACCCCGTACGACCGGATCCGGGCGTACCTGCTGCGCGAGCGTGACGTGCTGCGCGGCTGCCCCGTGGGACGGCTGACCATGGACCCGGACGTGATCGCCGACGACGAGCTGCGTGCCCCGGTCGACGAGACCCTGGACTGGCTGCGCGAGCGGCTGGCCGGCCTCGTCGAAGAGGGCGTGGAGCAGGGACAGTTCGGCCCCGGCCTGGACGGGGAGGAGATCGCCGCGACGATCGTCGCCACCGTGCAGGGCGGATACGTCCTGGCCCGCGCGTCGCGCTCGCCGGCCGCCTTCGACGCCGCTGTCCGGGGGCTGCTCGCCCTGCTCCGTCCCACCCGCTGAGCCCTGGGGAGGCCCTGTTGCACGCCCTGCAGTACGAGATCACCCTGCCCGCCGATTACGACATGGACGTCATCCGCCGACGGGTGGCCGGCAAGGGGCATCTGCTCGACCGGTGGGACGGCCTCGGCCTCAAGGCCTACCTGGTCCGGGAACGCGGCGTGCACGGCTCGCCGGTCAACCAGTACGCCCCGTTCTACCTGTGGCGCACCGTGGCGGGCATGAACGCGTTCCTGTGGGGCGGCGGCTTCCAGGGGGTGGCCGACGACTTCGGGCGTCCCGCCGCCCGGCAGTGGTCCGGGCTGGCGTACGAGGAGGGGACGGCCGCCGGCGCGGACGCGCGGTTCGCGGTACGGCGGCTGCGGCCGGTGCCGGACGGGCCGGCACTCGCGGACGTCGTGGCCGAGGTGGTGGCCGAGACCGGGCGGCTGGCACGGGAGGACGGAGCGGTCCTGGCCGCGGCGGCCGTGGACACCGGGCGCTGGCTGGTCGTGCAGTTCTCGCTGTGGGAGCACGACGCCCCGAAGGCCGAGGGCGATCTGTTCCAGGTGCTGCACCTGTCCGCGCCGGGGCGCCCGGGTCTGCCCCGGGGGCGCCAGTGGTGACCGCCCGCCGTCCGTAGGGTGCTCGGCGGCCTGCCGCCCGGACGGTGGGGTCTCCGCGACACCCACGACCATCTGTTCCTCAGCAGTCCGCGGGTGCCGGGCAGGAGCCGGCCGCGGTGGCCGACGCGCGGGCGGCACCGGCCGCCTTCCGGGCGGAGAGCGGGGCGGCCCTGGTGTAGTGGACGCCGTACGGGATGGGGCGGCGGGCCGCGCATCTGCCGCCGCCGGCACGGGAGTCGGGCGTGCACGTGGTGGCCGCGACGGGTCTGCACGAGGCAGCGCACTACAACGGGGCGGCCCTGCGGGGGCCGCGCCGGCGGCTCGCCGAGGTGTTCGTGGCCGAACTGACCCAGGGGATCGGCACGTCCGGGGTGCGCGCCGGCCTCGTCCAGGTGGCCGGCCGGCGCCGACCTGGCGGTGGACGGACGGGGTGCGGAACCGGGCCCCCGCGGTCCGTCAGCTCGCCAGCGCCCCGAGCGGGTCGTCCAGGACGGGCTGCCAGGCCAGCTCGGCCGCGCCGACGAGGCTGTTGTGGTTCAGGGAGCAGGCGAGGATGGGCACACCCCCGCTGCGGCCCCACAGGCTGCGGTCGGCCACGACGGCGCGGAGCCGGTCCGGATCGGCGTCCAGCAGGGTGCGGTGCAGTCCGCCGAGGATGATCCGGTCGGGGTTCAGGATGTTCACCAGCCCGGCCAGGCCCAGGCCCAGCCGGTCGATCAGGGCCTCGACGGCGGTGCGCACCACCGGGTCGGCGTACTCCTCGCGGATCAGCTGGTCGGCCTGGTGCAGCAGGGAGCCCTCGGGCCCGGGTTGCCGTCCGGCGGTGGTGAGCAGGGCCAGCGGGTCTGCCTCGACGTCCAGGCAGCCGCGGCTGCCGCAGTGGCAGGGGCGGCCCTCGGAATTGACCGTGAGGTGGCCCACTTCGAGGGCCAGCCCCGAACTGCCGGTGTGCAGGCGCCCGTCGAGGACGAGCGCCCCGCCGACGCCCCGGTGCCCGGTGGCCACGCACAGCAGGTCGCGGGCGCCTCGCCCGGCGCCGTGCCGGTGCTCGGCGAGCGCGGCCAGGTTGACGTCGTTGCCGACGAAGGTCGGCCCGGTGACACCGGCCGCGTGCACTCGCTCGGCGAAGATCTCCCGTACCGGCGCCCCCACCGGCCAGGCCAGGTGCAGCGGGTTGAGGGCCAGGCCCTCCGGTTCGGCGACCGCGCTCGGCACGGCGAGCCCGGCGCCCGTGCAGCGCCGCCCGGTGGCGCGCAGCAGGTCGGCCGCGGCGTCGACGACCGTGCCCAGGACCTTGGCCGGGTCGGCGTCCACTGCCTCGCAGCTCGGGGTCGTCGCCACGATCCGCCCACCCAGACCGACCAGCGCGGCACGGAACCCGTCGGCGTGCACCTGAGCGGCCAGCACGACCGGGCCGTCGTCGGCGATGTCCAGCCGGTGCGAGGGCCGGCCCTGGGAGCCGGCGGCGGCGGTGGGCCGGGCGTCGACCCGGATCAGCCCGAGCGCCTCCAGCTCGGCGGCGACCGCGCCGGCGGTGGCGCGGGTGACACCGAGTTCGGCGGTGAGGACGGCGCGGGTGGGCGCCCGCCCGGTGTGCACGAGCTGCAAGGCGGGGCCGAGCGCTGCGCGTCCCCGGTCCAGCCGCGTCTTCGAGGTGGTCCCTTCCCCCGCCGACCGGGGGTCCGCCATGCCGCTCATGAGGGCGAGTCTCCCATGATCCGCTCCACGGCGGTGCCGCCGGTCAGGCCGCTCACCCGCCGGGGGCGCCGAACCCGAGGACGCGGGTGTCACCGGACCGAAGACGCGGGTGCCACCGAACCCGAGGACGCGGATGACGCCGAACAGGAAGACCCGGATGACGCCGAACCCGAGGACCCGGATGACGCCGAACCGCAAGACGCGGGTCTCACCGAAGCCGAGGGGCACCGCGGGCGCGTCGGACCGCTCCTCGGCGTCGCGGTGCCTCTCCCCGCGGGTGTCCCCCGTCGTAGCAGTTGATCAGCGCGACGCCGTACGGCGGTGTCGTGGCCGCCCGCGGTCCGAGCGTGTCGGTGACCGCGCGGCGGGCGAGGCAGTCGGGCCGGGCCGGGCCGGGAAGAGGCTGCCCCGGGTCGCCCATCCCCCCACCCACCTCCCCCACCGCCCCTGAGCTGCGGCTCGGCTAGCCTTGACCCGGTGGACGACCGTATGACGACGCCGTGGGGCGAGTTCTCCCTGGCCCGCTTCCCCGAGGACCCCCGCGATCGGCTGCGCGCCTGGGACGCCTCGGACGCGTATCTGCTCCGGCATCTGGCGGAGGAAGGCGTGCCGCTGTCGGGGGCGGTCGTGGCGCTCGGGGACCGCTGGGGCGCACTGGTCACGGCACTCGCGCGGTTCCGGCCGACGCAGATCACCGACTCCCATCTGGGACAGGAGGCGACCCGGGCCAACCTGGCACGTGCCGGCGCCGCACCCGGCGCGGTCCGGCTGCTGACGACCCAGGACCCGCCGCCCGCGCGGGTCGACGTGCTGCTGGTGCGGGTGCCCAAGAGCCTGGCGCTGCTGGAGGACCAGTTGCTGCGGCTGGCGCCGGCCGTGCACACGGACACCGTCGTCATCGGTACCGGCATGGTGAAGGAGATCCACACCTCGACGCTGCGGCTCTTCGAGCGGATCCTCGGGCCGACGCGCACCTCCCTGGCCCGGCAGAAGGCCCGGCTGATCTTCTGCACTCCGGATCCGGAGCAGGCCAGGCCCGCCAATCCGTGGCCGCACCGGTACGACCTGCCGGAGGGGGTGGGAGCGGTCTCCGGGCGGCCGGTGGTCAACCACGCGGGGGTGTTCTGCGCCGACCGGCTCGACATCGGCACCCGCTTCTTCCTGACCCATCTGCCGCTGACCAGGGGCGTGCGCCGGGTGGTTGACCTGGGCTGCGGCAACGGGATCGTGGGTACGGCGGTGGCGCTGGCCAACCCGGGGGCCGACGTGCTGTTCACCGACGAGTCGTTCCAGGCGGTGGCCTCGGCGGAGGCGACGTACGAGGCCAACGGGAGCCCGGGGCGAGCGGAGTTCCGCGTCGGGGACGGGCTGGCGGGGGTGCCGGACGGCAGTGTGGACGTCGTGCTGAACAACCCGCCCTTCCACTCGCACCAGGCCACATCGGACGCCACCTCCTGGCGGATGTTCACCGGGGCGCGGCGGGCACTGCGGCCGGGCGGCGAGCTGTACGTGATCGGCAACCGGCACCTGGCGTATCACGTGAAGCTGCGCCGGCTGTTCGGCAACAGCGAACTGGTCGCGTCCGACGCGAAGTTCGTGGTGCTGCGGGCCGTCAAGCGGGCGTGAGGACCCTGATCAGCCGGGTCGCCGCGGCGGCCATCGCCGCCCGTCCGACGTCGAGGTAGTCCCGGGAGTCGACCGCCTCGGGGTGTGCGTCGAGGTACGCGCGGATCGCGTTCGTCAGGGCGAGGTTGAGCGCGGTGCCGATGTTCACCTTGGCGATGCCGCCGGCGACGGCGGCGGTGAGTTCCGCGTCGGGCAGGCCGGAGGAGCCGTGCAGTACGAGGGGCACCGTCAGGGCCGAGTCGAGCCGTTCGAGCAGGGCGTGGTCGAGCGTGGCGGTGCGGGTGGTCATCGCGTGGACGCTGCCGATGGCGACGGCCAGCGCGTCGACGCCACAGTGCGCGACGAACGCCCGGGCCTCGACCGGGTCGGTGCGGGCGCCGGGGGCGTGCGGGTCGCGGGGAGGCTCGCCGTCGCTCCGCTTGCCGTCGATCCGCCCGAGCTCCGCCTCGATCCACAGTCCTCGGGCGTGCGCCCAGTCGACGGCCGCGCGGGTGGCGGCGAGGTTGTCGCGGTAGGGAAGGCGGGAGGCGTCGTACATCACGGAGCTGAACCCGGCGTCCGCGGCCTGGCGCAGCAGCCGGTCGCTGCGGACGTGGTCGAGGTGCAGGGCGACGGGGACGGCGGCCCGTTCGGCGGCGGCCGTGGCGGCGCGGGCGAGCGGGAGGACCCTGCCTCGGCGGAAGCGGACGGCGTTCTCGCTGACCTGGAGGACGACGGGCGCACCGGCCGACTCGGCGCCCGCGACGACGGCCTCGATGTGCTCCAGGGTGACGATGTTGAAGGCGGCGACGGCCCTGCGGTCGCGGGCGGCACGGGTGACGAGTTCCCCTGTGGTGGCGAGCGGCACGGTGGCTCCTGACGTTCGGGGGCGAGGGGGTGGACCTCGGCAGCGTGGGGGATGTCAGGGAGTGCCGGGGGCCAGGATCACCGAGCGGGTGAGGTGGCGCGGGTGGTCCGGGTCGAGGCCGCGGGCGGCGGCCAGGGCGACGGCGAGCCGCTGGACGCGGACCAGTTCGGCGAGCGGGTCCAGTCGGCCGGCGACCCACCGTGCGCCGGTGGCGCGGACCTGACCGGGAAGTCCGTCGGGCGCCTCGCCCAGCATCCACACGGCCCGGCCGGGTCCGGCGATGCTGATCGGGCCGTGCCGGTACTCCATGGCCGGGTACGCCTCGGCCCAGGACCGTGACGCCTCGCGCAGCTTGAGCGCGGCCTCCTCGGCCAGCCCGGTCGTCCAGCCCCGGCCGAGGAAGGTGAACTGCTCGCAGTCCAGGAGCCCTTCGGGCAGCGGGGCGGTGAGCGCGGTGCGGGCGTCGGCGACGGCGGCGCCGGTGTGCAGACCGAGGTGGGCGCGGAGCAGGGTGAGGGCGGTGGTCGCGAACCGGGTCTGGACGACGGATCGTTCGTCGGCGTGGTCGAGGACGACGAGGTCGTCGGCCGCGGCGCGGACGGGGGTGTCGGGGTCGGCGGTGATCGCGGTGGTGGGGGTGTGTCCGCGCAGTCGGGCGAGGAGGCCGAGCACCTCGGTGGTGGTGCCGGAGCGGGTGAGGGCGAGGACCCGGTCGTAGGCGCGGCCGTGGGGAAACTCCGAGGCGGCGAAGGCGTCGGTCTCGCCCTGGCCGGACGCCTCGCGCAGGGCCGCCGCGGACCGTGCCATGAAGAAGGAGGTGCCGCAGCCGACGACGGCGACCCGCTCGCCGGGGGCGGGCAGCACCCGGGCGGTCACCGGGTCGGCGGCCGTCGCGGCGGCCCGGTTCCAGCACTCCGGCTGGCTGGTCAGTTCGTCCTCGACATGCGTCATGCCGTGTTCCTCCCCGACGCGAGATGCTCGTTCCTGCACGATAGGGCTGAGTTTCGCGCAGTTTCAAGCATCAGGGCTCGGATAGGGTCGCTGCGGACACCGAGACGGATGCCGGACGGAGGGGTCGTCGATGGCGCGGGACGCCCGCTGGAAGACGCTGCTGGAGCTGCTCGGCGAGCGCGGCCGGCTGGACGTCGAGGAGGCCGCCGCCGAGCTGGCGGTGTCGGCGGCCACGATCCGGCGCGACTTCGACCGGCTCGCCGAGCAGCGAATGCTGGTGCGCACGCGGGGCGGCGCCGTCGCGCACGGCGTGTCCTACGAGCTGCCCCTGCGCTACAAGGCCGCCCGGCGCGCCCCCGAGAAACAGCGGATCGCGCGGGCGGTGGCGGCGCTGATCATGCCGGGCGAGGCAGTGGGGCTCACCGGCGGCACCACCACCACCGAGGTGGCCCGTGCCCTCGCCCTGCGCGACGACCTGGGGGCCGGCTCGCCCGCGCTGACCATCGTCACCAACGCGCTGAACATCGCGGGCGAGCTGGCGGTACGGCCCCAGTTCAAGATCGTGGTGACCGGCGGGGTGGCACGGGCCCAGTCGTACGAGCTGGTGGGTCCGCTGGCCGACGGGGTGCTGGGACAGATCACCCTCGACGTGGCCGTGCTCGGTGTGGTCTCCTTCGACGTCGTGCACGGCGCGGCCGCGCACGACGAGTCGGAGGCTGCGGTCAACCGGGCCCTGTGCGAACGCGCCGAACGCGTCGTCCTGGCCGCCGACTCCACCAAGCTCGGACGGCGCGCCTTCGCCCGCATCTGCGCGGCGGACACGGTGGACACCCTGGTCACGGACACGGCGGCCGACCCCGCGGTGCTGCGCCGCTTCGAGGAGACGGGGATCAGGGTGGTCGTCGCCTGAGGGACGCAGCGGGCGGCGTTCGCCGCTCCTCGACGGGCCGACGTCGCCCGCCGCGGCACCGGGACCGCTCGTGGACGGGTGCCGTCGCCGACGGCACCCGTCGGGCTGTTACAGGTCCGCCTCCAGGCGCTCCGCCACCAGCTTCACGAAGCGGCCCGGGTCGGTGGGGCGGCCTCCCTCGGCGAGGACCGCGAGGTCGTGGAGGAGTTCGGCGGTGGGGGCGAGGTCCGTGTGGTCGTCGCGCTCCCGGTAGGCCTTGTTGAGGCCGCGCACCAAGCGGTGCTCGGGGTTGAGTTCGAGGATCCGCTTGGCGGTCGGCACCTCCTGGCCCATCGCGCGGTACATGCTCTCCAGCGCCGGGGTGAGGTCGTGGGCGTCGGAGACCACGCACGCGGGGGAGACGGTGAGCCGCGAGGACAGCCGTACGTCCTTGACCTCCTCGCCGAGCCGCTCCTTCATCCAGCCGAGCAGGTCCGCGTACTCCTCGTCGCGCTTCTCGCGTTCCGCGTCACCCTGCCCGTCGTTCTGCCCGCCGAGGTCGATCTCCCCCTTGGCGACCGATCGCAGCGGCTTGCCGTCGAACTCGCCGATCGCCTCGGCCCAGACCTCGTCGACGGGGTCGGTGAGCAGCAGGACCTCGATGCCCTTGGCCCGGAAGGCCTCCATGTGGGGGGAGTTCTCGATGCTCTGCCGGGACTCGCCGGTCATGTAGTAGACGGCGTCCTGGCCGTCCTCCATCCGCTCCACGTACTGCTGGAGGGTGGTCGGCTCGTCGTCAAAGCGGGTGCTGGCGAAGGACGCGACCGCGAGGAGCGCGTCGCGGTTGTCGGGGTCGGTGACCAGACCCTCCTTGAGCACGGCCCCGAACTCCCGCCAGAAGGCGGTGTACTTCTCGGTGTCGTTCGCCTTGAGGTCCTTCACCGTGGCGAGGACCTTCTTGGTCAGCCGGCGCTGGATCATCCGGATGTGCCGGTCCTGCTGGAGGATCTCGCGCGACACGTTGAGCGAGAGGTCCTGCGCGTCGACGACACCCTTGACGAACCGCAGGTAGGGCGGCATCAGCGCCTCGCAGTCGTCCATGATGAGCACGCGCTTGACGTACAGCTGCAGGCCGCGGCGGTAGCCCTGGGTGAACAGGTCGTGCGGGGCGTGCGCGGGGAGGAACAGCAGCGCCTGGTACTCGAAGGTGCCCTCCGCCTGCAGCCGGACGGTCTCCAGCGGTTCCCGCCAGTCGTGGCTGACGTGCTTGTACAGCTCGTGGTACTCGTCGTCGGACACCTCGTCGCGCGAGCGCGCCCACAGTGCCTTCATCGAGTTCAGCGTCTCGGGTCCGGGAGTCTCCTCCCCCTCGCCGGATTCCGGCGTCATCCTGATCGGCCAGGTGATGAAGTCGGAGTACCGCTTGACGATCTGCCGGATCGTCCAGGGGCTGGTGTAGTCGTGGAGCTGGTTCTCGGGGTCGGCCGGTTTCAGGTGGAGGGTGACGGACGTGCCCTGCGGGGCGTCCTCGACGCTCTCCAGGGTGTACGTGCCCTCGCCGCGCGAGGACCAGCGGGTGCCCTGGGCCTCGCCCGCCCTGCGGGTCACCAGGGTCATCTCGTCGGCCACCATGAAGCCCGAGTAGAAGCCGACGCCGAACTGGCCGATGAGTCCCTCGGCCCCGGCGGCGTCCTTGGCCTCCTTGGCCTCCTTGAGCTCCTGCAGGAACTGCGCGGTGCCGGAGTTGGCGATGGTGCCGATGAGCTTGCCGACCTCGTCGTACGACATCCCGATGCCGTTGTCCCGCACGGTGAGGGTGCGGGCCTCCTGGTCGGCCTCGATCGTGATGTGCAGGTCGGAGGTGTCGGCACCCAGCCCGTCGTCGCGCAGCGCGGCCAGGCGCAGCTTGTCCAGCGCGTCGGAGGCGTTGGAGATCAGCTCGCGCAGGAACACATCCTTGTTCGAGTAGACCGAGTGGATCATCAGCTGGAGCAGCTGACGGGCCTCTACCTGGAACTCAAACGTTTCGGTCGCCATGATTCGGATTTACCTCACAGGTCCCACAGTCGTCGGCTCTGCCAGAGGCAACTGTAAAACACCAAGTCAGCGGGGGTGCGCGATTCTTCCTTACCGAGCCGGCACGCGTGCCCGCGCTTCCACCCCCTGAGACCCGTCTCCCCTCGGGCCCGCCCTGTCCGGCAGACTCCACGCATGGAGACTGACGTGTACGTTCGTGTTCTCGACCGTGAGGGGCGGCTGCTGGCCGACGCCGCCGAACGGGCCGGGGCCGACGCCAAGATGCCGACCTGCCCCGACTGGCAGGTCAGGGATCTGCTGCGGCACACGGGCATGGTGCACCGGTGGGCGACCTCCTTCGTCGCCGAGCGCCGCACCGCGCCTTACGCCGCCGACGACCCGCCCGAGCTGGACGGCATCGAACTGCTGGACTGGTTCCGCGCGGGGCACGGCGCGCTCGTGGAGGCCCTCACCGCCGCGCCGACCGACACCGCGTGCTGGTCCTTCCTGCCGGCTCCGTCCCCGCTGGCCTTCTGGGCCCGGCGGCAGGCGCACGAGACGGCCGTGCACCGCGTCGACGCCCAGTCGGCGCTCGGCGAACTCGACGCCGTGGACAGCGCGTTCGCCGCCGACGGCATCGACGAGCTGCTGTGCGCCTTCCACGCCCGCCCCAAGAGCCGCGTCCGCAGCGAGACGCCCCGGGTGCTGCGGGTGCGGGCCACGGACACCGACGGCGCCGTGTGGACCGTGCGCCTGTCGCCGGAACCGCCGGTGACCGAGCGGACCGGCGCGGGGAAGGCCGACTGCGAAGTGGCGGGCCCCGCGGCCGAGTTGTACCTGGCGCTGTGGAACCGCGCGCCGTTTCCCGCGGTGACCGGTGACGCCTCCCTGGCCGAGCTGTGGCGTGAGACGTCCGGGATCACCTGAGGCTGAGCCGCCGGGGGCGGCCGAGGGTCAGCCCTCGGCCCGGGTCAGCATCCGCCCCAGCACCGCGCGCTGCACCGGCAGCACCTCGCCGTGCAGCGCGCGCCCCTTGGCAGTGAGGGCCACCCGTACCCCGCGCCGGTCCTCCGGACACATGCGTCGCTCGACCAGGCCGTCCTTCTCCAGGCGGGCCACGAGACGGGACAGGGCGCTCTGGCTGAGGTGGATGTCCTCGGCGATCTCCTGCACCCGGTAGCCGACACACGGGTCCTCGTCGTCGTCGGCGAGGACGTCGAGCACCTCGAAGTCGCTGGCACACAGCCCGTGCCCGCCGAGGGCCCGGTCGAGTTCGCACTGGGTGCGCGCGTGCAGCGCGAGCAAGTCCCGCCACTGCCGCACCAGCGCCTGCTGGTCGCCCTTCGTCGCCGCCATGCCGGGCACCGTAGCAGAGCACCGAGTTCATTGCACGCGAATTAAATGCACTTGCATTCGATGCACGCGCATGCAATTGTCCTCGGCATGACCTCTCCGCTCCCCTCCTCCGCGTCCCCCGCCCCGGCGGTCCGCTGGACCCCCCGGCTGTGGGGCACGCTGCTGGTGCTGTGCGCCGCGATGTTCCTCGACGCGCTGGACGTGTCGATGGTCGGCGTGGCCCTGCCCTCGATCGGCGCCGACCTCGACCTGTCCACCTCGACCCTGCAGTGGATCGTCAGCGGCTACATCCTCGGCTACGGCGGGCTGCTCCTGCTCGGCGGCCGGACCGCCGACCTGCTGGGCCGGCGCCGGGTCTTCCTGGTCGCCCTCGGCGTGTTCGCGCTCGCCTCGCTGCTCGGCGGACTGGTCGACTCGGGTCCGCTGCTGATCGCCAGCCGCTTCATCAAGGGGTTGAGCGCCGCCTTCACCGCCCCGGCCGGTCTGTCGATCATCACGACGACGTTCCCCGAGGGCCCGCTGCGCAACCGCGCCCTGTCCATCTACACCACCTGCGCGGCCACCGGCTTCTCCATGGGCCTGGTGCTCTCCGGCCTGCTCACCGAGGCCAGCTGGCGCCTGACGATGCTGCTGCCGGCCCCGATCGCGCTGCTCGCCCTGCTCGCGGGCCTGAAGCTGCTGCCGCACAGTGAGCGCGAGCGCGACCACAACGGCTACGACATCCCCGGCGCCGTCCTCGGCACCGCCTCCATGCTGCTGCTGGTCTTCACCGTCGTCCAGGCGCCGGAGGCAGGCTGGACGTCCGCACGGACCCTGCTGTCGTTCCTGGCGGTGGCCGTGCTGCTGACGGCGTTCGTGCTGGTGGAGCGGCGCTCGCCCGGTCCCCTGGTCCGGCTCGGCGTGCTGCGCTCGGGCCACCAGATCCGCGCCCAGCTCGGCGCCATGGCCTTCTTCGGCTCCTACGTCGGCTTCCAGTTCCTGGCCACCCTGTACATGCAGTCGCTGCTGGGCTGGTCCGCGCTGCACACCGCGCTGGCCTTCCTTCCGGCGGGCGCGCTGGTGGCGGTCTCCGCGACGAAGATGGGCGCGGTCGTCGACCGGTTCGGCACCCCGCGGCTGATCACCGTCGGCTTCGCGCTGATGGCCACCGGCTACCTGCTGTTCCTGCGGGTCGACCTCGACCCGGCGTACGCGGTGGTGATCCTGCCGTCGATGCTGCTGATCGGCGCGGCGTGCGCGTTGGTCTTCCCCTCGCTGAACATCCAGGCCACCAACGGGGTCGACGACCACGAGCAGGGCATGGTGTCCGGGCTGCTCAACACCTCGGTGCAGGTGGGCGGCGCGATCTTCCTCGCGGTGGTCACGGCGGTGGTGACCGCCCACGCCCCGGCCGACCCCACCCCGCAGGCCGTGCTGGACAGTTACCGCCCCGGGCTGACGGTGACGACGTTCATCGCCCTCGCCGGCCTGCTGATCTCCCTGACCGGCCTGCGCACCCGGCGCGCGCGGCCGTCGGTGGTGGTCGCCCGGTCCACGGTGCAGGAGGCGCACGCGGACCGGGTGCCGGTCCGCGACTGAGGGGGACGCCTCCGCGACGGTGCCCGGTGGGCTCTTGGCCCGCCGGGCACCGGTCTGTGAGACTGCGTCATATGACCGAGCAGACAGGACGACGCAGCCAGGCCGACCGTGACGCGATCACCGTGGAGATCGGGTACGCGCTGTGCAGCGCCGCGTTCGCCGCGGCGGTCGTCTTCGGCGCGGTCGCGGGACCGGCGTTGCTGTTCCGGCTTCCGCAGCCGGTCGAATGGCTGCTCCCGCGCGCCGGACTCGCCCTCGCGGCCCTGCTGTTCCCGGCCCGGGTGATCTCCGTACTGCTCCGGTTCCGGCCGGGTGCTCAGCCCAGCCAGCCCGGCCGCACCAACCCCGACTCGTAGGCCAGCACCACCAGTTGGGCCCGGTCCCGCACCCCCAGCTTGACCATCGTGCGGCTGACGTGGGTCTTCGCGGTGAGCGGGCTGACCACCAGCCGCCGGGCGATCTCCTCGTTCGACAGGCCGATGCCGACCAGCGCCATCACCTCCCGCTCCCGCTCGGTGAGCCGGGCCAGCTCCCCGGCGGCCGCCGGCTCCTTGGACCGGGCGGCGAACTCCGCGATCAGCCGCCGCGTCACGCCCGGGGACAGCAACGCGTCCCCGGCGACCACGGCCCGCACGGCGCGCAGCAGTTCGTCCGGTTCGGTGTCCTTCACCAGGAAGCCGGAGGCGCCCGCGCGGATCGCCTCGAAGACGTACTCGTCCAGTTCGAAGGTGGTCAGCACGACCACCCTCACCCCGGCCAGTTCCGGGTCCCCGGTGATCCGCCGGGTGGCGGCCAGCCCGTCGAGCAACGGCATACGGATGTCCATGAGGACGACGTCGGGCCGCTGCTCACGCGCCTGGCGCACCGCCTCCTGCCCGTCGGCGGCCTCGCCGGCCACCTCGATGTCGGGCTGCGCGGCCAGCAGCGCCCGGAACCCGGCCCGGACCAGGGACTGGTCGTCAGCGAGCAGTACCCGGATCACTGGTCCTCCCTGGACTTCCCGTTCAGCGGCAGTACGGCGAGCACGCGGAACCCGCCGTCCGGGCGCGGTCCCGCCTCGATCGTGCCACCCAGCGCGGCCGCCCGCTCCCGCATTCCCGCCAGCCCGTGGCCACTGCCCCCGGCGTCGGCGCCGGTCGCGGGCCCGTCGTCGTCGATCCTCAGCCGCACCTGCCGGCCCGCCCGGTCGACGCTCACCCGTGCGCGCCGGGAACCCGAGTGCCGGACGACATTGGTGAGGGCCTCCTGGACGATCCGGAAGGCGGCGAGGTCGGCGCCCGCGGGCAGCCGAGGCGCCGCCCCCTCCACCTCGACCGTCAGGCCGGCCCGCGCCGCCTGCTCCACCAGTTCGGGCAGCCGGTCCAGGCCGGGTGCGGGGGCGCGCGGGGCGTCACCGGGCGTACGGAGCGTGCCGAGCACCTGGCGCACGTCGCCGAGGGCCTCCTTGCTCGCGGACCTGATGGTGGTCAGGGCCGTGCGCGCCTGCTCGGGGTCGGAGTCGAGCAGGGCGAGGCCGACGCCGGCCTGGACGTTGATGACGGAGAGGCTATGCGCGAGGACGTCGTGCAGTTCGCGGGCGATGCGCAGCCGTTCCTCGTCCGCACGGCGGCGGGCGGCCTGGGCCCGCTCCGCGCGCTCGCGGGCCCACTGCTCGCGCCGGGTGCGGGCCAGCTCGGAGAGCGCCGCGATCACCACGACCCAGGTGGCGACCAGGAACTCCTGCCCGAGGGGCGCGGCCGTGTCCCCGGACGGCGGCAGCCACCGGTACAGCCACTGGGCGACCAGCACGTGAACGGCCCACAGCATGCCGACCGCCGACCAGGCGGCGGCGCGATGCCCGGCGACGACGGCGGAGAAGAAGGCCACGGCCACCGTGAGCAGGACGGGCCCGTACGGGTAGCCGGCGCCCAGGTAGAGCGCGGTGGCGGCGGCCGTGCCGAACAGCACGGCCACGGGCCGGCGCCGCCGCCACAGCAGCAGGGCGGCCGACACGAACAGCAGCACCCGCGCGAACGCGTCGAGCCCGGCCCGCTCCCCCGCCTGCGCGTGCGCCGCGAAGGCCGAGCCGACCAGCACGAAGACGGTGATCACCGCGGTGGACCGCCAGGGCAGGGGCGGGGTGCCGGTCCCTTCCGCGCGGTGGTGGGGCCCCGGCGGGCCGTACCGCCACGGCAGGCCGTGCCGCCGCGCCCCGCCGGGGTCGCCCGTGGGCGGCTGCTGTTCCTCCATGTCCGCCACGCTAGACGGCCCGCGCCGTGGCGGGCGTCAGCCGGGCGAGGTGATCACGCGTACTCCCCCGGAAGTACGGACGGCCGGAGCCGGTACCCTGCACACTGCTCTGCGGGGGACAGGTGATCCCCCGCACGCGATCACATCGGGTACCGGGAACCGGAGAACGGGGACCGGAGAACGGGGACACACCATGGCGTCATCGCCGTACTACCGCGAGGGCAGCGCGCTGACGGTTCGGTTCAACCGTCTGGTCGGCTGGCTGGCCCGGCACGGGGTGAGCATCGCCGGCTCGGCGGAGCTGTCGGTGCGGGGCCGCAAGAGCGGCCGGATGCAGCGGATCCCGGTCAACCCGCACACCTACCGGGACGCGCTGTACCTCGTGTCGGCGCGGGGCCACTCCCAGTGGGTGCGCAACATGCGCGCGGCCGGCGGCGGAGAGCTGCGGGTGGGCCGCAGGGTCCGGACGTTCACCGCGGTGGAGCTTCCCGACGAGGAGAAGCTCCCCCTGCTGCGGTCCTACCTGGAGAAGTGGGGCTGGGAGGTCAACCAGTACTTCCAGGGCGTCACGGCGAAGTCCTCCGACGAGGAGATCGGCGCGGCGGCCCCGGACCACCCGGTCTTCCGCATCACGATCGAGAAGTGACCCGCCCCGCTCACTCGGTCTCGTCGGCCGGGGCCGGCGCCGCCCGCCGGTCCAGCGCGTTCAGGGCGCGCTGGGCCAGCGGATGACTGCGGACCAGCTCTCCGAGCGAGGTGGCGCCCCGGGTGATGTCCGTGAACGCCCGCCAAGCAGGCCGGAAGCCGGTCAGGGCGGCGTGGAAGACCCCGGGGCGCCGCTCGAAGATCGCCAGCATCCGCTTGCCGACGGCCATCTCCACGCCCAGCCCCGCCTTGACGGCGAAGGCGTAGTTCAGCGCCTGGCGCCGGGTGTCCACCGCGTCGTGCGCCTCCGCGATGCGCACCGCCCACTCGCCGGCCAGCCGGCCCGAGCGCAGCGCGAAGGAGATGCCCTCCCGCGTCCACGGCTCCAGCAGCCCCGCGGCGTCCCCGCAGACCAGCACGCGCCCGCGGGAGAGCGGTGAGTCGTCGGCACGACAACGGGTCAGGTGCCCGGAGGAGAGGCTCGGTTCGAAGCCGGCGAGGCCGAGCCGGCCGATGAAGTCCTCCAGGTACCGCTTGGTCGCGGCGCCCTCGCCGCGACGCGAGATGACCCCGACCGTCAGCGTGTCGCCCTTGGGGAAGACCCAGCCGTAACTCCCTGGCATCGGGCCCCAGTCGATGAGGACCCGGCCCTTCCAGTCCTCGGCGACGGTCTCCGGCACCGGGATCTCCGCCTCCAGGCCGAGGTCCACCTGGTCCAGCTTGACGCCGACGTGCGCTCCTATGCGGCTGGCGCTGCCGTCGGCGCCGACCACCGCGCGGGCCAGCACCGTCTCGCCGCCCTGCAGGACGACCGCGACCGTGCGCCGGTCCGGCACCGCCGAGCCGTGCTGCTCCACCCGGGTCACGGTGACGCCCGTACGCAGCTCGGCGCCCGCCTTCTGGGCGTGCTCGACCAACTGCTGGTCGAACTCGGGGCGGTTGATCAGCCCGAAGAGCATCTGCCGGGAGCGGCGGGTGCGGGTGAAGCGGCCGTTGTGGGAGAAGGTGACGGCGCGCACCCGGTCCCGCAGGGGCAGTTCGAAGCCGGGCGGCAGGGAGTCGCGGGAAGGTCCGATGATGCCGCCGCCGCAGGTCTTGTAGCGGGGCAGCTCCGCCTTCTCCAGCACCAGTACGGTCCGCCCCGCGACCGCCGCCGCGTACGCGGCCGACGCTCCCGCGGGTCCCGCGCCCACCACGACGACGTCCCATACCTGCCGCACGTCGTCCGCCGAAGAGTTCTCGCTGCTCACGATGGTCTACTGCTCCCGATCCAGCCGCCTGCCGCTTCCGTCCCCCGCATCCTACGGCGGAGATCGCCGAGGTCCGCGTGGCAGGATCGACCGGGAGATGCCCGGGGCTCCGCCGGGCGCGTACCCTCGCACGGTCGCCCGCACACACGTGCGCGCGTGGAGTACAACGTCGCACCCACAAGGAGCGTGCCCATGTCGTCGAATCCGATCGCCGAGACCATCGCCTCGCTGATGCCCCGGGCCAAGGCGGAGCTCACCGAACTGGTGGCCTTCAAGTCGGTGGCGGACTTCGACCAGTTCCCGAGGAGCGAGAGCGAGGCGGCCGCCCGCTGGATCACGGACGCGCTGACCGCCGAGGGCTTCGAGGACGTCGCACTGCTCGACACGCCGGACGGCACCCAGTCGGTCTACGGCTGCCTGCCCGGCCCGGCGGGCGCGCGCACCGTGCTGCTGTACGCGCACTACGACGTACAGCCGCCGCTGGACGAGTCCGGCTGGACCACGCCGCCGTTCGAGCTGACCGAGCGCGACGGCCGCTGGTACGGGCGCGGCACCGCCGACTGCAAGGGCGGTCTGATCATGCACCTGCTCGCACTGCGCGCCCTGAAGGCGAACGGCGGTGTCCCGGTGCACGTCAAGGTGATCGTCGAAGGCTCGGAGGAGCAGGGCACGGGCGGCCTGGAGCGGTACGCCGAGGCGCACCCGGAGCTGCTGGCCGCCGACACCGTCGTGATCGGCGACGCGGGTAACTTCCGGGTCGGTCTGCCCACGGTGACCTCCACGCTGCGCGGCATGACCATGGTCCGGGTCCAGGTCGACACGCTGGCGGGCAATCTGCACTCGGGACAGTTCGGAGGGGCCGCGCCGGACGCGCTGGCCGCGCTGATCCGCGTACTGGACTCGCTGCGCGCGGAGGACGGCTCGACGACGGTCGACGGCCTGGGGCCGACGGCGTCCTGGGAGGGTCTGCAGTACGACGAGGAGCAGTTCCGCGCGGACGCCAAGGTGCTCGACGGGGTCGGCCTGACCGGCTCCGGCACGGTCGCCGACCGGATCTGGGCCCGGCCGGCGGTGACGGTCCTCGGCATCGACTGCCCGCCGGTGGTGGGGGCCACGCCGTCCGTGCAGGCGAGCGCCCGCGCGCTGATCAGCCTGCGGGTGCCGCCGGGTGTGGACGCGGCGGAGGCCGCCAAGCTCCTCCAGGCGCACGTGGAGGCGCACACGCCGTGGAACGCGCGCGTGCGCACCGAGCAGGTCGGCCAGGGTCAGCCGTTCAGCGCGGACACCGACAGCCCGGCGTACGCGGCGATGGCCGACGCGATGGCGGTCGCCTACCCGGGCCAGGAGATGCAGTACGCCGGCCAGGGCGGCTCCATCCCGCTCTGCAACACGCTGGCCGCCCTCTACCCGCAGGCGGAGATCCTCCTCATCGGCCTCAGCGAGCCCGAGGCCCAGATCCACGCGGTCAACGAGAGCGTGTCCCCCGACGAGCTGGAGCGCCTGTCGGTGGCGGAGGCCCTGTTCCTGCGCAACTACGCGGCGAGCTGACGGCTCTCACCGCACCCGGCACGGGTTCCCGGCAGCCGCCCGCGCCGGGAACCGCACCGCACCGTCACCCGCAGCGTCCAGGGCCCGCCGCATCGCGCACTCGGCCGTCGCCGCCCTCGTCACCCGGGTCTCGCAGGGCCGCTCCACGGCTTTCCGGCAGCGTCCTCGGGCGGCCGGCCGGAGGGCCTCAGCCGAGGGGGACGCCCGCCTCCAGGTAGAGGGCCGCGCCGCGTTCGCGGGCGCGCAGGGCCCAGCGAAGGCGTTCGTGGCGGACGGGGGGCAGCAGGTCGGCCGCCTCCGCCTCGGTGACGAAGCGCCAGGCGCGCAGTTCGGGGCCGGGCAGCAACAGGCCCTCCACCGCCTCCGGTTCGAGCCGGCCGCCGTCGAAGAGGAGGCGCAGGCCGCCGTAGCCGGGGGGCCGGGGCGGCTCCCAGTCGACCACGAGGAGCCGGGGCACCTCGTCGAGCCGGATGCCGGTCTCCTCCTCGACCTCGCGCATTCCGGCGCGGGCCGGCGCCTCCCCCGGTTCGACGACGCCGCCGGGAAACTCCCAGCCGGGCTTGTAGGTGGGATCGACCAGCAGCACCCGCCCCCGCTCGTCGAAGAGCAGCACCCCTGCGGCCAGCGTCTCCGCCGTGGGCTCGGGGGTCTGCACGATGTCGCTGACGCGCGCGGTGCCGGTACTGACCGCCTGCGCGATCCGGGTGGCGGCCTCGCGCGGGGTGAGCGCGCCGGTGTCCACGAGATGTGCGTCGGCGGCCAGCCAGGAACCCAGCGCCGCCCGGTACGGCTCGATGTGGTCGTAGGCCCACTGCCGGACCCGCATGTCTCCGTCGGGCAGGTCCGGCGGCACCTCGCGCCCGGCGATCCGGGCGCGCAGGATCGTTTCCGCCGGGGCCAGGAGCACATGCCGCACGGGTATTCGGCGGGCCGCGAGACCGCCGAAGATCTCGTCGCGGTACTCCTGGCGCAGCAGGGTCATGGGGACGACGAGGGTGCCGCCGACCTCGGCGATAAGCGCGGCCGCCGTGTCGATCACGAGGCGGCGCCAGATCGGGAGGTCCTGGAAGTCGCCCACCTCGGCGAGGTGTTTGGCCGGCAGCAGGTGCGCGAGCCCCGCTCCGATGACCTCGGGGTCGAAGAGCGTGCTGTTCGGGATCAGGTCGATCAGTTCCCGTGCGGTGGTCGTCTTCCCCGCACCGAACGCGCCGTTGATCCAGACGACGGTCACTTTTCCCCCTCTTCTGTTGGCCCCCTGAGGCTTGCCCGCTCCACCCTGCCACGGAAACCAGTTCCGGGAGACGACCCCCGAGAGCGAGCCACCGGAGACCCTACTGACGGGCGCCGGTGGCTCGCGACGGGCAGGGCCCGGTTCAGTCGGTCCGGACCGGCCCGCCCTCGTCCATGGCCAGGCTGTCGCTGGCGAGGGTGTGGTCGACGGCGCTGAGGGTGTCGTCCACGTTCAGGTCGCCGAGCATCGTGTCGTGTTCCAGCCCGTGGCTCGGGGTGATGGCCGCGACGACGAACCCGGTGGCGAGGGAGGCGATGGCCAGCATGCTGCGCTTCTTCATGCCGGGCTCAACTGCCCGGCGCCGCAGAGGTCACGGTGGTCCGACGAAGGGACGCGGGCCGGTGCGCCGTACGGCCGCGCCGTTCGGCGCACCGGCCCGCGCGCGGAGGTGCGGACGGCCCGGCGCTTTCAGGCGGTCACGGCAGGACCGCCTGAACGTTCCTGCGCACGCGCCAGTGCCGCCGCGGCCGCCCCGACCAGCCCCGCGTCCGTGCCCATCTGTGCCGGCACCACGCTCAGCCCCCGCACGAACGACAGCGTCGCGTAGTGCTCCAACGCCTCGCGCAACGGCGCGAACAGCACTTCACCCGCCTTGCCCACTCCCCCGCCGATCACCGCGACGTCGATCTCGACCAGGCTGGCGGTCGCCGCGATGCCCGCGGCCAGCGCCTGCGCGGCCCGCCGGAAGGAGGCCACGGCCACCGGGTCACCGGCCCGCGCGGCGGCGGCCACGGCGGCGGCGGAGACGTCGCCGTCGGCCCCCGGCCGCCAGCCGTCCGCCAGGGCGCGCCGGGCGATGTTGGGTCCGCTGGCGATGCGCTCGACGCAGCCCCTTCCCCCGCACGGGCAGGATGCGCCGTCGAGGTCCACGCTGATGTGACCGATGTGCCCGGCGTTGCCGGTGGGGCCGGGGTGCAGCCGGCCGTCGAGCACCAGTCCGCCGCCGACACCGGTCGACACCACCATGCACAGTGCGTTGTCGTGCCCGCGCGCGGCGCCCTGCCAGTGTTCGGCCGCCGTGATCGCCACGCCGTCGCCGATCAGTTCCACGGGCAGCCCACCGGTCACCGCCCGGACCCGTTCGACGAGCGGATAGGAGCGCCAGCCTGGGATGTTCACCGGGCTGACGGTGCCCGCGGACGCGTCCACGGGACCGGCGCTGCCGATGCCGAGCGCGCTCACGCGGTTCCACGGCGGCGACGCGGTCAGGCCGCCGAGCACCTCCTCGACGGCCCGCATGACGGTCTCGCCGCCCTCCCGGGCGGGCGTCGGGCGCTGCGTGCGGACCAGGATCGCGCCGTCGCCGTCCACCAGCGCTCCGGCGATCTTGGTGCCACCTATGTCGAGCGCGGCCACGAGGTCGGTGTACATGAGTCTGGGATCTCCCCGTCGACGTCAACCGGAAAATGGGCTGGCCGGTCCAGCGGTGGGGGACGTGGGCCGGAGATTGCGGTGGACAGTCTCCCCCGCATCTGACAACGTTGTCCAGGGCCTATGCTCGACGCCACATCCTCATACAAGGCAAGGGACTCACGCATCCTCGCGGGCGGCAGACCTGCGGGGAGCCGTCCGGGACGGTCGCGGAACGCGGCCGGCGCGGTCCGTGCGTCCCCGTGGACGACAGGACAGGACACCGCATCGTGCCCGAGACGCCCCGCCGTGCAACCCGTGTCGCCGACCGTGTCTCGGTGACCCGTTACGGCAACCGTCCCACCATGAAGGACGTGGCCGCCCGCGCCGGAGTCGGTCTGAAGACCGTCTCCCGGGTCGTCAACGGCGAGCCGGGCGTCACGCCGGAGACCGAGCGGCGCGTGCAGGAGGCCATCGACGCGCTGGGGTTCCGCCGCAACGACAGCGCGCGGGTACTGCGCAAGGGCCGTACGGCGAGCATAGGCCTGGTCCTGGAGGACCTCGCCGACCCGTTCTACGGCCCGCTCAGCCGCGCGGTCGAGGAGGTGGCCCGCGCCCACGGAGCGCTGCTGATCAACGGTTCCAGCGCCGAGGACCCCGACCGGGAGCAGGAACTGGCGCTGGCGCTGTGCGCGCGGCGGGTGGACGGACTGGTGGTCATCCCGGCCGGCGACGACCACCGCTACCTCGAACCGGAGATCCGCGCGGGAGTGGCGACCGTGTTCGTGGACCGGCCGGCCGGCCGGATCGACGCCGACTGCGTCCTGTCCGACAACTACGGCGGGGCCCGCGAGGGAGTCGCCCACCTCGTCGCGCACGGCCACCGGCGGATCGGCTTCATCGGCGACATGCCCCGCATCCACACCGCCGCCGAGCGGCTGCGCGGTTATCGGGCCGCTCTGGAGGACGCGGGTATCACCGTCCGGGACGCCTGGATGTCCCTCGGCGCCACCGATCCCGCGCGGGTGCGGCGGGCGACCGAGGAGATGCTGGCGGGGCCCGAGCCTGTCACCGCGGTCTTCGCGGGCAACAACCGGGTGACGGTCACCGTGATCCGGGTGCTCGCCGAGCGGCCCCGCCCGGTCGCCCTCGTCGGCTTCGACGACCTGGAGCTCGCCGATCTGCTGCAGCCCGGGGTCACGGTCGTCGCCCAGGACGCGGCGGCGCTCGGTCGGACAGCCGCCGAGCGGCTCTTCCGGCAGCTGGACGGCGCCCTGACGGTGCCGGAGCGCATCGAGCTGCCCACCCGGCTGATCGAGCGCGGTTCGGGCGAACTGCCGCCGGCCGACTGAGCGGCCCCCGTGGGCTCGCGAGGGGCCTCGTGCGCGCCCGCCGCCGACCGGTTCGCCGCCTACGGCGCCGAAGCCGTGAGATCACCGCGCCGGGGCGCCGCGAAGGACTCCAGGGCGGCCCGGCTCAACCCCGTCGCGGCCGACACCTCACCCGCGTCGAGCGCACCGCAGTCCAAGCCGCGCAGGAGGTAGCCGCTGAGCGCCTTGGCGGTGGCGGGCTCGTCCATGACGTCGCCGCCGGTCCGGCCGGCGTAGCGGGCGAGGCGGGCCGCGGCGGCGGCGAAGCCCTCGCGGTAGAAGGCGAAGACGGCCGCGTAGCGGGTCGGCAGGTGGCCGGGATGCATGTCCCAGCCCTGGTAGTAGGCGCGGGCGAGCGCGCGCCGGGTGAGGCCGTAGTGCAGCCGCCAGGCGTCATGGACCTTCTCCGTCGTCCCCACCGGGAGGACGTTGGTGGAGCCGTCGCACACGCGGACGCCGGTACCGGCGGCGGCGACCTGCATGACCGCCTTGGCGTGGTCGGCGGCGGGGTGGTCGCCGGCCTGGTGGGCGGCGGAGACGCCGAGGCAGGCGCTGTAGTCGAAGGTTCCGTAGTGCAGGCCGGTGGCCCGGCCCTCGGCGGCCTGGATCATGCGGGCCACGGTAGCGGTGCCGTCGGCGGCGAGGATGGCCTGGCTGGTCTCGATCTGGATCTCGAAGCCGAGGCGCCCCGGGGTGAGCCCGTGCGCCTTCTCGAACGCCTCCAGCAGCCGCACCAGGGCGGTGATCTGCTCGGGGTAGGTGACCTTGGGCAGCGTGAGCACCAGCCCGGCGGGCAGGTCGCCTGCCTTGGCCAGGCCGGTGAGGAAGATGTCGAGGGTGCGGATGCCCCGCTCGCGGACGGCGGCCTCCAGGCACTTCATGCGGATGCCCATGTACGGCGCCGCCGTACCCTCGGCGTACGCCTCGGCGACCAGGCGGGCCGCGCGGGCGGCGGCCTCGTCCTCCTCGGCGTCCGGGCGCGGCCCGTAGCCGTCCTCGAAGTCGACGCGCAGGTCTTCGACGGGTTCCCGCTCCAGCTTGGCGCGCACGCGCGTGTAGACGGGTTCGGCGAGGTCGTCGGGGAGGCCCAGGACGGCGGCGAAGGCGGCGGCGTCCGGGGCGTGCTCGTCGAGGGCGGCGAGCGCCCGGTCGCCCCACGCACGGAGGGTGCCGGCATCGAAGAGGTCGCCGGGCACGTACACCGTGTGGACCGGCTGGCGGGTGCCCGGGTCGCCGGGGTAGCGACGCTCCAGTTCGGCGTCGACCGGCGCGAGGGAGGCGCTGATCTCCTGCCTGACGGCGTCCGCGAGGCTCGTCGCCACCGTCTCCTGCTGGCCCTGACCCATCCCAACACCCTCTCTTTTCCGTATTACGGAATCAACAATCCGCATAATGAAGCTAGCGGTGGATCTTCTCATGGGTCAACACCCAGCGGCCTCCCTTTCGCTCGCCATCCGCTCCCCCTCATCCTGACTCGGGTGTGGACGGAGCACACCGGACGGACGGCAGCGGGCCGAGGCGTCGCCCGGGAGGGCGCACCGTGCTCGCAGGCAGCCGTCACGCTCCCGCTGCTCACCTCCTCGCGTGCTTCCGGCGTCGCCCCTTCCCGGCGGCGCCCCCGGCCGGACCGGCCGTTGTTGGAGGTCAGCTCCGCGGGTTCCCCGGTTCGAGTTACCTGGGGCGCGGCCGTGCCGCGGGTGGTCGCCTGGGTGCGGTTCCGGGAGCGGCTCGGCGGTGGGCGGCGGGTCTGCGCCTTCGCCCGCGCCTCGACCACGCGCGCGTGCGGAGGCGCCGATCGCCCGGCGCGTGCCGCGCATCACCCGCTCAGGACCACTGGCGGTGAACGGCGGCTTCGGCGCACCCCCGCCCGCGGGGGGCGGGGTCCACGGCACCCTCCCGGGCGCCGGTCTCACCGACGCCCGGCCCGCTGCCGGGCGTCGCGGGTCGTCGTACGGCGCCTTCCACGGGTTCCGACCGCCGATGCCGGCCGGAAAGCGGAGCGCGACTGGATCCTCACGACACCCGACGTGACGGTGGCGCGGATCTCGTGGACACCTACGGATGGGGCGTGCAGGCGCCCAGCGACCATTCCCGGTGCGGGCGTCGCTGCGCCTGGGACGAGCCGAGGCCCCCGCGACCGGAGCGGTCGCGGGGGCCTCGTGCAGCCGGTGGCCGGCAGAGGAACCGGATGGTCAGCCCTTGCGGGTCTTGATCTCCTCGGTCAGCTGCGGGACGACGTCGAACAGGTCGCCGACGACGCCGTAGTCGACCAGGTCGAAGATCGGGGCCTCGGGGTCCTTGTTGACCGCCACGATCGTCTTCGAGGTCTGCATGCCGGCCCGGTGCTGGATGGCGCCGGAGATGCCGTTGGCGATGTAGAGCTGCGGCGAGACCGACTTGCCGGTCTGGCCGACCTGGTTGGTGTGCGGGTACCAGCCGGCGTCCACCGCGGCACGGGAGGCGCCGACGGCCGCGCCGAGGGAGTCGGCGAGCGCCTCGACGATCGCGAAGTTCTCGGCGCCGTTGACACCGCGGCCACCGGAGACCACGATCGCGGCCTCGGTCAGCTCCGGACGGCCGGTCGACTCACGCGGCGTACGGCCGGTGACCTTGGTGCCGGTGGCCTTGTCGGAGAAGGTCACGTCCAGGGCCTCGACGGCACCGGCGGCCGGGGCGGCCTCGACGGCGGCGCTGTTCGGCTTGACGGTGATGACCGGGGTGCCCGTGGTGACGCGGGACTTGGTGGTGAAGGACGCGGCGAACACCGACTGGGTGGCCACCGGGCCCTCGTCGCCGGCCTCCAGGTCGACGGCGTCGGTGATGATGCCGGAGCCGATGCGCAGCGCCAGCCGGGCGGCGATCTCCTTGCCCTCGGCGGAGGAGGAGACCAGCACGGCGGCCGGGGACACGGACGCGTAGGCGGCCTGCAGGGCGTCCACCTTCGGCACGACCAGGTAGTCGGCGTACTCGGCGGCGTCGTGGGTGAGGACCTTCACCGCGCCGTGCTCGGCGAGCGTTGCGGCGGTGTCCGCGGCGCCGTTGCCGAGCGCCACGGCGACCGGCTCGCCGAGGCGGCGGGCCAGGGTCAGCAGCTCCAGGGTGGGCTTGCGGACGGCACCGTCCACGTGGTCGACGTAGACGAGGACTTCAGCCATGGGACTTCTTCTCTCCTGCTTGCGGAAGTTGAGGGGCGGTCAGCGGTTGCGGGCCTCAGATGAACTTCTGGCTCGCGAGGAACTCAGCGAGCTGCTTGCCGCCCTCGCCCTCGTCCTTGACGATCGTGCCGGCCGTGCGGGCCGGGCGCTCGGCCGCGCCGTCGACCTTGGTCCAGGCGCCCTCCAGGCCGACCTCCTCGGCCTCGATGTCGAGGTCGGACAGGTCCCAGGACTCCACCGGCTTCTTCTTGGCGGCCATGATGCCCTTGAAGGACGGGTACCGGGCCTCACCGGACTGGTCGGTGACCGACACGACGGCCGGCAGCGACGCCTCCAGCTGCTCGGAGGCGGCGTCGCCGTCGCGGCGGCCCTTGACCGTGCCGTCCTCGACGGAGACCTCGGAGAGCAGCGTGACCTGAGGAACACCGAGGCGCTCGGCCACCAGGGCGGGGACGATGCCGCCGGTGCCGTCGGTGGAGGCCATGCCGGAGACGACCAGGTCGAACCCGGCCTTCTCGATGGCCTTGGCCAGAACCAGGGAGGTGCCGATGGCGTCGGTGCCGTGCAGGTCGTCGTCCTCGACGTGGATGGCCTTGTCGGCACCCATGGACAGCGCCTTGCGCAGGGCGTCCTTGGCGTCCTCGGGGCCGACCGTCAGGACGGTGACCTCGACGTCGTCGTCGGAGTTCTCGGAGATCTGCAGCGCCTGCTCGACCGCGTACTCGTCCAGCTCGGAGAGCAGGCCGTCCACGTCGTCCCGGTCGACGGTCAGGTCATCGGCGAAGTGCCGGTCGCCAGTGGCGTCGGGCACGTACTTCACAGTGACAACGATCCTCAAGCTCACGCCGGCTCTCCTACTGCATCGTCAGTTCTCGGCTGCCTACTTGCAGGCAGCATAGGCGCCTGAAGCGGCCGTTCCCGGTTCGGGGCGACCCACGCTCCGACCGAAATATTACTCGTCAGTACACCCAGTTCGTTCCCGCTAAGCAAGCGCTTTGAACTGTGACCTTTGCAACGCAGCGTAACCGGAACCCGACGACTTCGCAGGCCCGGCGCCCGTGATCAATCACGCAGCGCGGTGAAGGCACCCTGGTGGTAGAGCAGGGGCCGGCCGGCACCCGTGGGGTCACCCACGACCACTTCGGCCAGCACGATGCGGTGGTCGCCGGCCGGCACCCGGGCCACCACCCGGCACACCAGCCAGGCCAGCACGTCGTCGAGGACGGGGACCCCCTCGGGGCCCTCGCGCCAGGAGGTCGGCGGGCCGAAGCGGTCGGCGCCGCTGCGGGCGAAGGTGGCGGCCAGGTCCCGCTGGTGCTCGGAGAGTATGTGCACGCCCACGTGGTCCGCCCGGGACACGGCGGGCCAGCTGGAAGCGCGGGTCCCGATACCGAAGGAGAGCATCGGGGGGTCGGCGGAGACCGAGGTCAGCGAGGTGGCGGTGAAACCGGCCGGACCGCCGGCGCCGGGCGCGGTGATCACGGCGACTCCGGCCGCGTGCCGCCGGAAGACGGAGCGCAGGAGCTCCGGGGAGCCGAGCCGGGCGGTGCCGAGGTCGGGCAGGGCCGTCATGGAGTGGTCCTTCTGCGAGAGGTGACGTGGGTGTCCGGGGCTGCTCAACGGCCCGGACAGCACGCGCTCGCGGTACGGAGCAGGTCGACGTGGACCCGTCCGTGGAGAAGGAGTTCCTGACGCATACGGTCAGGCTGACGACAGGCAGCGTGTCCAGTCAAGTACGTACCGCGATGTGGGAGATGGCTCACTGACCGGCCGTACGCGCCCCGGAACCGCTCACAACGCCCGGCCGAGAGCCGCGATGACGTCCGCCTTGCGGGGCTGACCGGCGGCCCGCCGCACGATCCGGCCGGCGGCGTCGAGGACCAGCACCGTCGGCGTCCGTACGACGTCCAGCTCCCGGACCAGGTCGAGCCGGGCCTCCGCGTCGATCTCCAGGTGGGCCACGCCGGGCACCAGGCCGGCCACCTCGGCCAGCACCCGCCGCGTGGCCCGGCAGGGCGCGCAGAAGGCGGTGGAGAACTGTACGAGCGTGGCGCGCTCGCCGAGTTCGCCGCCCAGCCGGTCGGCTCCGAGCCGCCGGTCCTCGTCGTGCCCGCGCACACCCGCCTCCCACCTGGTCGCTCCTGCTTCCGTCGAGGATAGGAGGTCCCGGCACGGACGTGACGAGAATCTCGCCGCCCACGGGCACGAGGACTGGCTGTCCGGCCGTTGATGGGGCACGATCTGCGAAAGCCGTAAACCTACGGCTGCGTAACTTTCCGCGCCGGAGAGACCCCTCTTCCAGGCTGTGAGAGAAGAAGGAAGGGTCCGCCCCGCACATGGCAGAGCTTGTGTACCGTCCCGTCGTCGGTCTCGCGAAGACGATGTTCAAGATCTGGGACCTCAAGATCGACTGCACCGGGTCGGAGAACATCCCGCGCACGGGCGGGGCGGTGCTGGTCAGCAACCACATCAGCTACCTCGACTTCATCTTCGACGGTCTGGCCGCGCTCCCGCAGAAGCGCCTGGTGCGCTTCATGGCGAAGGAGTCGGTGTTCCGGCACCGGATCTCCGGCCCGCTGATGCGCGGCATGAAGCACATCCCCGTGGACCGCGGGCAGGGCGAGGCCGCCTACGCGCACGCCCTCGACTCGCTGCGGGCAGGCGAGATCGTCGGCGTCTTCCCGGAGGCCACGATCTCGCAGTCGTTCTGCCTGAAGAGCTTCAAGTCGGGTGCCGCCCGGCTCGCCCAGGAGGCCGGCGTCCCGCTGGTCCCGATGGCCCTGTGGGGCACCCAGCGGCTGTGGACCAAGGGCCACCCGCGCAACTTCCGGCGCAGCCACACCCCCATCACCATCCGGGTCGGCGAGGCGATCGAGGCGTCCAAGGACAAGTACGCGGGCGCCATCACCCGCCAGCTGCGCGAGCGCGTCCAGGAGCTGCTGGAAGCCGCGCAGCGCGCCTACCCGGTCCGCCCCAAGGGCCCGGAGGACACCTGGTGGATGCCCGCCCACCTGGGCGGGACCGCGCCGACTCCGGAGCAGGTCCGCCAGGCCGAGGCCGGCTGACCCCCTACGACGGTCCGCGCACGGCGGGCGACAGGGTCCGGGCGGTGAACCGGAGGCCGGCCGGGGCCTGACGCCGCCCGCGAACGACCGGCAGGCCGAACGCGCCACGGGGGCGAGGAATGCGGCGCCGAGTCGGTGAGCGGCAGCGGCAGCGGCGCGACCGTGGCGGTCGCGGCGGGCGGCGCCGGCACCACGACGCGCCGAGCAGCCGGTGCCCGCGCAGCACCGCCGCCCACAGACCGACCCGACCGGACGGGATCCGCCGCGCGCACCCGGGTCCCGGCGAAGCCCCGCACGGCCGCGGTGGGCACGCCTCACCGCGGCCCCCGTGGCGGGCCGGGAGCCCGGCCACGCGGTGGTGGCCACCCGCGCCGACGGCGGCCGGCGTCAGATGGCCGGCTTCCTCGG
Organism: Streptomyces sp. bgisy159; assembly: GCF_057707805.1. NCBI lineage: Bacteria > Bacillati > Actinomycetota > Actinomycetes > Kitasatosporales > Streptomycetaceae > Streptomyces > Streptomyces sp. bgisy159. The sequence continues at coordinate 94,168 of NZ_JBYIQX010000017.1, read as the reverse complement.
ATCAGCGGGAGCCGCTCACCGGACCGGTGTGACGGCGCGCAGCGCGGTCGGCAGGGTCGCCCAGAGCTCCGGCAGGTCGGAGGCCGCCCGCAGGGCTCGCACGACGTCCGGGTGGGGGGCGGCGTACAGCTCGGGGTGGTCGCACTCGTCGGCGGCCGGGTCGGGAACGAAGGCCGGCCGCTCGCCGTCCAGGGAGAACTGCGCGTCGATCCCGGGTTTGTTGCCGCGCGGGTCCTGGCGGTGCCAGGACCCGCGGAAGCGTACGGCGACCAGGCCGTGGACCACGTCGAAGCTCTGGTAGCACAGCGCGGTCGGGATGTCCTCGGCCCGCAGCAGGGCGGCCAGCGCGTGGGCCTTGGCGTAGCAGATGCCGGTGCCCAGGGCGAGGACGTCGGAGGCGCGCCAGGTGACGCGCGGGTCGCCCGAGTCCTGGGAGTGGGGGATCGCGTCGCGGACGAACTCGAAGGCGCTCCGCGCATAGTCATACGAATCCGCCGCGCTCTTGGCGAGTCGCGAGGCTGTGTCACGGACCACCGGGTGGTGGTGGTCGATGACCTCGTCGGCGGCCAGATATGCGGATAGGTCAGGGTCCGTCTGGATCAGCTGCATGCCCCGAGAGCATAGGAAAGCGATCACCTGACAGTCAATGACTTTTCAGGTGACCGCATACCTATGCAGTGAGCTCGGCGACTACCGCGCCATCTCCTCCTTGAGGGCCGCGACGAACGCGTCCACGTCCTCCTCGGTCGTGTCGAACGCGCACATCCAGCGCACCACCCCGGCCGCCTCGTCCCAGAAGTAGAAGCGGAACCGCTTCTGCAGGCGCTCGCCGACCTCGTTCGGCAGCTTGGCGAAGACGCCGTTGGCCTGCACCGGGTACAGGACCTCCACCCCGTGCACCGCGCGGACGCCCTCCGCGAGGCGCTGGGCCATCTCGTTGGCGTGGCGGGCGTTGCGCAGCCAGAGGTCCTTGGCGAGCAGGGCCTCCAGCTGCACCGAGACGAAGCGCATCTTGGAGGCGAGCTGCATGGACAGCTTGCGCAGGTGCTTCATCCGGCGCACGGCGTCCTGGTTGATGACGACGACGGCCTCGCCGAACAGCGCGCCGTTCTTCGTCCCGCCCAGGGACAGGATGTCGACGCCGACCGCGTTGGTGAAGGTGCGCATGGGCACGTCCAGGGACGCCGCCGCGTTGGCTATCCGGGAGCCGTCGAGGTGGACCCTCATGCCGTGCGCGTGGGCGTGCTCGCAGATCGCGCGGATCTCGTCGGGCGTGTAGAGGGTGCCCAGCTCGGTGCTCTGGGTGATCGAGACGACCTGCGGCATCGCGCGGTGCTCGTCCTCGAAGCCCCACGCCTGCCGGTCGATCAGCTCGGGCGTGAGCTTGCCGTCCGGCGTGGGCACGGTGAGCAGCTTCAGGCCGCCCATCCGTTCGGGCGCGCCGCCCTCGTCCACGTTGATGTGGGCGCTCTCGGCACAGATCACCGCGCCCCAGCGGTCGGTGACCGCCTGGAGCGCGACGACGTTGGCCCCGGTGCCGTTGAAGACCGGGAAGGCCTCGGCGGTGGGGCCGAAGTGACCGCGGATGATCCGCTGGAGGTTCTCGGTGTAGTCGTCCTCGCCGTACGCCACCTGATGGCCGCCGTTGGCCAGGGCCAGGGCGGCCATCACCTCCGGGTGCGCTCCGGCGTAGTTGTCGCTGGCGAAACCGCGGACCTCCGGGTCGTGATGACGACGCGCGTCGGTCCTGGGAGGGTTCACGGCTTCTCGGTGAGCCACAGGCGCTGTCCGTTCACTTCGGCGGCGGGCTTGTCCCAGACACCCACGATGGCCTCGGCGAGGTCGTTGACGTCCGTGAAGCCCGCGAACTTCGCGTTGGGGCGGTCGGCGCGCATCGCGTCGTGCACCAACGCCTTCACCACCAGGATGGCAGCCGCCGACGTGGGCCCCTGCTCGCCCCCGGCCTTGCGGAAGTAGTCGGCCATGGCCAGTGTCCACGCCTCGGCGGCCGCCTTGCCGGCGGCGTAGGCGGCGTTGCCCGCGGTGGGCCTGGTCGCGCCCGCCGCGCTGATCAGGACGTACCGCCCGCGTTCGCTGCGCTGCAGCGCCTCGTGGAAGGCGAGCGAGGTGTGCTGCACCGTACGGATCAGCAGCAGCTCCAGGAAGTCCCAGTCGTCCAGACTGGTCTTGGTGAAGGTCTCGCTGCCGCGCCAGCCGCCGACGAGATGGACCAGGCCGTCGACGCGGCCGAACTCCTTCTCGGTGCGGTTGGCCCAGTCACGGGTCGCGTCCAGGTCGAGCAGGTCGACGGTCTCGCCGGTGACGGTCGCACCTCCCCGCGCGTACCGGGCCGCGTCCACGGCCTCCGACAGCCGCTCCGGGTCGTTGTCGGCGCCGACGACGGTCGCACCCGCCTCCGCCAGCCGCAGCAGTGCCGCCCGGCCGGCCGGACCGCCCGCGCCGGCAACCGCGATCACCGCACCGCTGAGAGCCCCGTTCCCCATGGTCTTCGCCTCCGTAGCAGTGTTCTGGACGGGGTCGCTCACGCGGCGGCCCGCTCGGCGCCGGCCGCGGTGATGCCCCGGGTAGAGGCGATCACATGCTTGAGCTTCTTGGCCAGCGCCTCATAGAACATGCTCAGCGGAAACTCGTCCGGAAGCACGTCATCGACGAGCTTGCGCGGCGGCTGGCTCAGGTCCAGGGCGTCCGGGCCCTTGGCCCACTTCGAGCCGGGGTGCGGCGCGAGGTACGTGGAGACCAGCTCGTAGCCCGCGAACCAGTGGACGAGCTTGGGCCGGTCGATGCCGTCCCGGTACAGCTTCTCGATCTCGCCGCACAGCTGGTTGGTGACCTCGGGGGCCCGCTGCCAGTCGATGTGCAGCTTGTTGTCGGTCCAGCGGACGACATCGTGCTTGTGCAGGTAGGCGAAGAGCAGCTGGCCGCCGAGTCCGTCGTAGTTGCGCCGGCGGTCGCCGGTGACCGGGAAGCGGAACATGCGGTCGAACAGCACGGCGTACTGCACGTCGCGGGCCTGCGGGACGCCGTCGGCCTGCAGCTTCACGGCCTCCTTGAAGGCGGTGAGGTCGCAGCGCAGCTCCTCCAGGCCGTACATCCAGAACGGCTGGCGCTGCTTGATCATGAAGGGGTCGAACGGGAGGTCGCCGTGGCTGTGGGTGCGGTCGTGGACCATGTCCCACAGGACGAAGGCCTCCTCGCAGCGCTTCTGGTCGTGGACCATGGCGGCGATGTCCTCGGGCAGGTCCAGGCCGAGGATGTCGACGGCGGCCTCGGTGACCCGGCGGAAGCGGGCCGCCTCGCGGTCGCAGAAGATGCCGCCCCAGGTGAAGCGCTCCGGCGCCTCGCGCACCGCGATGGTCTCCGGGAACAGCACGGCCGAGTTGGTGTCGTAGCCGGACGTGAAGTCCTCGAAGGTGATGCCGCAGAACAGCGGGTTGTCGTAGCGGGTGGACTCCAGCTCGGCCAGCCAGTCCGGCCACACCATGCGCAGCACGACCGCTTCGAGATTGCGGTCGGGGTTGCCGTTCTGGGTGTACATCGGGAAGACGACGAGGTGCTGCAGACCGTCGCGGCGGTCGGCGGCGGGCTGGAAGGCCAGCAGGGAGTCCAGGAAGTCGGGAACCTCGAAACCGCCCTCGGCCCAGGCCCGGAGGTCCTTGACCAGGGCCTGGTGGTAGTCGGCGTCGTGGGTGAGCAGCGGGGAGAGCTCCTCGACGGCCTCGGTCACCTCGCGTACGGCGGCCTCGGCGTCGGCGCGCTCGGGGGCACCGTCCGCGGTGAAGTCGATCGAGCCGTCCGTCGACTGCCAGGGCCTGATCCGCTCCACGGCATCCTTGAGCCGGGGCCAGGCCGGGTGCTCCACCACCCTGCTCACCGGAGGAACCTGCCCCTCCGTACCCGCCTGCACAAGAATTTCCGTCATGTCCCATCCTCCACGGGAGAAGCTGCCGTGGGGACACCGTAGGCACAGAAGGATGCCTACAGCAAGGGGGCCGTCAGTAAATCGTCCTGCTCAAACCCATGGTCACCGCAGTTTTTCCTGTCGGTCATCGGTCAGACGGCTACTTCCCCACCCCGGTGACGTGCATGCGAACTCCGGTGTACGAACGGGTACATGGCGTGCGAAGAGCACCAGGCCGCGGCTCCGGCCGCCGTCGTCCACCGGAAGCGAGGCGACCTTGAACTTCCTCACCATCGGTCATCGCGGGGTCATGGGCGTCGAGCCCGAGAACACCGTCCGCTCGTTCGTCGCCGCCGAGCAGGCCGGCCTCGACGTCATCGAACTAGATCTGCATCTGAGCAAGGACGGCGCGCTCGTCGTCATGCACGACGCGGACGTGGACCGCACGACCGACGGCACCGGGCCGATCTCCGAGCAGACCCTCGCCGAACTGCGCACCCTGGACGCGGGGCGCGGGGAGCGCGTACCGGTGTTCGAGGAGGTCCTGGACGCGGTGCGGGCACCGCTCCAGGCCGAGATCAAGGACGTGCGGGCGGCGCAGGCGCTGGCCGAGGTCATGCGCGCCCGGGACCTGGTCGACCGGGTGGAGGTGCTGTCCTTCCACGACGAGGCGCTCGCCGAGATCACCCGGCTGGTGCCGGGGGTACGCACGGCACTTGTGGGCAGCCGCTACAGCACGGACGTGGTGGACCGGGCCGCGGCGGTCGGCGCGGCCACGCTCGTCCTCAACATCCGGCGGCTCACCCTGGAGATCGTCGAGCTGGCCCGCAGACGGGACCTGCGCGTCTTCGGCTGGGTGGTGAACACCCAGGAACAGCTGCGGCTGGTGCGCGCACTGGGCCTGGACGGCGCCACCACCGACTACCCCGAGATCAAGCGCACCGGCCGCTTCACCGCGTGAGCGTCACACCAGGGACTTGACCAGCAGCTCGAACTGCAGGTCGGAGCGGAGCGGCACACCGAAGCGCTCGTCGCCGTACGGGAAGGGGGTCAGCTCCCCCGTACGGCGGTAGCCGCGCCGCTCGTACCAGGAGATGAGGTCCTCGCGCACCGAGATCACCGTCATGTGCACGGCCGTGACGCCCCAGGCCGCGCGGGCCTGCCGCTCCGCCTCGGCGAGGACGGTCCGGCCCAGGCCCTCGCCCTGCAGGGCAGGGCTGACCGCGAACATGCCGAAGTAGGCGTGGTCGTCGCGGTGCTCCAGCCGGCAGCAGGCGATGATCGCGCCTTCGCGTTCGAAGACCAGTAGCCGGTTGCCGGGCGTCCTGAGGACCTGTCGCACCTCCTCCGGGTCGGTGCGCTGCCCGTCCAGGATGTCCGCCTCGGTGGTCCAGCCGGTCCGGCTGGTCTCCCCGCGGTAGGCCGACTCGACCAACGCGACCAACGCGTCCACGTCGGCGTCGGTGGCGTCACGGAAGACGGGGGCGGTGGTGGAGGTGGAGGTGGAGGTGGCGCTGTCCATACGGCGTGTCTCCGGTCTTGGCGGTGCTGCTGGGGCACCGATGAGGGTAGCGCCGCCACTAGGGTGCGGATGCATGGTCCACGTACTGAGCAGCCGCGTCCTGCTGCGGCCCACCGACCCCGAGCGCTCCCGTGACTTCTACGGCCGTCGCCTCGGCCTCGCCGTCCACCGCGAGTTCGGCACGGGCCCGGAGCGCGGCACCGTGTACTTCCTGGGCGGCGGCTTCCTGGAGCTCTCCGGCCGCGCAGAAGCACCGCCGGACGGCTCGGTGCGGCTGTGGCTGCAGGTGGAGGACGCGGCGGCGGCCCACGAGGAGCTGTGCGCCGAGGGGGTGGACATCGTCCGGCCTCCGGTGAAGGAGCCGTGGGGGCTGGTGGAGATGTGGGTCGCGGACCCCGACGGCACGCCGATCGTGCTCGTGGAGGTCCCGGCGGACCATCCGCTCCGCTACCGGCCGGGTCTGTGACACCGGTCCCCGGCGCAGGTTTGCGCTGGAGCGCGCTCCAGCTCCTGGCGTCGTCGGCATGCAGTACCGCCGTGGCGAGACGCGCCGGCTGGGCGCGGACGCCGGGACCGACCCGCGAGAGGAGGCCGTGGTCACGGCGGTGCTGGAGATCGCGGAGCAGGCGGCTGGAGCCCGGCCCAGGTGGCGCCGGCCTGGTTGCTGCGGCGGCCGGGGAACATCGTGCCGATCGTCGGTGCCACCCTGCAGAGCCGGCTCGCCGACAACCTCGGCTGTCTCGACGTAGACCTGGACGCGGACGCCGTGGCCCGGCTGGACGAGGTGAGCGCGGTGCCGCTGGGCTTCCCGCACGACTTCGTACGCTTCCCGGAGGTCGTCGGGACCGTCTACGGCGACCGGTGGGCGGAGATCGACGACCGGCGCTCCACCCACCGGCGCACAGTGCGCGAGGTGCCCTGACGCCCCGGTCACGAAACACCGGACGGGCGGCGCCCACTCACCACCCCGCCTGCCGTGCTCCCGCGAGTGCTCCCGTACACCCCCTTGCGCTCGCGTGCGCTCCGCCCGCCCCGGGCATCGCATCCAGCGACGGGAACGCACTGCGGCGGGGAGGTAGGCGTGCACGGACCGACATCGCCCGGCTGGATGCTCGTGGCGCTGTGCGCGCTGACCGGGTCCTACTGTGTGCTGCGGATGCGCAGCAGGGTCCCGGAGCAGCGGCGCGCCGCGGGCGGGGAGGCTCTGATGGGCTTCGGCATGGCCGTGATGGCCGTGCCGGCCGCGGTGTTCCCGCAACCCGGATGGGCGTGGCCGGTCTACGCGGTGGTGTTCGGCGCGGCAGGGCTGAACGCGCTGTGGTCGGCCCGGACCGACGCCCACCACCTGCACCATCTGGTCGGCGCGGCGGCGATGGTCTACATGGCGGTGGTGATGGCCGCCGTGCCGGAGCAGGCCCACGGGCACGGACACGGGCACGGACACGGGGCCGGCGGCTCCGGGGTACCGCTGCTGACCGGCGCCCTGCTGCTGTACTTCGCCGCCTATGTGCTGGTGACGGGGGCCCGGCTGCTGCCGGCGGCGGCCGGCGGCGGTGGCGGGGGTGCCCCAGTGCGCTGGGGCGACCGGCCGGAACTGGCACGAGCCTGTCGGCTTTCGATGGGCATCGGCATGCTGGCGATGCTGCTCGCGATGTGAGGGTGCGCCGCCGGGCCCCTCGTGGTCTGTGTCACTTTGCCGTCCGCAGACGTACCGCCGGGCGGCGCGCCGCTCATAGGCTGCCGTTCATGATGTTGCCCGCGGTCCTGCTGCTGATCGGCGCGCTGACCGCCGTCGGGGCACCCCGGGTGCTGGCCCGGGCCGACTGGCCGGACCGGGAGCCGGTGGTCGCGCTGTGGGTGTGGCAGTGCGTGGTGGCGGCGGTGCTGGTGTGCTGCGCGCTGTCGATGACGTTGAGCGCGGCGGCCGCCTGGCAGGCGGTGCGCGGGCACGTGTTCGCGCCGGCGCCGGAATCGGTCGTGGAGGCCTACGCCCTAGGCGCGGCCGGTCCCTGGGCGGCGGCCACGGCTGTGGCGCTCGCCCTGGGCGGGCTGTGGAGCGGCGCGATGCTGGTGCGGGAGGTCGCGGGCGCCCGGCGCCGGAATCGCCGTGGACACGCCGAACTGCTGCTTCGGGCACCGCTGTTGCCCGGAGAGGAACCGGACGCCGGGCGGCTGGTGGTGCTGGAGGGTGAGCGGCCGGACGCCTGGTGGCTGCCCGGAGCCCCGCCCCGGCTGGTGGTGACCACGGCCGCGCTGCGCCGTCTCAAGGGACGTCAGCTGGACGCCGTACGGGCCCACGAGGAGGGTCACGCGCAGGCCCGGCACCACTGGCTGCTGCACTGCTCGGCCGCGCTGGCGGGCGGCTTTCCGCAAGTGCCGGTTTTCGCGGCGTTCCGGGGCGAGATGCACCGGCTGGTGGAGCTGGCCGCCGACGACATGGCCTCGCGCCGCCACGGCCGGCTGACGGTCGCGCTGGCGCTGGTCGAGCTCAACGAGGACCGGGGGGCGTTCGCCGCCTCCCCCGCCCCGCGGGGCCATCTGCCCGAGCGGGTGCATCGGCTGCTGACCCCACCGGACCGGCTGAGCGCGGTCCGGCGCATGGGGCTGGCGACGACCGCGGCGTTGGCGCCGGTGGTGCCGGTTCTGGTGACGTTCGCCCCGGCGCTGGGTGCTCTGCGGTAGATCCATCCCGAACGGCTGGGTGTTCTGCGTTTGATCTCGAACGGCTCGGTGTTCTGCGGGAGATCCCGAACGGCTGGGGCCCCGTGGTGGCCTCTCGGCCCATGAGTCGGCGAGGATCGCTGTATGCACAGCTCGTCCGTCGCCGCCCCGACCCGGCCGACCGGCCACCGTCCCGCCGCCCGCCTCGCCGTGCTCCTCGGCGTCTGCTCCGCGGTGCTGCTCTCGCTGGTGGCGGCCGCCTGGCGGCCACTGGTGGAGACGGACGGCGACATCAGCCGGACCACCCACCGCTGGGCCGTCGGCGAACCGGGCCTCACGCACGCGTGCCGGATCCTCACCGACTGGGTCTGGGACCCGGTCACCTTGCGTCTGCTGAGCGTGGCGGTGGCGGTGTGGCTGGTGTGGCGCCGGTCGGCCGTGTGGACGGCCGTCTGGCTCATGGCGGCCATCTGGGGCGGAACCCTCGTCCAGCAGGGTCTGAAGGCCGCCGTGGGCCGGGACCGCCCGGTCTGGCCGGACCCCGTCGACTCCGCCCACTACGCCGCCTTCCCCTCCGGCCACGCGATGACCGCCACAGTGGTCTGCGGCTTGCTGCTGTGGCTCCTGCGCCGCGGGGGCGCCGGGCGTTTGCTCTGGCGTACGGCGGTGGCGGCGGCGTCGGTCTCCGTGGTGGGCGTAGGCCTGACCCGGGTCTGGCTCGGCGTCCACTGGCCCTCGGACGTCGTCGGGGGCTGGCTGCTCGGCGCCACGCTGGTCGCCGGCGCGGTCGCGGCCCACCAGCGGTGGCGGCCGTGAACGCGCGCCACCGCCGGTTTGCGGCCTCCTCCGGCCCCGTCCCGCCTTGCGCTCTGCCCGCCCGGTCCCGCGCAGGGCCCTGCGCGTACGGCACGGCCGGGCCGTACGCCACGTCGCGGCCCCGGACGACCTTCTGCGTCCCGCCGTCCGCCGGAGCGAGCACGTGGCCCCCGCGGGCGGGAGCGAGGGACACACGGCCGAGGTGAGCAACCAGTCGGTGCGGGGCGCGGGACGGGGTGCGCGAGGCTCACATCGTGCGTGTGCTGTGCGACGGTGATCTCCCGCACGCCCGGCACTTCGCCCCCCGAGCACGATCACCGCTGCCTAGGATCGGTCCATGACGAGCGTTCTGTTCGATTTCTCGGGCACTCTGTTCCGTATCGAGTCCGCCGAGTCCTGGCTGCGCGCGACCCTGGGCGAGGCGGGGTACACGCTCCCGGCGGCCGAACTGGCCACCACCGCGCGGGCGCTGGAGGAGGCCGGGGCGCTGCCCGGCGGGGCCGCTCCGAGGTCCGTTCCCGAGGAGCTGGCCGAGGTCTGGCGTTCCCGGGACGAGAGCGCGGAGCTGCACCGGGCCGCGTACACGGGGCTCGCCCGGCAGGTCCCGCTGCCGGACCCGGCCCTGTACGAGGCGCTGTACGACCGGCACATGAGGCCGGCCGCGTGGACCGTGTACCCGGATGCCGTCGAGGTGCTCGGCGCGCTGCGCGAGCGCGGCGCGCGGGTGGGCGTGGTGAGCAACATCGGGTGGGACCTGCGCCCGGTGTTCCGCGCCCATGGCCTGGACCGGTACGTCGACGTGTATGTGCTGTCGTACGAGCACGGGGTGCAGAAGCCGCATCCGCGGCTGTTCTCGGCGGCCTGCGAGGCGCTGGGCGCCGATCCGCGCCGGACGCTGATGGTGGGTGACGACCGGCGGGCCGACGGCGGCGCGGCGGCGCTGGGGTGCGCGGTGCACTTCGTGGACCATCTGCCGGCGGCGGAGCGCCCGGACGGCCTGCGGCCGGTACTCGGCCTCGTGAGCTGAGAGGCGACCGCGCCGGCCTGCCACCCCTATGGAAAGTAGCCTGAGCGAACTTGAGGGGCGCAACGCGCCCGTCTCGGACGATCCCCCGCGTCGCCCGAGACGGACGGCAGTGCGGCCGGGCCCCGAAGGGCCGCACCGGAACGCGTTGAGTATATTGGCTGGCAGCCAATCAACGCAGGAGTCCAGGATGTCGCCTCGCAGCGCCTCGGTCAATGAAGAATTGCGGCGCCGTTCTCGCGAGCGGCTTCTGCAGGCGGCACTGGAGCTGGTCGGCGAGCGCGGGTACGAGGCCACCACGCTGGCCGACATCGCGGATCGGGCGGGCACCGCGCGCGGTCTGGTGTCGTACTACTTCCCCGGCAAACGCCAGTTGGTGCAGTCGGCCGTGCACCGTCTGATGCACCGCACACTGGAGGAGGCGCTGGAGCGGGAGCCGCGTACCGAGGACGGCGCGGAGCGGATGGCGCGGGCCATCGACGCGGTGCTGGGGCTGGCCCGGGACCGCACGGTGCTGATGCGCCAGCACATGGCGGGCCTGCTGGACAGCGAGGGGTTCGTCCAGTGCCCGGAGCAGCAGCGGCTGGCCGAGCTGCTGCGCGACACCGTGGCCCGGCACGGCTCGCCTGACGTGGCGACCGACTACCCGATGCTGCGTTCGCTGCTGATGGGCTCGGTCTTCGCGATGGTCCTGCCCAACGCGCCGATGCCGATCGCGGTCCTGCGCGCGGAACTGTTCCGGCGGTACCGGCTGGACTGGTCCCAGGGGGCCCCGCCGGACACCGAGGCGCCCGGCGGGAGGTGTGACACCGATCTGTCGCGCTTCTTCCAGACCGGCGGGCCGCCGGGTCAGCCGAAGTAGTCCGGCTGCGTCTGCACGTTGAGCTGGTGCAGGCGCACGCGCTGCGCCGGGTCGGTGCGGCGATCGGTCAGCTTCAGGACGTCGAGCCCCTTGGCGATGTCGTTGGAGTAGATGTAGCCGTTGTAGTAGTACGCCGACCAGGAGCCGCCCGTCACCAGCCGCTCGGTGCTCAGCGGGCCGCGCTCGAAGTAGGCGATCTCCCGGGGATGGGCCGAGTCGGTGAACTCCCAGACGGAGACGCCGCCCTGGTACCAGGCCTGCACCATGATGTCGCGGCCCTTGACCGGGATGAGCGAGCCGTTGTGGGCGACGCAGTTCTCGGTGTCGGCCTGGTGGCGCGGGATCTTGTAGTAGCCGCGGAAGACCAGTCTGCGGTGGTCGCCCCGCCCGACGATGTCGTAGATGCCGTCGGCTCCGTGGTCCGGGCCGACGGCCGCGTTGCAGGTGGCGCCGACGCCGCCGCCCAGCTCGTCGGTGAAAACGACCTTGTTCGCCTTCCGGTTGAACGTCGCGGAGTGCCAGAAGGCGAAGTTGACGTTGTCCTGCACTCGGTCGAGGACCTTGGGGCGCTCGGGGTCCGCGATGGAGAACAGGATGCCGTCGCCCATACAGGCGCCGGCGGCGAGGTCCTTGCCGGGCAGGACCGTGATGTCGTGGCAGCCGGTGGTCTTGGACACGCCGGGGTTGGTGGGCGCGCCCGGATTGCCGCCGCCGTCCGGGCCGTCACCCGGGAAGAGGACCGGGAAGCCCACCACGGCGGCTCTCTCGGGCGCCTTGCGCGGCACCTTGATGACGGAGATGCCGTCGTGCGGCGGCCGGCAGTCGGGGTAGGCGGCGTCGGGCGAGTACGAGGAGACGTAGATGTAGACGCTGTCCCGCTCGGGCACCAGCGTGTGGGTGTGTGAGCCGCAGGCGGTCTCGACGGCGGCGACGTAGCGGGGGTTGGCCTTGTCGGTGATGTCGAAGACCTTCATGCCCTCCCAGGAGGACTTCTCGGTCGCGGGCTGGGTGGTGCTGTTGCAACTGCTGTCGCTGCGTGAGGAGTCGGTGGACAGGAAGAGCAGGTTGCCCGAGACGGACACGTCGTTCTGGGAACCGGGGCACAGCACCTGGGCGACGGTCCTCGGCGTCGCCGGGTCGCTGATGTCGAAGACCCGGAAGCCGTCGTAGTTGCCGGCGAAGGCGTACCTGCCCTGGAAGGCGAGGTCCGAGTTGGTGCCGGCCAGCGCGTCCTTGGGGACGTTGGCGAGGTGTTCGATGTTGGCGGAGTGCACGATCTGGTCCTGGCCGGGGATCTCACCCGCCGCGATCGCCCGCGCCGTGCGAGCCTGTGTGCTGTTCGGCACCTGGTGTCCGGCGGCCGGGGCGTCTCCGGGGTCGGGGACGGCTCCCGCCGGGGCCGCGGTCAGCAGGGCGGCCAGGAGGCCGGCGGCGGCCGCCGCCGCGGCCAGGCGTCTGCGACGCGTTCGGGGATCGTTCAACAGGGTCACTGTGTGTCCTCCCTCGTTGCCGTTCGCAGGGGAACGGTGCACGCTCCTCCGAGTATGGTCATGGTCATGCACAGGCCAACAGGGGCCACGTCCGGGCCGGGGACATTCCCGGCCACGGCGCTCCCGGGCCCGTGCGGGCTCGTCGACGGTTCTTCAACTCGCCTGTTTCAGGAGGTCGTTGTGCCGATCCGCCGTACATTCCCCCTCCGCACCGCCGCTGTTGTCGCCGCCTCGCTGATCCTCTCGGCACTGGCGGGGTGCGACGGGTCCGGCGACGCCGGGCGCCCCGCGGCCAGCGGGCCGTCGGTGATCGTGCCGGGCGGACCGGGCGAGGCCAACCGCACCCTGTCCGCCGAGGAGGCGAACCGGCGCCGGGCGGACGACGACACCCCGAACGCGGCGGACGTGGCGTACGTGCGGATGATGATCACACATCACCGGCAGGCTCTGGAGATGACCGAACTCGCCCCGGAGCACGCCGGGTCGGGCGACGTCGAACGGCTCGCCGCCCGGATCACCGCGGCCCAGGGGCCGGAGATCGAGGCGATGCGCGGCTGGCTGGCGGCCCACGGTCAGAGCGAGACCGAGGGCGCGCACGCACACGAGCACGGGAACGGGCAGGGGCAAGGGGAGGGGCAGGAGCAGGGCATGATGCCCGGCATGGCGAGCGAGGCCCAACTCACGCGGTTGCGCGGGGCCCGCGGGGCGGCGTTCGACGAGCTCTTCCTCACCCTGATGATCACTCACCACCAAGGAGCGGTCACCATGGCCACGGGCGTCAAGGCGCAGGGCAACAACGCGCTGGTGGAGGAGATGGCGGACGAGGTCGTCGCCCAGCAGACGAGCGAGATCGAACGGATGCGCAAGCTGCTCCGAGGGGCCACCGGCTGACGGGGCCGGCGGTCGCACGCAGCCGGGACGATGCGGAACGGGCACGCCGGGCGATACGGAAACGGGCACGCCAACCCGGGCTCTCGGGCAACGGTCCCGATCGGCGGTGCGCCCGGCGGCGGCGCGCCCGGCGGCGGCGCGCAGGGCGCCGTGATCAACGGCGGGCGTGACGCGCGGCCAGGAAGCCGGCGCGGCCCAACCGCATGATCACACCCCACACACGGACAGACACGCGTACCGGACGGCCGGGAACCCTCGACGGCAGGCATGATCGCCGCGGCGCCGCCCCGGCCGAGCCGACCGCTCACCCCCCAGGCGGTCAGCCGTCCCCCAGGCGGGTCGACTGCCGGTCGGCGGCGGCGAGCACGCCGTCCAGCAACCCGGGGAAGAGTACGTCAAGGTCACCCTTGCGCAGGCCGTTCATCTTGGCGGTCCCACGGTAGGTCTGCCGGATCACGCCGGCCTCACGCAGCACCCGGAAGTGGTGCGTGGTCGTCGACTTGGTGACCGGCAGCTCGAACTGCGAGCAGGTCAGCTCGTCGCCGCAGGCGGCGAGTTCACGGACGATCCGCAGCCGCATCGGGTCGGACAGCGCGTGCAGCACGGGCTCCAGCCGGATGTCCTCGCGCCGCGGATGCGGGAGGTCACGGCTGCTCACGGCGGGGGTGGTCACGATGGCTCCACTTCCTTCGGGACCCCCATTGTACGAGAGACGTCGTAGTTTGACACTCGACGTACTACGATGCCTATCGTAGGAGCAGACACCGGCACCGTGACGATTGGAGTCGCCGTGAGCGCGCTCTTCGAGCCCTGGACCCTGCGTGACCTGACGATCCCGAACCGGGTGTGGATGCCGCCGATGTGCCAGTACTCGGCCGCCCCCGACGGACCGACGGCCGGCGCTCCGACCGACTGGCACTTCGCCCACTACGCGGCCCGGGCGGCCGGCGGCACCGGCCTGATCATCGTCGAGGCCACCGCCGTCAGCCCGGAAGGCCGCATCTCGCCGTACGACCTGGGCCTGTGGAACGACACCCAGGCCGAGGCGCTGCGCCGTATCACCGGCTTCCTCACCGCGCAGGGCACCGTGCCGGCCGTGCAACTCGCCCATGCCGGGCGGAAGGCGTCGACGGACCAGCCCTGGCGCAGTGGCGCGCCACTGGGGGCCGAGGAGGGCGGCTGGCGGCCCGTCGCGCCCAGTCCGATCGCCTTCGGGGCCGGTCACCCGCTGCCGGAAGAGCTGACCACCCAGCAGATGACGTCCGTCGTACGGCAGTTCGCCGACGCGGCCCGGCGTGCGCTCGCCGCGGGCTTCCAGGCCGTGGAAGTGCACGGCGCCCACGGCTATCTCATCCACGAGTTCCTCTCCCCGTACTCCAACCACCGCACCGACGCGTACGGCGGCTCCTACGAGAACCGCACCCGCTTCGCGCTGGAGGTCGTCGACGCGGTGCGGGCGGTGTGGCCCGAGGACAAGCCGGTGTTCTTCCGCGTCTCCGCCACCGACTGGCTGCCGGAGGGCGGCTGGACCCCTGAGGACACCGTCCGTCTCGCCGCCGACCTGCACGCGCACGGCGTCGACCTCCTCGACGTCTCCACCGGCGGCAACGTCGCCGAGGCCCGCATCCCGACCGGACCCGGCTACCAGGTACCGTTCGCGGCCCGGGTGAAGGCCGAGAGCCCGCTGCCCGTGGCCGCGGTCGGGCTCATCACCGAGGCCGAACAGGCCGAGAAGATCCTCGCCAACGGCGAGGCGGACGCGGTGCTCCTCGGGCGTGAGCTGCTCCGCGACCCGTCCTGGGCCCGGCGCGCGGCCCGCACCCTGGGGGCGCAGACGCGAGTGCCGGAGCAGTACCTGCGATCCGTCTGATCGGACGGCCCGCGGGAGTGCCCGACGCGTCGGCCGGGCGGCGGCTCTCCGGCTCGCGACGCCCCCGCCGCACCCGTCGCTCCCGCTCGGCCGGTCACCGCGCCTCTCGACGGCGTAGGTCCGGTCGGCCGGTCACCGCGTCCCTCCACGCCGTACGTCCGGTCGGCCGGTCACCGCGTCCCTCGGCCCTGGTCCGTCGCGGCCGGTCGCCGGACGGCGGTGCGTGCGCCCGTGGCCGGTGCCGGCCGTGGCCGAGCCGTGCCGTCACCGGGCCAGTCGCAGCACCGTCCGCTCCAGGCGGGGCAGGGTCCGCTGGCCCACGAGGGCCAAGGCGATGGCCACGGCCACACCGGCCCAGGCGAACGGACCGAGAGGCGTGCAGCCGAACGCCTGACTGGCTCCCGGCGTCTGCACCAGCAGCACCAGGGCGGCGGCCGAGCCCAGCGCGGTGACCCGCACCAACGGGCTGTCCCGCCGGTCGGTCAGAGTCTGCGCCAACTGGGTGCCGACCACGGCACACAGCGCCATCGTGGTCGACCGGCGCGCGGTGCCCGGGGTGAACCGGCCGATCAGCCAGGCCGCCACCGCGCCCAGACAGGTGGTCAGGGCACGGTGCCGGATACGGTCGAGCAATTGTCCCCCGAGCAGGGCGGCGCCGGGTGCCTCGTCGGTCGCCGCCTCGCCGGGCCTCTCCTCCCCCGGTCCCTTCCGCCTGGTCAGCTCGTCGCCGGTCACGCCGGCGCCGGTCGCCTCGTCGGCAGGCGTGGCACGCCTCGGGGTGACCGCGACGGCCATGGCCGGGAAGAGGTCCGTGAAGAGGTTGACCAGCAGCATCTGACGGGTCGACAGGGGGGCCGCCCGCCCGAGCAGGGTGCCGACCATGCCGAAGCCGACCTCGCCCGCGTTGCCGCCGAGCAGGATCACGATCGCGTCGGAGACGCTGCGCCACAGCGCGCGGCCCTCGTCGACCGCCTCGATCAGCACCCGGAGGTCATCACCGGTGAGCACGATGTCCGCGGCGTTGCGCGCGGCGGCCGAGCCACGGGTGCTCAGGCCGACCCCAATGTCGGCGGCGCGGATCGCCGCCGCGTCGTTGGCTCCGTCCCCGACCATGCCGACCACCCGGCCGGCATCCCGCAGCGCCTCCACGACCTGCAGTTTCTGCTCCGGCGCCACCCGCGCGACGACACCGGCGTCCCGCAGCAGCCGGGCCCGCTCGGACCGGTCGGCGGTGGTGAGTTCGTCGCCGGTCACCACCGCCGTGTCCCGCGGCCAGCCCAGCTCCACGGCGATCGCCCGGGCCGTCTGCGGATGGTCGCCGGTCAGCATCACCGGACGTACGCCGTCCTCGCGCAGACCGCGCACCAACTCCCTCGACGTCCCCCGGGGCACGTCGGCCAGCGCGAGCAGCCCGGTGAACTCCAGCTCGCCGAGGGGCTGTTGCAGGGTCTCGGCGGCTTCCTCCCGGTCGGCCAGCCGGCGCCGGGCGACGGCCAGTACCCGCAGTCCGTCGCGGGCCAGCGCCGAGGCCGCGTCGGCTGCGGAGTCCGGCAGGTCGGCGCACGCGGGCAGGACCGTCTCCGGGGCGCCCTTGACGACCAGCCAACGGCCGTCCCCGCCGCCCGGCCGGTCCTCGACATCGCCGGGGGCGGCCGCGTCGCCGCGGTCCGTGCCCGCCGCGGCGCCACCGGTGCCTCTGTCGGCGCCGCCGGCGCCGGCGAGGGACGTACCGTCCGCCCGTCCCACCGCGGCCGCGTAGCCCCGGGCGGCCTCGAAGGGCAGGCCCTCCTCCTGGGTCCAGTACGGGTCCTCGCCGGCCGCGTGCAGAACCGCCTCGTCGGTGGCGTGCGCGGGGCGCTCGTTGCCGCCGTTCAAGCGGGGACAGGCGCGGGCGGCGAGCCGTACGACGGCCTCGCCCGCCGTGGCCGTGATCTCGTGGACGGTGCCGGCGGTGTCGGTCACCCGCACCAGCCGCAGCCGGTTCTCGGTCAGGGTGCCCGTCTTGTCGAAGCAGACGGTGTCCATCCGGCCCAGCGCCTCCAGCGTGCGCGGCGCGCGCACCAGCACCCCGCCGCGGGTGAGCCGACGTGCGGCGGCCAGCTGCGCCACCGTCGCCACCAACGGCAGCCCCTCGGGCACGGCGGCCACGGCCACCGCCACCCCGCCGCTGACCGCCTGCCGTATCGGCGTGCCGCGCAACAGTGCCAGGCCGGTCACCGCGGCTCCCCCGGCCAACGTCAACGGCAGCGCCTTGCTGGTGAGTTCGTGCAGCCGGGCCTGGACCCCGCCGGCCGGGGGCGTTCGGGCCGCGAGGGAGACGGCGCGGGCCGCCTCCGTACGGTCGCCCGTCTCCACGACGACGGCTCTGGCGTGTCCGGCGACCACGGTCGTCCCCTCGAAGAGCATGCAGCGGCGGTCGGGCACCGGGGCGTGCGGCGTGGGCCGGACCTCCTTGTCCACCGGCAGTGATTCCCCGGTCAGCGCGGACTCGTCCACCTCCAGTCCGTCCTGCCACAGCAGCCGGGCGTCGGCCGGTACGACGTCGTCGGCCTGCAGTGTGATCACGTCGCCGGGGGCCAGGTCGGCGGCGTCCACCGTGTGCGGACCGTCCGGGGACTCCTCGGACTCGACCCGTGCCTTCTGCTGGTGCTGTTCGCGCAACCCGGCCAGTGCCCGCTCGGCTCGCAGCCGCTGCACGCCGCCCACCAGCGCGTTCAGGTCGAGGGCGCCGACGACGAGCAGGGCGTCCACGACCGAGCCGAGGATCGCCGAGGCGGCCGAGCCGACCACCAGCACCGGGGTCAGCGGGTCGTCCAGTTCGCTGCGTACGGCACCGGCCAGCCGCAGGCCCCAGCGTGCGGGGGCCAGTGCCGGGACCCTGGCCGCGGTGTCCATCGCCGAGTGCGCGCGGTGGGCCACCTCGTCCAGCGGTCCCTGCCGCTCGCCCTGCTCCCGCCGGGCCAGCCGGCGCTGTACCTCCGTCGGCCGCAGGGCGTGCCACGGAACCCGGGCCCGGGGCCGCGGCGTCCGCTCCATCGCCACGCCGAGGGCGGCACGGCCACCGCTGAGCAGTGCGGCCGCCGCCGCCGCGTCGACCGGCGCGTGCCGCAGCCCGGGCAGTCCGGCCCGCCGGCCGGGGCGCCGTGACTCCCCGACGGCCACCAGGAGGCCGGACAGGGTCGCACCGGACCGGGCCAGCGTCTGCGACCTTCGGCCGACGGCGCGTGCGGCCGGCACCGCCACCAGCAGCCGCCACAGGTCGGCGAGCCCGTGCGGCGCCACGACGTCGGCGGACCACACGACGGGACCGCCGCCGTCGGCGAGCGCGACGGCCAGGTCGGCGGCCGCCAGGCCGGTCTGCAGGTCGTCGAGGCAGGCGGAGGAGGCGCCGGTCGGGGAGAGGGCGGCCCGGCCGCCGGGGGTGCCCCCGTCGCCGGGGGCGTCCGGGCCGCCCGCGCCGGCTTCGCTGTCCGCTCGCCCGGCTGTCCCGGGGCCTGCTCCGGTGGCGTCTCGGGGGGCGCCGGGCGTCCACCGGCCGGCCTCCGCCGGAAGACCGCCTCCGGAAGGCGTGGGGCGGGCGACCGCGAGGACGCCGCCGGTGCGATCGCGCATCCTGTCGACCACGTCGGCCAGCGGCCGATCGCCCGGTACGACGTGGTCGGCGAGGGAGACGAAATCCTCCAGCGCGGGATCGTCCATCACCACGACCCGCAGCCGCGCGCGTCGCGCCGCGTCCAGTACGGGTTCCACCCAGGGGTCGGCGCTCCCGTCCGGCGCCAGCAGGGCGCTCGGATGCAGCACCAGGGTCTCTGCGGTCTCCAGCAGCCGCAGCCGCTCCGCGTCGCGCACCAGCACCCCGGACCGCGCCAGGGCGCAGCCCAGGACCACGTTGAAGGCGCCGGGTCCGTAGCGTGCGGCCTTGGGCGACCCGGACAGCACCGCCTCGGCGGCCTCCCCGGCATCATGCTTGACCAGCAGTGCGGCGACCGCGCCGACCATCCCGCCGGTCTCGGCCGAGTTGGCGTACCGCTCGGCCGGAGTGGTGCGCAGCGGCGGCCGGGCCCGGCGCACCGCCGTCCCTCCGGCGCGGCCGGGCGCGCACAACCCGTCATGCAGCTTCTCGAAGGCGGCGGCCCGGACCAGCGCCTCCGTCAGTTCGCCCGCGCGCATGGTCCCGTCGAGCACCAGGCCGGTCGGTGTCTGGCCCGCGCCGTGCGCGGCGGCGTTGGCGGCGGCCAGCAGCAGGTCCCTGCGCCGTCGGCCGAGTCCGGCGCGCAGCCAGGACCGGAAGCGCGGGTTCTCGCGGAGCATGGTCACGCCGGCGGTCACGAACCGCGGTGAGGGCGGCAGTCTCAGCGCCGAGCCGGTGACCGCGGCGACGGTGCCTGCCGCGTCGGCCAGCAGCGCCCCCGCCGCCGTGCGCACGTCGCAGGGGTCACCGGGGTGGACGCAGGTGTCGGCGGGCTCCCCGAAGGTCCCGCCGGACGGTGCCAGGCCGTGGTGTTCGGCGAGTTCGGCGGCCTTGTCGAGGACCCGTTCACTGACCGCGTCCTCGGTGGCCGCGACCACGAGCCGGCCGAGACCGCCGTCCCAGTAGGCGAACAGCACGTCCGGGTGCTCCGCCAGCGAAGCGGCCACCCGCCGGGCCGCCGCCTCCACGCCCCCCACACCCCGTACCCGCTCGGGCACGGCGGGGCGCAGCGCCAGGTGAGCGCGTCGGCCCGCCCGCCAGTGGGGTCCCCGGCCCGGCAGGGCCGCCCGCGCCACGCGCCCCACCCGGGCCGCGGCGTCGGCGGTCCGCACCGCGCTCCGCGCGCCGCCGGCCACCGCTCCGGCGGCCAGCCCGACGGCGGGTGCAGCTCCGCGGGCCACCAGCCGGGGCGCGGCCAGCAGCGCCCCGGCGGCGGCCGAGGAAACGGTCGTCAGCGGTCCCGTACCCATGGCGCCCTCACTCCGTGGAGCCGCGCCGCGCCGCGGCCGGCCGGTCGGCGGGCTCACCGGTGCCGGAGGCCCCACCGGCGCTCTTCGCGCTACGGGGCGACGTGGTCCTGCGCACCCTCGAAGGCCTGGCCGTACTCGTCGCGCTCGCCGCGTCGGCCGCCTTGCCTGCGCTGCTCGTCCTGCTCGTGCTGCCGGCCCTGCTCGATGGTTTCTCTGCGCCCGGCGACTGCTCGGCAGCCCTCGGTTCCGGGGTGGCGGTCCCAGCCGCGTTCGTGGTCGTGCCGGTGACGGTGCCCGTGCCGGTCGGCCGGCCGGCCGCAGACGAGTCGGTGCGGCTCGGCCCGCTCTTCTCGGCAGGCTCCCGGCTCTCGGACACTCCTCCCGTGGTCGTGGCGGCTGCGGTGCCGCCGAGCCCGGCCGGCGCGGTGGCGGGCGGCTGCGCGGCCGAGCCCTCGGGGCCGGCGCCGCGCCGCGTTCCGTTGCCGTCCGGGTGTCCCGGTCGGGCCTGGGTCAGCCAGGCCACGGCCGCACCCGCCATCGCCACCGGCCACTCGACGACCCCCATGACGCCGAGCAGGCCGGCGCCCGTGTAGACGGCCAGCCGTCGTCCGCGCGGCGACACCTTGCCGACCGTGTCCAGCGTTCCCTCGGCCACCCTCCCCACCACGCCGGCGCCGGGAAGCCGACGCAACGCGGCGACCGTGCCGTGCACGGGTCGGGGCAGGGTGGACGAAGAAGGTTGCCGTGCCATGACTCTTCTCGCCTCCCGGGTTCCACCGTCCTGGAACAGCCGGGTTCCCGGGATCACGTAGCCGAAAAGAGCCCGATCAGGCCGCCGTACAGGCCGTCCCGTCGAGCATGAAGCCGGACGGCGCCGCGCTGTTGCCCGTGTGGGTGGCCTGGTAGCCGATCGACACACTCGCGCCCACCGCGATCCTGGCGTTGTACGAGACGTTGGTGGCCGTCACCGCTCCCGAGGCCGGGCTGTAGGTGGCGCCCCACCCGTTGGTGACGGTCTGGCCGTCGGGCAGGGTGAAGCCCAGCCGCCAGCCGTCGAGCGGGGCCGAACCGGTGTTGGTGACGGTGATGGACGCGGTGAGGCCGGTGTTCCAGGCATTGGTCGTGACCGTCACCCGGCAGTCGCCCGGCTGCTGCGGCGGCACGGGCCCGTCGCCGTCCAGACCGAAGAAGGTCAGGACGCGGGCCGCCATGCCCTGGCTGTAGACGTTGTGGCCGACGCCCTGGAGGCTGATCGCCTCCACCGGGGCCCGCTCACCCGTGCTGCCGTAGCGGGTGCGGGTCCAGCCGGGCTGGGGGGCGTCGGTGGCGGCCGGGGTCTGGCCGAGCCCCTGGACGTTCGTCCACTGCTTGATCTCCTCTCCGAAGTTGGGGTAGCGCAGCACGTCGTCGGCGGTGCCGTGCCACAGCTGCATCCGGGGCCGGGGGCCGGTGTACCCCGGGTAGGCGGCGCGGGCGGTGTCGCCCCACTGCTGGGCGGTGCGGATCACGGTGCCGCCCGAGCAGGCGCTGTTCCACTCGGAGCCGTTGGTGGTGGCGAAGCAGCCGAACGGGACACCGGCGAAGGCGGCGCCGGCCGCGAAGACGTCGGGATAGTCGCCCAGCAGCACGTTCGTCATCATGGCGCCGGAGGAGATGCCGGTCACGTACACGCGGTCGGTGTCGGCGGCGTAGGTACGGGTGGTCCAGTCGACCATGGACTTGATGCCGACCGGGTCACTGCCGCCGCCACGTCGCAGGGCCTGGGGCGAGGCGACGTCGAAGCACTTGCTGGCCCGGGTCACGGACGGGTAGACCACGATGTAGCCGTACCGGTCGGCCAGTGTGTCGTACTCGGTGCCGTTGTACATGTCCGGACCGGATCCGGTGCACCAGTGCACGGCCACCAGCACGGGTGGGTGCTCGGTGACACTCGCCGGGACGTACACGTACATCCGCAGACCGCTGGGGTTGGCGCCGAAGTCGGTGATCTCGGTGAGGGTGGCGGTGGGGACCGCCTCGGGCGACTGCGCGCGAGGCGTCTCCGGGCGGCTCTCGCCGGCCGCCGCGGTGGACGTCGGGAGCAGGGCCGCGAGACACAGCAGCACCAGCACGGTCAGCACCGAACGCGGGTTCCTGATCGGGGAGTCGGACACGTGGGGCCCTTTCCGGTGAGGGGCGGAACGGCTTTCACGGGGGTGCGGAATGATCCGGGACCGAAACGCACGCCCACGCGGGGCGCGAAGGCGAACGGGATCCCAGGAAGGCACTCGGCGCATGGTGGCATGCGCACGCCCACCATGGAAGCGCTCCCACACACCTCGGCGGGTTCCGCGCGCGACATGACCAGAAAGCGCTTCCCCCATACTTTCCGTTCAACAGCATGACCGGACCACCTCCTCAGGCCCTCTTCAGACCCACGGAAAAGGTGGTCGCTGCATCGCTGCATGCCCTTCGGGTTCAGGAAACGAGGCAGTGTTCACGTACGTGCACGATCCGTTCCGCTCCCCTCACAGAAGGAATCGGAACATGACCTCGACCTCCAGGACGCGACCACACGCCCACCGGCACGCGCTGACCGGCGCGGCGGCCTCCCTCGGCCTTTCGGCCGGCCTGCTCATGGCCGCCGGGACGCTCTCCCCCGTGAGGCCGCCACCTGGCCCCCGGCCAACGGCAGCCAGGGCGTCTCCGCGACCATCGCGGTCTCCGGCACCAAGGACTACGGGATGAAGCGCCTCTTCGGCACCGGCTCCCTGGGAACCGGCAGCCAGGACGAGAACCAGCCCCCGATCCTGGAACCCGCGGACGGTGCCGTCCTGAAGAACGTCATCCTGGGCGCCCCGGCCGCCGACGGCGTCCACTGCAAGGGCAGCTGCACTCTGCAGAACGCGTGGCGGGAGGACGTCGGCGAGGACAGTGCCCCGCGCGGGCGCACGGTACGGCGGCCTCGTCACGCCCGGACGCCCGCCGAGCGGACCGCCCGCATCACCTCCGCCCGGTAGGCGGCGTAGGCGGCGCGCAGATCGGTTCCGGGCCAGTCGGCGGGCAGCAGCCGGTCGGGGAGCACCGGGTCGGCGAGCAGGTGCCGCACAACGGCGGCGAAGGCGGTGAAACGGTCGGCCGGAGCGGCGGTCCGGGAGGTGTGGTCCAGCAGGGCGCGGGCGGCGGCGGCCCACTCGCCCAACGGCCACAGGGCGGCTGCGAGTTCCCGGTCCGGTTCGTCGGGGCGGGCGGTGAAGCAGCGGGCGACCTCGGCGAGCCCGGCAGGGTGCGGGCGGTCGAGGTTGGCGGGCCGCAGCCAGACGCCCTCGCGCAGCTCGGCCAGGCGCAGGCCCGTGAGGCGCGCGCGCAGATCGGCGCGTTCGGCGGGGCCGCGGCCGGTCGCCGTGACCACCACGGTCTCCCAGTCGCCGTGCCACGCGCGCGTGCGGGGGTGCACGGCGTCGTCCTGGCGGCGACGGCGCTGCAGCAGCCGGTCGCTGAGTCGGTGGACGCCGTCCGAGCGGTGCAGATCACCGGCCGTCACCATCCGGCTGAGCGCCGCCCGCAGCGTGGAACCGCCGATGCCGAACGGTTCCACGAGCCGTACCAGGTCCTTCACCGGCAGCTCGGGCGGATCCGCGCCGAGCAGCAGGCTCAGCACGACCGACCGCGCGGACAGCGGCCGCAGCTCCACCACGCGCGCGTGTCCCGTTCCGTTGTCGCTCCGCATGGACAGGCACCTTACGCACCACCGTCGCGTTGCACTATTGCTGCGACCGCAGCCAGCATGCAACATTGCCGGGCATGGATCCCACATCCGCACCACCGCAGCCGTCGCCCACCCGTGCCGCGGCACACCCCGTCGGGGACGGCCTCGCGGCCGACCCCGCACCCGACCCCGCACCCGGCCTCACACACGACGTCACGCACGACGTCTCCAACCAGCCTCCGCCGTTCGCGCCGTACGACGCGGCCGAGGACGCCGCCCTGCTGGAGGGGCTGCGCCGGGAGGGGGCCGCCTGGGCCGAGGAGGACCTACGGCGGCTCGGCCGGCGGGCCGGGAGTGCCGAGGCCCAGGAGTGGGGCGAGCTGGCCAACCGGCACGCGCCCGTGCTGCGCACGCACGACCGCTACGGCCACCGGATCGACGAGGTCGAGTTCGACCCCAGTTGGCACGCCCTGATGCGGGTCGCGGTCGAGGAGGGGCTCGCCGGGGCACCCTGGGCGGACGGCCGGCCCGGCGCCCACGTCGCCCGCACCGCGGGCGGGCTGGTGTGGGGACACACCGATGCGGGGCACGGCTGCCCCACGTCGATGACGTACGCGGCCGTCCCCGCGCTGCGGCGGCAGCCGGATCTGGCCAAGGTGTACGAACCGCTGCTCACCGCGCGCGTGTACGAGCCGGGGCTGCGGGTGCCGACCGGGAAACGCGGGCTGCTGGCCGGCATGGGGATGACCGAGAAGCAGGGCGGCTCGGACGTCCGCACCAACACCACCTCGGCCACGCCGACCGCCGAGTCCGGGGTGTACACGCTGCGCGGCCACAAGTGGTTCACGTCCGCCCCGATGTGCGACGTCTTCCTGGTCCTGGCCCAGGCGCCCGGAGGCCTGTCGTGCTTCCTGGTGCCGAGGGTGCTGCCGGACGGCACCCGTAACACCTTCCGCGTCCAGCGGCTGAAGGACAAGCTCGGCAACCGCTCCAACGCCTCCTCCGAGCCGGAGTTCGACGGCACGGTGGCCTGGCGCGTCGGTCCCGAGGGGCAGGGCGTGAAGACCATCATCGAGATGGTCAACTGCACCCGCCTGGACTGTGTGACGGCATCGGCGACCCTGATGCGCAAGACGCTGGTCGAGGCCGGTCACCACGCCCGTCACCGGAGCGCGTTCGGCGCCCGGCTGCTGCACCAGCCGCTGATGCGCAATGTGCTGGCCGACCTGGCGGTGGAGTCCGAGGCGGCGACGACGCTCACGCTGCGACTGGCCGGAGCGGCGGACCGCGCGGTGCGCGGGGACGAGGGGGAGCGCGCGTTCCGGCGGATCGCGACGGCCGTCGGCAAGTACTGGGTGACCAAGCGCGGTCCGGCGTTCACCGCGGAGGCGCTGGAATGCCTGGGCGGCAACGGCTACGTCGAGGAGTCGGGTATGCCCCGGCACTACCGGGAGGCGCCGCTGCTGTCGATCTGGGAGGGCTCGGGCAATGTCAACGCCCTGGACGTGCTGCGGGCACTGACCCGCGACCACGCCACGGCGGACGCCCTGTTCACCGAACTCGCCCTGGCGGCCGGCGCGGACGCCCGGCTGGACGCCGCGGTCGGCCGGCTCAAGGACTCCCTGACCTCGGTCGCCGAGTCCGGAGCCCGCCGTCTGGTGGAGGTGATGGCGCTGGCCCTGCAGGGCTCCTTGCTGGTCCGCCACGCTCCCCCGGCCGTCGCCGACGCGTTCTGCGCGAGCCGGCTGGGCGGCGACTGGGGCCACGCCTTCGGCACCCTGCCCGAGGGGGCCGATCTCGGCGCGATCCTGGACAGGGCGCTGCCCGGCGTGAACTGAGCGGTGCGCCTGTGCGTCACCGCACGATTCCGCTGCGTTGTCAGTGGTGTGGGGCAGACTCGTGATCGGTTGGCACTTCTGGCACTTCGTCCGGGGGAGGACCACGTGTTCACGGGGATCGACGAGGTCGACTGGGCCTCGCTGCGTCATGCCTACGGCAGCGCGCACGACGTGCCCGTCCTGCTCAGGGGTCTCGCCTCGGCGGACCCCGCGCAACGGGAGACGGCACTCGACGAGATGTACGGCACGGTGCACTTCCAAGGGGCCGTCTACGACTCGACGCTCGCCTGCGTCCCGTTTCTGCTGCGGCTGGTGCGGGACCCGGCGGTGGCGGAGCGGAGCGGTCTGGTGGACCTGCTGGTCAGCATCGGCGACGGTGCCGGCGCAGGTGCGGTCCGCGCGGGGTCCGGCGTCTTCGTGGAGCTGTCCGACGACCCGGACGCGTGCGTGCGGCGGGCCGCGGCCGGGGCGCTCGTGCGGTTCCTCGACGAACCGGCGCGCGTCCTCGCCCTGTTGCGGGAGCGGCTGGCGGTCGAACCGGCCGGCCGGGTCCTGCTCGCCCTCACCGAGGCGCTCGGCCTCTTCGTCCGGCGCCACCCCGGGCACGCGGAGCCGGCCCTGGCCCTGCTGGCCGCGCGCAGCCGCCCGCCGTACGGTCCGGAGGAGCGCCTGGCCGCTCTGGGGCAGCTCGCCGGGTGCGCGCCCGACCGGGTCCCGACCGACCTGGTGCGCACTGCCGTGGGGCTGCTGCGCGAGCGCTCCGCGGAGCGTGCGCGCGCACGGTCGGCGGCCGGGGCGTACGGCGGACCGGTTTCGCCCAGGGCGGCCGGTGGTTCAGGTGATCCCGGCGGTTCAGGCGGTTCAGGCGGTTCAGGCGGTTCCGGCGCTTGCGGTGGTGCTCCCGGGGTGGACACCCTCGTCGGGCGGTTGCGTCGGCTGCGCCCGTCGGACGAGGAGGGAGCCCGGCTGCTGCGCACGCTGCACACCGCCCTCGGTGACCGCTCGGCCGACCGGACCGCCCTGCTCGCGGGCCAGTTGACCAGTCCGGACGCGGCGGACCGGTGCAACGCCGTCTGGATGGCCGCGGGGCTGGTCCGCGAGTGGCGCGGTGACCATCGCGGCACGGTCGGGCTGGTCGGCCGCCAACTGGACCCGGAGGAACCTCGGTTGTGCGACGCGGCCGTCTCCGTCCTCGACGGCTTCGGCCCTCTGGCCGCGCCCGCGGCGGACCCGCTGCACGCGCTGGTCGTCGCGCGTCCGGATCTGTGGGTGCGGCCGTCGCGGCGAGGGGCGACGCGGCTGGGCGGTCCGCTGCAGGCGCTCGTCCGCAGCGGCGACGCGCGCGCCGTGCCGATCCTCGCGGAGGTGCTGGCCGCCCCCCTGCCGCCGTACGAGGCGGGTTCCGTCCTGCCGTGTCTCGGCCCGGCAGCGGCGCCGCTGGTCCCGCTCCTGTGCCGTCGGCTGGCCGACCTGCCGGCCGACGCGCCCGGCACGGCCGAGCGGGCGGTTCCCCTGCTGCGAGCGCTCGGGGCGCTGGGCGCTGCGGAAGCCGTGCCCGAGATACTTCGACTGCTGCACGACGGACCCGCCGCGTCCCGCGGCCGACTCCGGGAGGCGGCCTTCGCGGTCCTGGCGGCTCTGGGGCCCGCCGGGCGGTCGGCCGTGCCCATGCTGCGGGCCGCGCTGCACTCCGACCAGGCGGGTGCGGCGGCGCGCGCGCTGTGGGCCGTCGAACCGGACGTGTCGGCCGTCCTGCCCGTGCTGGTGAGGGAGTCGGTGCACGACGACCGGAACCACCGCACCCAGGCCGTCGGCACGCTCGCACTGCTGGGCGGCTCGGCCTCAGCGGCGCTGCCCGTGCTGCGCCGCCGCGCGGCCGACGCACGGGACGAGTACGAGCGGGCCGCTGCCGCCGCGGCGGTGTGCGCCGTCAGGGGCTGTACCGAGGAGACGGGCGAGGTGCTCCGCACCCTCTGGACGGACCACCCCCCGGCCCGCCGCACCATCGCCGCGGTCCTGACCCGCCTCGGTCCGGCCGCCGCGCCGCTGCGGGACCTGGCCGACACGGAAGTGGCCCAACCGCGCCGCCACACCGCCCGGCGCGGCGGATACGGCATCCAGGACGTCCCGGAGGACGAGGAGTTGCTGACCTTGTGCCGGGAGATCCTCACCAGGACATGACCCGCGCACACCCCACGCGGAGCGCGCCGGAGGGAGCGCGCCCCGGGGGGAGGAGCATGCCCCGGGGGGAGCGTGCACAACTGCGCGACCGATCACCGACGGCGTTCGGCTGACCTGCCGACCGGCCGACCGGCTGAATGCCGCCGTCGGACAGGCAGTCAGACGTGCAGACGGCGGCGGAACCGCACACACCCCGCTCAGCCCGTGCGATGCCCCCACAGCGGGTCGAAGCGTGCCCAGTCCGCGTCCCACTGCTCGCCCCGGCGGCGCTCCAGCCGCGCACGGATCGCCCTCCCTGCGACGAAGGGCACGCAGGCGACGCAGGCTCCGGACAGCACGCCGATGAGCAGGGCGCGCAGCCTGGCCTCCTCCGGCGAGGCCGGTTCGGACACCATCCGGCCACGCGGGTCCGTCCAGACCCGGACGGCGGCGCCCTGGGCGCTGCCGGGGCGAACCCGGACCTGCCCGGTGCGGACGGTGCCGTCCGGCGCCTCCCAGCGCGCCTCGGCCCACACCCGCTCCCCCGCCCCCGTGGCCCGGGTGTCGGCCCTTCCCGGCGCCCGCTCGACAAGCGCCCCGCGCACCGGCCGCCACTCGGCGCGCTCGCGGGCCAGGCTCCGCTCGACGGAGCCGGCGGCCGCCCAGCCGGTGACCGTCCCGACGAGGACGGTGAGCAGCCAGGCGCCGAGCAGCACCCAGCCCTCCACGGTGTCGCTGCGCCGCTTGAGCGGATTGCGCCGCCAGCGCCACAGCCACACCTTCGGACCACGCAACCCCATCGACGGCTTCCTCCTCGTGAGTGGGCGGACAACGCGGACCTGACCCCTCCCTCCCTTACGCGGCCGGCCGCCCGGATGCTCAGCGGGGCGGCCCCGACCGCACCGCTGAGCATCCGGCAAGGCCGCCGTGACCTGCGGCGACGCCCCGCCGAGGGGTGACTGTCAGTGGCTGGGTGCAGACTGGCCGATGTCTGGGACAAGGACGTCGCGGAGGTAATGGGACATGACCGAGGTACTGCTCGCCGTGGGCACGCGCAAAGGCCTGTTCATCGGGCGTCGGCGTGGTGGCACATGGGAGTTCGACGACAAGCCGGCTTTCAACGCACAGGCGATCTACTCGGTCGCCATCGACACCCGGAGCGAGCGTCCGCGGCTGCTGGCCGGGGGTGACAGCGCCCACTGGGGTCCGTCGGTGTTCCACTCCGACGACCTGGGGCGCACGTGGACCGAGCCGGCGAAGCCGGCCGTCAAGTTCCCCCAGGACACGGAGGCGTCGCTGGAGCGTGTGTGGCAGCTGCACCCGGCGGCCGCCGAGCCGGACGTGATCTACGCGGGCACCGAGCCGGCCGCGCTGTACCGCTCGGAGGACCGCGGCGAGAGCTTCGAGCTGGTGCGCCCGCTGTGGGAGCACCCGACGCGCTCGCAGTGGGTACCGGGCGGGGGCGGGGAGGGCCTGCACACGGTGCTCACCGACGCCCGCGACCCGCGTGCGGTGACCGTGGCGGTGTCCACGGCCGGGGTGTTCCGCACCACCGACGGCGGGGAGAGCTGGTCGCCGTCCAACTCGGGCGTCTCGGCGGTGTTCCTGCCGGATCCCGACCCGGAGTTCGGCCAGTGCGTGCACAAGGTCTCCCGGGACGCCGCCGACCCGGACCGGCTGTATCTGCAGAACCACTGGGGGGTCTACCGGAGCGACGACTCGGGCGCCCGGTGGACCGACATCGGTGAGGGGCTGCCCTCCACCTTCGGCTTCGCGGTGGCCGCCCACCCGCACCGGGGCGGCACCGCCTACGTCTTCCCGATCAACGCGGACTCCGACCGGGTCCCCGCCGAGCACCGGTGCCGGGTCTTCCGTACGGCGGACGCGGGCGGGACCTGGGAAGCACTGTCGGCCGGGCTGCCGCAGGAGGACCACTACGGCACGGTGCTGCGCGACGCCCTGTGCACCGACGACGCCGACCCGGCGGGCATCTACTTCGGCAACCGCAACGGAGAGGTGTACGCCTCGGCCGACGACGGCGACAGCTGGCGGCGGTTGGCGGCCCATCTGCCCGACGTGCTGTGCGTGCGCGCCGCGGTCGTGGGCTGACGCTGAGGCCGTGTCCGAGAGCGGCGGGGAGACCGAGGAAGGAGCAGTGGGGTGGGGGGACTTGTGAGCGGTGCCTGCCCTGGGGGCCTTGGCCACCGGTTGATCGTCACCGTGTCTGCGGCAGTAGGGTGACGGCCGTGGCACCACGACCCTTGCATGAAATCCTCGAACCGGGCTGGGCGGCGGCCCTGGAACCCGTCGCCGGGCGGATCGCCGCGATGGGCGACTTCCTCCGAGCGGAGATCGCCGCGGGCCGCACCTACCTGCCGGCCGGCCCGCATGTCCTTCGCGCCTTTCAACAGCCCTTCGACGAGGTCCGCGTCCTCATCGTCGGTCAGGACCCCTACCCGACCCCGGGGCACGCGGTGGGGCTGTCGTTCTCGGTCGCGCCCGAAGTGCGGCCGCTGCCCGGCAGCCTCATCAACATCTTCCGGGAGCTCCACTCCGACCTCGGGCTGGCGCAGCCGTCGAACGGCGATCTGACGCCCTGGACGCGGCAGGGCGTGCTGCTGCTCAACAGGGCACTCACCACGGCGCCGCGCAAGCCTGGAGCCCACCGCGGCAAGGGCTGGGAGGAGGTCACGGAGCAGGCGATACGGGCGCTGGCGGCGCGGGGCAAGCCGCTGGTGTCGATCCTGTGGGGCCGTGACGCCCGCAATCTGCGTCCGCTGCTGGGCCGTCTGCCGTCGGTGGAGTCCGCGCACCCCTCGCCGATGTCGGCCGATCGCGGCTTCTTCGGCTCGCGTCCGTTCAGCCGGGCCAACGACCTGTTGATCCAGCAGGGCGGACAGCCCGTGGACTGGCGCCTGCCGTGACCTCGACCGCCCCGGGGCGCCGCGGCATCCTGGCCGTCGACTCGGGCGGCTCCGGGCTGCGCGTCGCCGTCGGTACGGCGGAGCGGGGAGCGGTGGCGGAGCGCTCCTCGCGCGTGCCCGTACGCACCGGCGGCCGGGGGGTCGACCCGGCGCATCTGATGGAGCAACTGGTGCCGATGGTCCGGGGGCTGGCCCGCGAGGCCGGTGTCCCGGAGCCGGTCACGGCGGCGGTGGGCGCGGCCGGGTTCGCCTCTCTGGGCGGCGCCCTGCGCGAGGAGCTGCCGGGCGCACTGGCACGGGAGTTCGGCATCCGGGAGGTCGCGCTGGCCGCCGACGCGGTCACCGCCTACATCGGCGCGCTGGGTCCGCGTCCCGGTTCGGTGATCGCGGCCGGCACGGGACTGATCGCGGTCGGTACGGATCTCGCCGGGTGGCGGCGGGCCGACGGCTGGGGTCATCTGCTGGGCGACTGCGGCGGCGGCGCCTGGATCGGCCGGGCGGGCCTGGAGGCCGCCGTACGGGCACATGACGGCCGGCCGGGTGGGTCCGCGTCGCTACTGGCCTGCGTCGAGGAGGAGTTCGGGCCGGTCGCGGGGCTGCCGGGCTCGCTGTATCCGCGCCCGGACCGCCCCGCGGTGCTGGCGTCGTTCGCGCCCCGGGTGGCTGCCCGCGCGGCGGACGATCCGCTCGCGGCGGAGATCCTGCGCTCGGCGGCCCGGCACATGGCGGACTCGGCCGCGGCCGTCTGCCCGGTGACGGGGGAACCGCGCATCGCGCTGACCGGCGGGCTGTTCCGGCTCGGCGAGCCGCTCCTCGTCCCCCTGGAGGAGGAACTGGCACGGCGGTTGCCGCATGCGCGGCGGGTGACCGCCGACGGGGACCCGCTGCTCGGCGCGGTCCGGCTGGCCGCAGCGCTCACGACCGGCACACTCGTCGTGCCCCCGGACCCAGGCATGTTGCACGTGGTGTCCGAACCCGGTGGGTGAGCCGGCCGCTCACACCTCGCCGGGCGCCCCGTGCGCCACGCCGGACACGTGAGGGGGACAAGTCGCCCGGAACACACACTGATCACTTCTGATCCGTACGTAACTCATCAGACAAAAGCGGACGGATACCGCTCACCTGCACCCTCCCCGAACAGGGGAGCCACGGAAACAAGTAACATGCGGCGCCATGAGCTCCCCCACTGGGCCCGCGTCCGGCCTGCCAGTACGAATGCCGCGCCCCCGCCAGCCCGGGCGGCACCGCCGACCCGAACCCCTGGCGGCTCCGGAGGGCGCGCCCGCGCTCGTCCTCGCGGTGCCGGGCACGCCGAGTGAGGCCAGCCGCGGCCTGGCCGAGGAGATCGTGAGCATCGCCCGCTCCGAGCTGCCCGGCCTCGACGCGCGCATCGGTTACCTGGACGGGGACGACACCGACTACCCCAGTGTGCGGTCGGTGCTCACGCACACCGCCGAGGAGCGCACGGCCCGTTACGAGCAGGCCAAGGCCGCAGGAGTCGAGGTCAAGGAGCCCGAGGGCCCCGTGGCCGTCGTCGTGCCGCTGCTCGCCGGCCCCGACGGTTCCCTGCTGCGCCAGGTCCGCCAGGCCGTCATGGACAGCCGCGTGGCCGCTGATCTCACCGACGTGCTCGGCCCGCACCCGCTGCTGGCCGAGGCGCTGCACGTGCGGCTGTCCGAGGCAGGCCTCGCGCGCGCGGACCGCGCGCGCCTGTTCACCGTGGCGACGGCCGCCGACGGCATCATCCTCGCCTCCGTGGGCGGCGACGAGGCCGTGCAGGCCGCCGGCATCACGGGCATGCTGCTCGCCGCCCGGCTCGCGGTGCCGGTGATCGCCGCGGCGCTCGACGAGGAGGGTTCGATCACCTCCGTGGCCGAGCAACTGCGCTCCTCCGGCTCCCAGCAACTGGCGCTGGCGCCGTACCTGATCGGCCCGGAGATCGACGCCTCCCTGATCGAGGCCGCGGCGAAGGAGGCCGGCTGCCCGGCTGCCGAGGCGCTCGGCCCCTACCCGGCGATCGGCAAGCTCGCCCTGGGCAAGTACATGACGGCGCTCGGCATCACCCCGCAGGAACCGCAGGGCACGCCGGCCCACTGACACCGCCGCTACGCCGCACGACGGCAGCGTGACGTCCGTACGGCCTCGAAGGGCCCGCTCTGTACGGAGCGGGCCCTTCGGAGGTGCGGAGCGCGGTACGGCGGTCGTCAGCCGAACACCACCCAGGACGCCGCGGGAACGGTGACCGAGCCGCCGCGTCCGGGCAGGCCGGTGAGCGGGTCGAGGTGGAACCAGGTGACGTCGCCGGAGCGCTCGTTCGCGACGTAGAGCCGGCCGTCGCAGGCGGTGAGGGCGCGCGGCCAGCGCCCTCCGCAGGACACCGTGCCGGCCAGGCGCAGGGTGTCACCGCCGTCGGCGACCGTGAAGACCGACAGGACGTCCTCACCCCGGGTCGCCGTCCATACGAACCGTCCGTCCGCGGCGACGGCGATCCCGGAGGGGTAGGCGTCGCCTGTCGGCGCCCCGGGCAGCACCGGCGACTCGCCCAGGGGTTTCAGGGCGCCGTCGGCCGGGTTCCAGCGGCACACGGTGACGGTGGGCGCGAGTTCGTTGACCACGTAGGCGTGGCCGCCGTCGGGATGGAAGGCGAGGTGACGGGGGCCGGAACCGGGGCGCAGCGCGAACTCCTGGTGCACGGCGAGCGTGCCGTTGCCCAGAGTGCACACCCGCACCGAGTCGGTGCCGAGGTCCACGCTGACCAGCCAGCGTCCGCTGGGGTCGGGCAGCACCTGGTGGGCGTGCGGGCCCTGCTGGCGCGGGCCGTAGGGGCCGGAGCCGGTGTGGCGCAGGACGGCGGAAGCCGACCGGGCGAGGGTGCCGTCCGGCCGGAGCGGGACGGCGGTGACGCTGCCGGAACCGTAGTTGGCGGTCAGGACGTGCCCGTCGTGGACGCTGAGGTGGGTGGGGTCGTCGCCGCCGACCCGGACCGGTGGGCCGGTGCGCTCGGGGGCGTCGCCGTCCACTCGGTAGGCGGCGACCGCGCCGCGGGGCGTCTCGCTGACCGCGTAGAGCGTGCGCCGGTCGGGTGAGAGGGCCAGGCAGGAGGGGTCGGGCAGGGAGTCGGTCCGGCTCAGCGGGGTGAGGGCTCCGCTGTCCTCGTCCACGGCCGCCGTGACGATCCCGGGGCCGCCGGCCGCCGTGAACGACCCGATGAACGCCCGTCGCCTGCCGCCGTCCGCCACCGCAGTCCCCTCTCGTGTCGTCGCCGTCGGGGTGACGGTAGCAGCAGATCACGTAAGGTCTAGACCAAAACGCCGCCAAGAGGCCGACGGTCGGCCCGTCCGGTCGTCCACGGCGTGCCTCCGGCCACCCACACGGCCCTACCGATCGGACTCCCCCACGGCTCCCGGCACGCCCGCCCGGCCGCCGCTCCGCCCGACCGGCT
The DNA here is from genome assembly GCF_057707805.1 of Streptomyces sp. bgisy159. NCBI lineage: Bacteria > Bacillati > Actinomycetota > Actinomycetes > Kitasatosporales > Streptomycetaceae > Streptomyces > Streptomyces sp. bgisy159. The sequence continues at coordinate 60,120 of NZ_JBYIQX010000017.1, read as the reverse complement.
CCCCCTCCCACCGCAGCGGACCGCCCGACCGACTCCCGCCGCCGACCGGCTCCCACCGTGCCCCTGACTCCCGTTCCGCCGCCGCTGACGCTCGCTCCGTCGGCCGGGCACCCGCAGCGCCGCCCGACTCCTGGCCCGGCCGGCTCCCGCAGCCCCCGCTAGCCCCACCCGGCTCCCGCTACCGCCGCCCGGCTCCAGCTGTCCCCGCCCGGTTCAGGCCCCGACGAGGGGCGAGCCGGAGCACGTCCGCAGAGGGTGGGCGAGTTCCGTCAGGGCACGCTCCAGGCCGTGCAGATGCGCGAGCGGGCCCTGCGGGACGTCGAGACCGGCGGTCGCCGTCGAACTCCCGGCCGGACCCGAGGCGACCGGCACGACGGACTGGGCCGTGACCCGCCCCGGTACGGCCGGCCCGGCGCCCGAGGCCTCCGACTCGCCCTCCATCAGGGCCTCCACCGCGCCCTGCACGCGCCAGCACGCCGCCGCGAGTCGGGCGTCGTGGGACGCCTCGGGGTCGGCGGCGACCGCGACCAGGGCGCGGATCTCGCGGGCGCAGTCGTCGAGGAGGGCGACGACCCGGCCGGCACGGCGCTTGCGGCCGCGCATCGGGTTCAGCGGGTGGACGAGCGGCGCGATCGCGAGGCGCACCCGGCCGAGCATCCGCTCCAGGTCGGCGACCCGGGCCGCTGGGTCCGCGCCCTCGTCACCCGCGAGCCGCGCGGCGGCCTCGGCGGTGCAGACGTGGACACAGCGCAGGGCGCGCCGGATCCAGGCGTCGGTGACGGTGTGGGTGGTCACCGGCAGCACGAACAGCACCGCCAGCGCCGCCCCGACCGCGCCGACGCCGGTCTCCGCGAGCCGCAGCCCCAGCAGCCCCGGGTCCAGCACGCCGAGCAGGCCGTAGAGCAGTTCGGCGAGGAGAGTCACCCAGAGCATCATCCAGGTGTAGGACACGGCGGCCGTGTAGAAGATGCCGAAGACGCAGACGGCCACGAGGGCAGCGGTGGGGAGGGGGGCGCCGGCCACGGGGACGGCGACGAGCAGGCCCAGGCCGATGCCGATCACCGTTCCGAGCACCCGCCGGAAGCCGCGCACCAGCGTCTCGCCCCGCGAGGTGGTGTTGACGAAGATCCACCAGGTGGCGCCGACGGCCCAGTACCAGCGCTCCCCCGACAGCAGCTGACCCACGACCAGGGCGAAGCCCGCGCCGGCGGTGGCCTGCACCGCCTGGCGGGTGGTGATCCGGTCGAGGCCGGTGCCGCCCGGCGGTGCGGGTACGGCCGCCGGGGGCAGTCGGCGCTCGTAGCACCAGGCGCCGAAGCGCACCGTGGCGGCGCTGAGCAGGGACAGGGCGACCGCCGCGTACAGCTCGGGCAGCATGCCGCCGGTCGCCCGCAGGAACTGCGCGACGAAGAACATCATGAACGCGAACACGCCGAGGCTGTGCCCGCGCGGCCCCCAACGGCGGGCGTAGACGCCCACGCCGATGACGGCGAGGAAGGCCGCGTCCCGCAGGAGCGGCCGGTCGTGCAGCAGAGCCGCGGCCGTGAGCACCGGCAGGCCGGCCGCCGGCAGCAGGGCGGTGGTGACGGCCTGGCCGCGGACGGTGGCGTCGGTGACGGTGAACAGGGCGAGGAGCGCGGCGAGGCCACCGGTGACGGCACCGACGAGGGAGTGCCCCGCGAGACCGCAGACGACGACGGCCGACCCGATGCCGAGCACGGCCCGCGCGGCGAAGCGCAGCCGTACCCGCCCCGGGTCCTCAGCCACGAACACCCTCTTCAGCACTGCCTACCGCCCCCTGTTCCCTCTGCCGGCGCCGGACGGACTCCGGCATGAAAAAGGCGCCGCGGAATCCGCAGCGCCATCGACGGGTCCATGAGAGCATCCCCGGCGCCACCGGCTCAAGCGGACCGATTCCGACTGGTCCATTGGCTCACTCACGCGGCGTCGGCGTGCTCCACGGCCGGACCAACGGACCATGACGTCCGGTTCATCCGGATCGCACCCGGCTGAGCCATTGGTACAGTCGTTGAAGATCATGTACAAAGCAAGGAGGCCGGGCACCATGGCCGTGGACGAACTGGACACCCGCATCCTGCGGCTGCTGCTGGAGCAGCCACGTACGAGCGTCCGCGAGTACGCCCGGATCCTCGGCATCGCCCGGGGCACGCTCCAGGCCCGGCTGGACCGGCTCGAACGGGACGGTGTGATCACGGGCACGGCCCCCTCCCTCTCCCCCGCCGCGCTGGGTCACCCGGTGCTCGCGTTCGTGCACATCGAGGTGACCCAGGGCCATCTCGACGACGTGGGTGACGCGCTGGCCGCCGTGCCGGAGATCGTGGAAGCGTTCTCCATCACCGGCGGCGGCGATCTCCTCACCCGTGTGGTGGCCCGTGACAACGCGCACCTGGAGGACGTGATCCAGAAGCTCATCAGTCTTCCCGGTGTCGTCCGCACCCGCACCGAGGTGGCACTGCGCGAGCGGGTCCCGCACCGACTGCTGCCCCTGGTGGAGTCGATCGGCCGCGCGGCCGGAAGGTGACAGCACGGGAAGTGGCGGCACCGGCGCCTTCGGCGGCGCACACCGGCCGGCCGCCGCGGAGAGACCGTCCGGTCAGGAGCGGCGGCGGGGCTTCCCACCGCCCCGCCTGGTGGAGGTGCTCTTCCTGCCGGCGCTCTTGTGACCGCCGGCCGTCCTCGCGCCGGCGGCCTTCTGCCCGGAGCCCTTCTGACCCCCACCCTTCTGACCGCCGCCCGTGCGTGCGCCGGTGCTCTTGCGGGGCTGCTGCTTCTTCTCCTCGGCCGCGGGGGCCGGTCTGGTGCGGCCCCGGGTGCTGTTGACCGTGCGGCCGCGGACGATGCCGATGAAGTCGTCGACCTCGTCGGTGGTGGCGTCCTGCGGCCAGGAGAGCACGACGCCGGACCGGGGGGCGTCCGTGACCGGGCGGTACGTGAGGTCGCGGCGGTGATGGAGACGGGCGAGGGACTGGGGGACGTAGAGGACGCCGATGCCCGCCGCCACCAGTTCGACGGCGTCGGCCGTGGTGGCGGGACGCTCGAACGCGGGTTCGCCGGGCGGCATGCCGTCCCAGGGCAGCACGTCGTCCAGCGGGTGCAGGACGACCTCGTCGGAGAGGTCGTCGAGGGCGACCTCCTCGACGGCGGTGGCCAGATGGTCCTTGGGGACCACGACCACGGTGGTCTCGGTGTACAGGGGAATCGCGCTCAACACCGTACGGTCGACGGGGAGGCGGACCAGTCCCGCGTCGGCCGAACCGTCCCGCAGGAGATCGCAGGCCTCGGCGGCGGTGGCCTGCAGCAGGGTGAGCGGGGTGTCCGGGTGGCGCTCGTTCCAGACGCGCACCCACTTGGCGGGCATCACTCCGGGGACGTGGGCGAGCCGGAAGGTGGGGTGATCCGCCGAGTCAGTCACCTCGCCAGATTACCGGCTGTGGTCGGACGTCCGTGCCGCGGCCGATACTCTGGACGGCATGAAGTCGCACCAGAGCGCCCAGACGATGAAGCCCGCCACCGCGGCGAAGAAACTGGGCGTGTACCTCCCCGCCACCCCCGCCGAGTTCCAGGAGGGTGTCGTCTCGCGCGCCGAGCTGAACGAGCTCCAGGCGAACCCGCCCGAATGGCTGCGGGAGCTGCGACAGAACGGCCCGCATCCGCGTCCGGTGGTCGCCTCGAAGCTGGGTGTGTCCATCGCGGGGCTGGCCCGGGGCGGGGTGACCGAGGCGCTGACCACCGAGCAGATCGAGGCGGTCAGGAGCGAGATGCCCGAGTGGCTGGTCAAGGAGCGCGCGACGCAGGCCGAGGTGCGCAAGGAGGCCGCCCGCCTCAAGCGACGCGACGCCGAGCGCGACGCCGAGGAGGAGCAGCCGGCTCACTCGTGACGAAGAGGAGCCATACGGCGCTCCGGCAAGGGTGACTGGGCCATCGCAGCTGGGTAACGGCGCCCGAGGGGGCGGCACAGGCCTGTCGTAGGCCCTCACCACGGTCGCCACGCCGCGGCCCCGCGGGCGACGCCGGGTCCCGCCCCGTCACCACAGGACCCCAGGTCCCCGGCCGTCGCAGGACGCCCCATCCCCAGCCCGCACCAGGCCGAGTGGGGGGGGAGGTCCCGCCTCGTCGTCACCGCCCGACCCCAGGCCCCGGGCCGTCACGGAACGCCCGTCCCCGCCCGTCCCACGCGGAGCAGGTCCTCCTGCCGACACAACGGGGCGCCGGAACCCCCGCACCCGTCACGCGCGCGGCGCCGCGATGCTGACGGCGTTGGCCGCTACGACGGCGGTGACGGCCGTCCAGTCGGCAAGCGGCAGGGACTGCCCGAGGCCGATCCACCCGACCAGCGCGGCGAGGACCGGGTTGACGCTCATGAACAGCCCGAAGGCGGCGGGTGGCACCCGGCGCAGGGTGAACAGGTCGGCGAGGTAGGGCACGGCCGACGAGAGCACGCCGGCCACGACGGCACAGCCGAGCGCCGGCGCCGTTGGCGGCGTGCGCAGTGCCAGGACGACCCCGATCGGCAGGAACACCACCGCCGACACCGCGGCGGCGGCCGCCGCACCCTGCGCCCCGGGTACGCGTCGCCCGACGGTCCGGTTGAGCAGGATGTACGACGCCCAGCAGGCGGCGGCGAGCAGCCCGAGCCCCAGACCCAGGTAGTCGCTGGAGGGCTGGGGACGCATCAGCGTGACGACCCCCGCCGCCGCCACCACGGCACAGCAGGCGTCCACCCGGCGGCGGGCTGCGGCCAGGGCGAGGGCGAGCGGGCCGAGGAACTCGAGGGTCACGGCGAGCCCGAGGCCGACCCGGTCGATCGCGGTGTAGAGGGACAGGTTCATGGTCCCGAACACGACGGCGAGCAGCAGCACGGGCCCCCACTGCCGCCCGGTGAAGGACCGCAGCCGGGGCCGGGCGACGGCCAGCAGGACGACGGCGGCCACGTACTGGCGTACCGCGACGACCCCGGCGGGTCCGAGCACGGGGAACGCCAGGGAGCCGACGGCGGCGCCGGTCTGGTTGGACAGGCCGCTGCCGACCATGGTGGCCACACCGGCGAGCCGGGCCGCACCCGCGTCCGGGGCGGCCCCCGGGGACGTGCGCACGGAAGCGGCGGCGGAGGGAGCGACGGAGGCGGCGGGGTGCGGCGACGCACCGGGAGAAGGTGAGGCGGCAGGCATGCGGCGATCGTCGCGCGCGCCGACCTTTGCGCAAAATGCATCCCTGGATCGATCTATACGATGAACGCATGAATGATGCCGGCGTGACCCCGGTGACCGGGACGGCCCGCGTGGAGCTGCGGCAGCTCAGATGCCTGGTGGCGATCCTCGACGAGGGCGGTTTCACCGACGCGGCGGCCCTGCTCGGAGTGTCCCAGGCCGCCGTGTCCCGCACCCTCGCCTCACTCGAACGGGCGCTCGGGGCGAGCCTGTTGCGGCGGACCTCTCGGGTGGTGACGCCGACGGCGACCGGACTGCGGGTGGCTGCGCACGCCCGGCGCGTGCTCGCCGAGGTGGACGCCCTCGTGCGGGAGGCGACCTCGGGCCACACCCGGCTGCGGGTCGGGTACGCCTGGGCGGCGCTCGGCCGCCACACCGTGGCCCTGCAACACCAGTGGGCCGCCCGTCACCCGGAGACCGAGTTGCGGCTGGTCCGGGTGAACGCGGGCAGCGCGGGCCTGGCCGAGGGACTCTGCGACATCGCGGTGGTCCGGCGGCCACTGGACGACCGGCGGTTCGACTCGGTGATCGTGGGCCTGGAGCGCCGGCTGTGCGCCCTGGCGGCCGATGACCCGTTGGCCCGGCGCCGCTCGGTGCGGCTGGCCGACCTCAGTGGCCGCGTCCTGCTGATCGACCGTCGTACCGGCACCACCACACCCGACCTGTGGCCGGCCGACGCCCGGCCCGCCACCGAGGAGATCCACGACGTCGACGACTGGCTCACCGTGATCGCCACCGGACACGGCGTCGGCATGACCGCCGAGTCGACGGCCCACCAGTACCGGCGGCCCGGTATCGCCTACCGGCCGGTGCGCGACGCCGAGCCGGTCGCCGTTCGGCTGGCCTGGTGGCGGGACGACCCGCACCCCGCCACCCAGGCCGTGGTGGAGGTGCTGACCGCCCTCTACCGGGGCCGTTGAGGCCCGGGAGTCGCCCCGAGGCCCCCGTCATGGCTACGATCTGGCCAGGTTCACCACAGAGGGTGTTTCGAGGCTGTTGGGGGCAGGGATGGTTGCTGGTCGTGTGGTGCGTTTCGACAGCGCGCGGGGTTACGGGTTCATCGCGCCCGACGACGGCGGGGAGGATGTCTTCCTGCACGTGAACGACATGCTGATGCCGGAGTCGCAGGTGCGGCGCGGCATCGCGGTCGAGTTCGAGATCGAGGACGGCGAACGCGGGCCGAAGGCGTCGGGGGTTCGGCTCGCGCGGGGTGCGGACGGCAAGCCGCTCGCCCTCGACGACGACGTGCTGTGCGACGTGCTGAGCACGGAGGAGTTCACCCGGGACGTCACCGAGGCCCTGCTGACGGCGGCGCCCTCGCTGACCGCGGAGCAGATCCTCCAAGTGCGCTCGGGACTGGCGCAGTTCGCCAAGCACCACGGCTGGGTCGAGGGCTGATCCACGGCCGCCGCCCGGCGGGAGGCGTGCCTGAGCGCCTGCCGCCCGGGCGGCATCGTCGGGCTGTCCCCCTCGCCGGTGGCTCCCCGTCCGTCCCGCCGCGCCGACGGCACCTCGCCGGCCGCGCTGCCGTACCGCCATGTGCTCACGCTGCCGAACGAGTCCCCGCCGCCCAGTGCGGACGGGCCGGCGAGCATCAGCCCTCCACGCCGTCGGCCCGGGGCGGGCACGAGCCGGTGCCCAGAGGGTGCGGGACGTCGGGAGCGGGAGGCGGCAGCACTCCGGAGCGCTCCAGGTACTGCCGGGCACCCCGGATCGCCTCGGGGGTGGTGGCGTACTCCCGGCCCTCGTGACGCAGCGGAGCCAGCGCGCCCACCGAGTCGAGGGCCTGGCGCTGCCCGCGGCGAATGCCGGAGGCCATGACGACGATGCCGCGCCGACCGAGCTTGTCCACGACGTCCTTCAGCACGAGGGCTCCGGTGGCGTCCACGGTGGACACCCGCGACATGCGCAGGATCACCACCCGTACGTCCGCCACCTCCGTCAGCTCGAGCAGGAAGCGGTGGGCGGCGGCGAAGAAGAGCGGCCCGTCGATGCGGTAGGCGACGATGTGCTCGGCGAGCAGGGCGTGTTCCTCGGCGGTGTGATCGTCCCGGTCGAGCGGGAGCTGATCGAGCCGGGCCTGTCCGGCGACCGCCCGCAGCGCGAGGACACCGGCCACGGCCAGGCCGACGATCACCGCCCGGACGAGGTCGAGGACCAGAGTCGCGGCGGCGGTCAGTACGAGAACGGCGGCGTCGGAACGGGTGGCCCTGGCCATCGCCCTCAGCGAGCCGACCTCGACCATCCGAATCGCGGTGGCGATCAGGACCCCGGCGAGGGCGGCCAGCGGGATCCTCGACACGAGCGGCGCCGCCGTGAAGACGATCACGGCGAGGACCGCCGCGTGGGTGAGCGAGGCGAGCCGGGAGCCGGCGCCGCTGCGGACATTGACCGCGGTACGCGCAATGGCGCCGGTCGCGGGGACCCCGCCGAACAGCGGAGCGGCGATGTTGGCCAGGCCCTGGCCGAACAGCTCCCGGTCGGGATCGTGGCGCTGGCCGACCGTCATGCCGTCGGCGACCGACGCCGACAGCAGGGACTCCAGCGCGGCGAGCGCGGCGACCGCTACGGCGGGGGCCAGCAGGGAGCCCAGCGAGCCGAGGTCGAGGAAGGCCGGAGAGGGCGCGGACAGGCCGGACGGCAGGTCACCGATCGGCGGTGCCGCGTCCAGGTGGGCCAGTTGAGCGACGACGGTGGCCACGGCGACCGCGATGACCGAGAAGGGGACGGTCGGGCGCAGGCGGGCGCCGGTCAGCATCACCGCCGCGACGGCGGCCGCGAGAGCGACGGCCGTCCAGTTGGAGGCGGCGGCGAACTCCTCGAACGCCCGCCACGCCACCACCAGGACACGGTCCCCGTCGGGCTTCGCCACGCCCAGGGCGTTCGGGATCTGCTGCAGCCCGATCACGCAGGCGATGCCGAGGGTGAAGCCCTCCACGACGGGCGCGGGCACGTAGCGCATGTACGCGCCGGCCCGCAGGGCGGCGAGCGCGACGAGCAGGACGCCGGCGATCAGACCGACGGTCAGCACACCGGAGGGACCGTGCTCGGCGACGATCGGCACCAGAACGACGGTCATCGCGCCGGTCGGCCCGGAGACCTGCAGGTTCGAGCCACCGAAGATCGCGGCGAGGGCGCCTGCGACCACCGCGGTGGCAAGTCCCGCCTCGGCCCCGAGGCCCGAGGAGACGCCGAAGCCGAGCGCGAGCGGCAGCGCCACGATCGCCACGGTGAGACCGGCCAGCAGGTCGCGGCGCGGGTCCCGGCGGACCTCGGCCAGATCGCTGCGGCGCGGCAGCAAGGCGGCGACACGGCCCCGGACCCGGCGGCCGGGACGGGGACGACCGGCGTCGGGAGCGCCTGCGTCGGATCGGCCGGCCGCGAGGCTGGGAACCGGCCGGGAGTCCGGTCGGGCCGAGGTGGCGGGCATGCGGGCAGTGGTCGTTGCGGCGGCGGCGGTCGCCCCGGCGCCCGGATCGGGCGCCGGGGCACGGGCCGACGCGCGGGGCCCCGACGGGGGCGGGACGCTCACGCCGCGGCCTGCGCGGCGCGCAGCGCGGCGAGGAGCAACCGGAAGAACTCGGCCTCGGACTGGTACAGCGGTACGGACACGGCCCCTCGGATTCCCCGGCGTCACTCGCGGACAGCCGCGCCCGTGGCTACCGGTGACGCGGGCGCGGCCGTCCCAGCATGTAACGAATTGCAGAAATTAGCAATTCGTGAATCCGTTGTGCGGCGGTCGCGCATGATCGCCGCAGCCGTGCCGCCGCGCGACGGGAAGATCCGCCGCGGCCGCTCACGCGCCGCTCACACGGGGGTCAGCTCCGCGGCGCCGAAGGAGACGTCGAAGCGGTCGCACCAGATGGTCATGCTCGTGTACGCGGCCGGATCGACGTCGGCGGGCAGACGGTAGTTCTGGTCGCCCTTGTTCCCCTTGAGCTTGCCGAGGCTGACGTACTCGCCGTCATCGAAGACGTGCCACCCCGCGCGGCCCGCCTTGACCGGGGCGTCCGTGAGCCAGACACGCAGGTCCGGGCCGTTGCTGGTGTCCAGGCCCTCCAGCCGCAGCACGTGCGAGCCGTCGGCCAGGCGCAGCAGTCGTACCGTGCCGGACGTGTCGTGCTCGTGGCTGATCAGGTCACCGCTCGCCACCGTGCGCGGCTCGGCCGGCGCGGGCGTGGCCGGTGCGGTGGGCTCGTCCGGTGCGGTGGGCCCAGGCTGTGCCCCCGGAGGATTCGACGCGGCCGGTTCCGACGGTGCCACGCCGACACCCGGCAGCGCTTCGTGCACCGTTTCGTCCTGCCACAGCTTCCATGGCTGGAACCAGTACAGGCCCGCGGCGAGCACCACCGCGGCCACCCCCAGCACTCCCACGGCCACCGGCCCCGTCAGCTTCCGGCGAACCCGCCCCATGTCGCTCTCCTCTCGATCCGAGGCCTCCATTCAAGTGGTTCGGCGGCCGGTTTCGGCCGCCGAACAGATGACGGAACTCTTACGGCACCGGGCAGGCGACCTGTCGGGTCGCGTGACCTGCCTTCCTCAACCGACGCGTTTGATGGGCGGGCAGTGCCATCGCGCGTCGATGACCTCGGGGCGCGGGAGGTACATCCGCAGCGCGACGTACCAGATTCCCTGTTGCGGGGTGGGCAGCCAGTTGGACTCCCGCTCCGGCCCCGGCGACTCCGGCTGCAGGTAGAGGGTCAGACCCCCGTCGTCGTCTGTGACCAATCCCTGGGTGCGGTCCCCGACGGAGTACCGGTTGATCGGGTTCGGGATCAGGTTCCGGCTTTCGTCGTAGGCGGTCATCGACCAGAACGCGTCGACCGGGGGCAACGTGCCCGCCTCGAAGCGCAGCTCGTAGCGGCCGGTGGCCAGCGTCTCGCCGGCGTCGTCGGTGAAGGCCGTCAGGTAGACCGCCTCCTCGGGGTCGTTGACGGCGATGCCCACCAGGGACTGCTCCGCGGCCCGCCTGAGGAAGTCGTCCCCGTAGTGCCCGACCTTGCCTGGAGCGTAGCGCCAGCCGTTGATCAGTTCGGCCCACTGGCCGCTGAGCAGCTGCTGTTCGAGCAGCGGCACGGCGGTGGCGGCGGCCCGGATCAGGCCCTCCTTCACCGGCTCCGGCTGTGCCTCGACGTCCAGCCCCGGGCCGATGCCGATCTCCGCGAACTGCCGGAGCAGGACCTCGTGGTGCTTGGGCAGCGGGTTCTCGGCCAGCGCCGCGTTGAGTGTCTTCCACGGAGCGAGCGGATCCTCGGCGGGGTCGGCCGGCACCGGTACATCGCGGCGTTCCGGGAGCGTGGCGCCCTTCTTGCCGAACAGATGGAGCGGCGTCAGCCGGTACTGCTGCTGCAGCGCGTGGACGGCCGGGAGGTCTTCCTCGCCGTCGATGAGGGTCCGTCCGACGATCAGCACCCAGGGGGTGGGGGCGTTCGCCGTGCGGCGCACGCCCTTGGGGAGGTCACCGCTCCATTCCGGCCCGATGAGGGCGAAGTTGCCGGCTTTGGATCCGGTCGCCCGCATGCCGACGTAGTCGTAGTTGTCGGAGGTGAACGCCACCAGTTCGAAGGTGAAGTAGCGGTCGCCCATGTCCGGGTGCGAGAGGATGAGGGGTTCCTCGCGCAGGTCCACCCACGCCCAGGAGTACAGCGTGTCGATGTTGGGTGACACTCCCTCCCGGTCCGTGACGTCCCAGAGCCTGCTCGCATGCCAGAAGTGGTTGACGGCCATGTGGGGCGTCGATTCGGTCTCGGGTTCCTGGGCCACCCAACGGTGGCGGAGGCCGGCGTTGTAGAGGTAGGGGAAGCCGTAGATGAAGGCCTGCTCCCCCAGCGTGTACGCGTACTCGCGGCGCCAGTCGTCCACCCGGCCGGTCAGCGCCGGCTTCATCGACTGCCATGCCACGGGCAGGGCCCGCGTCGCTTTCCTGGCGCGGTCGATGGTGTCCCCGGGGTGTCGTACGGCCGTCGCGGTGGCCTTTCCGGTGGCGGCCGCCGCGTGACCGATGCCGGCTGCCGTCGCGGCGAGATCGTGGCGCAGGCTTCGCCGGGGGTGGTTGCTGTTGGCTGTGGGGGCCATCATCGCGTTCCTCTCCTGAGGCCGGACGGCACAGCTTGCAGCCACCACGCGCATGGGGAACCGGCAGCCGTCGGCCGCGGTCCCGACTCCGGAGCGCCACGCGGCTGCGCTCTGCGCCGTTGCTTCGCGGGGATTCCGGGCCGGCGCTCCGACACGCACCTCCTCTTCAAGTAAATCCCCGCACTCGAACCCCGGCAAATGGGGTCTTTCCGTCCCATGAGTCCCCCTGCCCGTCACTCAACGCGTTCACGGCGTGGGCCACTTGACGGGGAGGCGATCCGGGCGGCAACCGCGCACAGTCCTCGCTCCGCTCCGCGGCGCGTGCGGCCGCCGCACCCGGCACTCCCGGCCCGATCGACGACGAGGAAGATCAAACACAGCGCGTCGCCGGTCCGGACAGCCGCTCAGCCAGTCAGCCGGACAGGGAGTCAGCCAGTGGGCCCGTCGATGACAGCCCCGGCGCCGCGGCGCCCAGTGGTCCCGCGGCGGTCGTCGCAAACCGCCGGGCGACGGCCCCCGGCAAGGTGAGCCCGGCCCCACCGGCCGCGGCACTCCTCACTGTCCGCACTGTCCGCACTGTCCGCGCTCACCGCGTGATCCGCTGATGTGGGCGAAGCGACGCCCGGTGTTATTCAATGAGGTGTGCGGTCAGGGATCTCGGGGCCCGGTCGCACGGGTCCGAGTACAGCCCCGGCGCTGCGCCGGGAACTGCTGAGAGAGCCGCATGGACTCCACACCCACCCCTCCGTCTTCTTCGCCGTTCGACATGGTCAGCAGCGCCCTGGGGCGCTACATCCCGAGCGGCGGAGCGGAAGCGTCCGCCGGTTCCGCAGACGCGCAGGGGGACCGCTCCACCAGCCAACGCGTACCCGACAACGCGGCAGCCGGCCGTCAGGAACAGATTCTCGGCGCCATCAACCTGGACCGGGATCTGAGGATCACCCGCTGCAATCTGGACGCCCCGGTATTCGCGGGTCTGGACGCCGCGGCCGGGAGTCGTTTCGCCGATCTCCTGCCCCCTGGGGACGTACCAACGGTCACGCGGCGGTTGCGGCAGGTCCTGGAAACCGGTGAGGCACACGTCGCCCGGATCCAGCGCCTGCGGCGCGGCGACGGATCGGAGCTGGTGGTGTCGCTGAGCATCCTGCCCGCCGCGGCGCCTCAGGAAGGCCTGACCGTCTCCGTGATCGCCATGGCCAGGAGGCTGCACCTGTACGCCGCCGAGACCGCTATCGGCACCTCGCTGGACATCGGCGAGACCGCGCAGTCGCTGGCTGAGTCCCTGCTGGCTTGGGGAGACGTGGCCGCCGTCGACCTCGACTTCGCCGTGTGGACAGGCGAGGGAGTGACCGGGCAGGCGCATGAACGCATCCGGCTACGGCGGGCGGCCCTGGTGCCGGACCGGGCCTGGCCCGAGGGCTACGTGACTCCGGGCGACGATCTTCCCAGCGACGCCAGTCGCCTGCTGGCGCAGGCGGTACGACGGGACGACGCCCCGCAGGCCATCGTCATACCCGACCGGGAGGCGGTCGAGCGGATACTCGGCAGTCCGCGAGTGATACGTGCCCTGGTGCCGGGTGACCCGTCGGCGGGTGTGGCATGCATACCGCTGGTCTTGGACGGCGCGCCGCCTGTCGTACTGGGCGTGGCGGAGATCTGGCGGCGGGCGGAGTCCCCCTTCCGCGACAGCGAGCTGTTCGACCTGCAGGAACTGGTGGCCAGGACCGTCCATCACGTGGACCTGGCCCGCCAGCACCAGCGCGAGCACACGCAGGTGCTGGCGCTGCAGCGCCGGCTGCTGCCTCGGACCGGCGGCGACACCGTCGAGATAGCCAGCGTCTACCAGCCCGCCACCCCCGACAGCGCGGGCGTCGGCGGCGACTGGGTGAACAGCTTTCCGCTGCCGGACGGCCGTACCGCGCTGGTGGTCGGTGATGTCGTCGGGCACGGCCTGGGAGCCGCGGCGACCATGGGCCAGCTGAGCATGGAGGCCCGCGCGCTGCTGTCCGCGGGTCTGGGGCCCGACGAGGTGCTGGAACACCTGGACGAGACCGTGACGGTACTGGACGACGCGGAGTCCGGGCTGGCGGCCGGCTACAGCGCCCTCGGGTCGACCTGCTGCATCGCCCTCTACGATCCGGTCAGCCACCACGTAACGCTGTCCAGCGCCGGCCACCTCCCCCCGGTCCTGGTGTCCCCGGACGGGCACGCGAACCCGCTCGCGGTGCGCCCTCATCCCGGCCTGGGCGCCGAGTTCGCGCTGCGGGAGCCGTTCGAAGTGCACACTTTCGGCGCGCCCCCGGGCTCCCTGCTCGTTCTCTACACCGACGGCCTGGTGGAGGATCCGGCGCTGTCCATCGACGAGGCCATCGACAGGCTTGCGGACGCCGTGTCCACGGTGCACCCCTGGGACGCCCTGCAGCAGGCCGCACGGCGGGTCGCCTCCGCCCTGACGCCCGCACGCCAGCGCGACGACGTGACCCTGCTGCTCGCCCGGATGATCGGCTACCGCAAGGGGGACACCGCGACCTGGCGGCTGCCCGCCCGCGACGACGCGCCCGCCCGTGCCCGCGCGCAGGTCTCCACGCTGCTGCGGCAATGGCGCTCCAAGGACGACACCTTGGACAACGTGTCGTTGCTGGTCAGCGAGCTGGTCACCAACGCGGTGCGCTTCGCCGGCGGTCCTGTCACGGTACGGCTGATCAGGGCCGGTCACGGCCTGCTGTGCGAGGTGGGCGACACCGGCACCGGCAGGCCGCGTCTGGGCCGGGGCGGCCTCCTCGACGACGGCGGTCGTGGCCTGCGCATCGTGCACAGACTCACCACCCGGTGGGGGGTGCGGTGGACGGACACCGGCAAGGTGGTCTGGGCGAAGGTCGCGGGGTGACGCGGCTGCGGGGCGGGGCCGCGGCCGACGTACGGGAGCGCGGCGAGGGTACGGGCGGCGTACGCGTCATCGGGCGGCACCGACCCGTACGAACGGCGCCCACGGCGGTACCGGCGTCGTGACCGGTGATACGGGCGGCCCGTCTGCCGGTACGGGTGGCGCGGGGTCGCCCTACAGCCACTCCCCCTCCAGGGCGGTGGCGGTCAGGCCTGGTGCCGCCGCGTACAGGACGGCGCGGCTGCCCGACTTCTGCCCGGCGTCGTGCGCCCGCCGCATGATGTCGAACACGGCGGCGCCTCCGCGGTTGCCGCTGGTGTAGCTGTCTCGACTGTAGTCCAGCAGCCCCGACGGCCACGCGTCGGGCATCGTCTGCTCCATGTACTCGAGTACCCGGGTCCCGCCGGGGTGCGCCAGCAGCACGTCGGGGTGCCAGGAGTCGGGGTGGTCCTGGTAACGGACGCGCAGCCAATCCCACATCGCGGTGACTGTCTCCTGCACGGCGCGCGGGCCGCGCCGGTCCATCACGAAGTGGGTGCCGTCCGCCCGCGTGTCCAGACGGTGCAGGTCCTGGGTGCCGGGCAGGGTGTGGTGCCAGGCGGCGTCCAGCCTCAGCATCGACTCGCGCCGCGGGCGGCCCGTGACCACCGCGGCGACCGCGGTGTCCGCAAACAGCAACCGGACGATCAGGGACTCGAGAGTGTCGTCCGCGGGCTGGTAGGTCGTGCTCAGCGCCTCCGCGATCACGACCAGGACCACCCGGTCGGGATCCGCAGCCACCAGGTCCGCCGCCAGCGCCAGGGAGCGGGTCCCCGCGATACAGGCCCACTGCGTCGCCGGCAGCAGCGTCACGTCGTTGCGGAGCTGCAGCCTGTTGGCCAGGGCGATGTCCAGACCCGGCAGCGCCGGGGTGGTGGAGTTGCTGGTGATCAGGCAGTCGATGTCCGCGGCGTCCAGCCCGGCGATCTGCAGGGCCCCGCGCGCCGCACGCTCCCCGTAGGACTGCACGGCCTCCCAGGCGGGCGCGGTGCGCTCCTGGACGGTCTGCGGCGCGGGTATCCCCTCAAGCGCGGCGATCACGCGGTCCACGTCCTGCGGGGTGAACCCGTCGCGTGCCAACGCCTCTTGGGCCGGCCCGATGCCGACAGCCCCCAGGCCGCCGCTGCTACCGGGCGCGACGGCGGCCTCCAGCGGCAGCATCCACCCGCGTGTCTCGATGCCCGTGCTGGCCGCGATGCCGTCGATCCGCGTCGCCCACGCCGCGTGCGGATGACGGTCGCGCACCTCCGCCACGATCTGGCTGGTCTGCACGGCGTGTTCGCCGTGTATCACGGCAGGAGGACACAGGTAAGCGGCCATGATGGGGCACCTTTCCAGGGGAACGAGGAGGAGTGTCACGAGTGATGTGTCATGGGCCACTTCGGAGCTTCGCGCCCAAGAGGTGGCCGATGGGCTCCACTTCGGGAGTCGCTGTCCGTTCCGAGCATGGACGCTAAAGGGACATTTCCGCTGTGATGTACGCAACTTGGACAGCACTTGGAATGCGTGACACGGCACACACTGCTGCAGCAGGGCCCTCAGAGCGGTTGCGCAGGCCCGACCCGACTTGCCGTCAGCCAGGACCGCCCGCCGCCTGTCGGCAAGCTGTCCGACAACGGGCGACGGCGAAGGGGTCCCGCACGAAGTGAACCCCGCACCCCACGGGTCGTCGTGGTCGGCGGCGGGGCGTCCACGACGACCCGCTCCGGCGCAGCGCCGGCTCGAAGTGGGGTCACTCCCGCGTTCGCGCTGGACCGGCACCGCCGAAGATGGCCAGGAGGGCATGACCACCACCCCGCCGTGTGCGGCAACGTCGAACGGTGGTTGGCTGTCCCCGGTTCCGTCAGCCGGTCCATCCACAGAAAGGTCCCAGCCATGGGCAACCCCTACGCATTCGAGTACAAGGTCGTCACCTTCCGCGAATCACTGATCGGAGACGCACTGGACAGCGACAAGCTGGAGAAGGTTCTGAACAAGCACGCCGAGGACGGCTGGGCCGTCAAGGCGATCACGTCCGCCGACGTGAAGGGCCGTATAGGACCCGGTGCGGTCGAGGGTCTGCTCCTCACTCTGGAGCGTCCGCGCCGCTGACGGCCGCGGGTCCTGCACAGCACGGTGAACGGCAGGCTCAGCCTGACGCGGCAGTCTCGTGCGCGCGGGGCCTGGACACCGGGACTCCAGGGGTTGCCAGCTGCCGCGCGCGGACGGACTCGCGCTACGTCGTTGGGGTCCACCGTCGCATCCGGGCCGCGGACAGCTGTGCCGCGGCCCGGTGTGCACGCCCGGCATGATGGCGTGAACGGCAAACCACCGGTTGATCAGAAACCCATCGGGTCCACTCGTTGAGGAGCCGGCGGACGTGCGGGCCGCCGAAGTACCCACGCCCCGTGTGGGGCTGACGTCGCCGTCGGTGGAAGAACCTGAAGTGCAGCTCGATCGCCCTCGCACAGCCTCAACACGAGATCACCGAGGGGCCGTCGAACACCAGGTCGTCAATGGCATCTTCGTTACCGGTCCCGCGCGTTCGCTCGACCACTCCATGCCCCAGATCGTGGTGGCCGGGTCCGCTGCTGCCCGCCGCCCGACCGCATCAGGGAACATGACGGTCACGGGCTGGTCCCGCAAGGCCCAAGGGGCATCGGGCGCGGCTGGGATTCGACGCTGCAGTTCCGGCACACGCATCAGCCGAGGAAGCTCAGCCGCACCTGACGGCCGGCGTTGTCCTTGTTGGTATCGACCAGGCACACCGACTGCCACGTGCCCAGCTGCAGTCGGCCGCCCACGACCGGCAGTGTCGCGTGGGGCGGGACGAGGGCCGGCAGGACATGGTCGCGGCCGTGGCCGGGGCTGCCGTGGCGGTGCTGCCAGCGGTCGTCGGCGGGCAGCAGGGTGTGCAGGGCGGCGAGGAGGTCGTCGTCGCTGCCGGCGCCGGTCTCGATGACGGCGACGCCCGCGGTGGCGTGCGGGACGAAGACGTTCAGCAGGCCGTCGCGGTCGGCCGCCTCCTCACGCAGGAAGGTCTCACAGTCGCGGGTGAGGTCGACGACCCGCTCCTGGGAGCCGGAGTTGATGTGCAGGACGCGGGTGATGAAGGCATCGGGCATGCTCCCATCCTGACCCATCGGCGGGTTTCCGCGCCGTCAGTCCGGCGCCCGGCGGATCATCACGTCGCGGCGGGAAGATCCACGCAGCCGGCACGGTTGGTAGAAGCGTGAACAACGTGCACGAGGTCGAGGTCGTCGTCATAGGCGCCGGGCAGGCCGGCCTGTCCAGCGCGTATCACCTGCGCCGCACCGGCCACGTCCCGGAGCGGGACTTCGTGGTGCTGGACCACTCCCCCGGGCCGGGCGGCGCCTGGCAGTTCCGGTGGCCGTCGCTGACGTACGGCAAGGTGCACGGGGTGCACGCGCTGCCGGGCATGGAGCTGACCGGCGCCGACCCCGCGCGGCCCTCCTCCGAGGTCGTCGCCGAGTACTTCGACCGGTACGAACGCGCCTTCGACCTGCGCGTGCGGCGACCCGTCGACGTCCGGGCGGTGCGCGAGGGCGTCGGCGGACGGCTGAGCGTGGAGACCTCGGAGGGCACGTGGTCCGCCCGGGCCCTGATCAACGCGACCGGCACCTGGGACCGGCCGTTCTGGCCGCACTACCCGGGGCAGGAGATCTTCCGCGGTCACCAGGTGCACACCGCGCGGTACCCGGGGCCGGAGGCGTTCGCCGGGCAGCGGGTCGTCGTGGTCGGCGGCGGGGCGTCCGGGACACAGCACCTACTGGAGATCGCCCCCTACGCGGCCGCCACGACCTGGGTGACGCGCCGGCCGCCCGTCTTCCGCGAGGAGCCGTTCGACCACGGCGCCGGCCGGGCAGCGGTCGCGCTGGTGGAGGAGCGGGTTCGTCGGGGGCTGCCTCCCAGGAGCGTGGTCTCCGTCACCGGGCTGCCCTTGAACGACGCGATCCGCCGAGGGCTCGCGGACGGGGTGCTCGACCGGCTGCCGATGTTCGACCGGATCACCCCTGACGGGGTCGCCTGGGACGACGGACGGCAGGTGACGGCCGATGCCATCCTCTGGGCGACCGGCTTCCGGCCGGCCATCGACCATCTCGCACCGCTGCGACTGCGCGAGCCGGGCGGCGGGATCCGGATCGAGGGTACCCGCGCGGTCGCCGATCCCCGGGTGCACCTGGTGGGCTACGGACCGTCCGCGAGCACCGTCGGCGCCAACCGGGCCGGCCGCGCGGCGGTGCGGGACATCAGGCGCCTGGCGGCGACGGCCGAGGCCACCGCCGCGGAGCGGGCGGCGGCGAGGGCCGCCGCCTGACCGGCCGTCGGCGACGGCTCACTTCGCCGCCTTGGCGCTCTGCCGCTGGTTGCGGTTGAACTCGGCCACGTTGCGCTGGTGTTCCGCGTAGTCGGCGGTGAAGCGGGTGTCGCCCGGCTTGACGGTGACGAAGTACAGCCAGTCGCCCGGGGTCGGGCTGATCGCGGCCCGCATCGCGTCCTCGCCGGGGTTGGTGATCGGGGTCGGCGGCAGACCCATGCGCTGGTACGAGTTGTAGGGGCTGTCGATCCGGGTGTCCTTCTCGGTGGTCGTCAGGCTGGAGCGGTTGAGCGCGTAGTTGATGGTGGAGTCCATCTGCAACGGCATTCCGCGCTCCAGGCGGTTGAAGACGACCCGTGCGACCTTGCCCATGTCGGCCTTGGTGGCGGCCTCGGCCTGGACGATGCTGGCGATCGTGACCGCCTGGTAGACGTTCATGGCGTTGCGCTGCGCGCCGGCGGCGATGGGCGTCTTGTTGAACTTCTTGTTGGCCGTGTCGACCATCTGGTTCAGCAGCGCCTCGGGCGTCGCCTTCTCACCGAGCGGATAGGTGGCGGGGAAGAGGTACCCCTCGGGGTTGCCGTCGGCGTCGCTCGGCAGCTTCACCCCGGCCTTCGGCAGCGCCTTGCGGGTGGTTCCGGCGGGCAGGTCAAGGGCCTTGTCGACGGCCGCGTAGATCTGCGTGGCCCGCCAGCCCTCGAGGATGACCAGGGTGGCCGGCTCGGCCTTCCGGGGTTCGCCGTCCAGGCTCAGCAGCGGCACCGCCACGGCGGTGCCGGCCACGACGGCCCCGGTCGCGATCAGGACGACACGGCCCCGGCGCGTGAGTCGGATCGTGCTCCGTGGCGGAGTGTTCATCTGCATGCGGGCACGTTAACCCGCATACAGCCACAAACCCGACATATCTTCATCTTGTCGGCTCCAAGGGGGAGCGGGCCTCCTCCAGTCGGGTGTCCGCCGCCGGGGCCGACCCGGTGTCCGCAGCGGATTCCGGGTGGGCTGCCGCCCTGGGGCCGAGGCGGCCGTCCCTCCCGTTGTCGAGGCGCGCGTCCTTGCGCACCAGTGCCGCGTAACGTCCGTCGCGTGCGAGCAGTTCCCGGTGCGACCCCCGTTCGGCCAGGCGGCCGGCGTCGAGGACCACGATCTGATCGGCTCCCCGGACGGTGGAGAGCCGGTGAGCGATGGTGAGCGTGGTGCGGTCGGCCGACAGGGCGTCGATGGCGTCCTGCACGGCGTGCTCGGTACGGGTGTCCAGGGCACTGGTCGCCTCGTCCAGGATGAGCACCGGCGGGTCCCGCAGAATGGTGCGGGCGATCGCGAGGCGCTGCTTCTCACCGCCGGAGAAGCGGTGCCCGCGCTCGCCGACCACCGTGTCGTAGCCGTCGGGCAGGGCGGCGATGTGGTCGTGGATCTGTGCCGCCCGCGCGGCTGCGTGAAGTTCCTCGTCGGTCGCGTCGGGTTTGGCGAAGCGCAGGTTGTCGGCGACCGAGGCGTGGAAGAGGTACGTCTCCTGGGAGACCACTCCGACCGCGCGCGCGAGGGTGTCGAAGTCGAGGTCGCGCACGTCGACGCCGTCGAGGGTCACCCGGCCGCCCGTGACGTCGTACAGCCGCGGCACCAGATAGCCGAGGGTGGACTTGCCGGCGCCGGTCGGTCCGACGACGGCCAGGCTGCCGCCCGCGGGCACGGTGATGTCGATCCCGTCGAGGACGGGGGCGCCCTTGCCGTCGTAGGCGAAGGTGACGTCCTCGAAGCGGACTTCGCCCTTGACACGCTCGAGGTGGACGGGGTCCTCCCGCTCGGTGATGTCGATGGGGAGGTCGAGGTACTCGAAGATGCGCTGGAAGAGGGCGAGCGAGGTCTGTATCTGCACGCCGGTCGACAGCAGGCTGACGGTCGGGCGGAACAGGCCCTGCTGGAGCGAGACGAAGGCCACGATGGTGCCGAGCGAGGCCTCCGGGCCGCCCAGTTGCAGGGCCAGACCGGCGGTCCAGTAGATGACGGCCGGCATCGCGGCCATCACGATGGTGATCACGGCCATGCGCCAGCGGCCCGCCATGCTGGACCGCACCTCCAGGCCGACCAGGCGCTCGGACTCCTCGGCGAAGGACGCGGTGAGGGAGTCGGCGCGGCCCATCGTGCGGCCGAGCAGGATGCCGCTGACCGACAGGGACTCGGTGACCGTGGCGGCCATGGTGGCCATCTGCTGCTGGCGCTGAGTGGTGATCTTCTTGCGCTCCCTGCCGACCCGGCGGCTGATCCACACGAAGACCGGCAGCAGGAGCAGGGAGACCACGGTCAGCCGCCAGTCGAGGACGACCATCGCGACGATGGTGGCGACCACGCTGGTGAAGTTGGAGACCAGCGAGGTGGCCGTGGAGGTGACGGTGGCCTGCATACCGCCGATGTCGTTGGCGATGCGGGACTGCACCTCGCCGGTACGCGTGCGCGTGAAGAACGCGAGCGACATGCGCTGCAGCCGGCCGTACACGGCCGTGCGCAGGTCGTGCATCACGCGCTGGCCGACCGTGGTGGAGATCAAGGTCTGCAGGACGCCGAAGACGCTGTTGAGGACCGCACTGAGGATCATGCCGAGGGCCAGCAGGCTCAGCAGGCCCGTGCGCCCTTCGGGGATGGCGACGTCCAGCGTCTCCTTCAGCAGGAAGGGAGTGGCGACCGAGACGAGGGAAGAAGCGCCGACCAGGAGGCCGACGACGGCGAGGCGCCCGCGGTAGGGGCGGAAGAGCCGCAGGATGCGGCGCACCTGCCGGGGCTGTCGCGGCGCGTCGGCGGGTGGGGTCCAGGACGGTTCGCGGTCGGGATGCATGGGCTCCTACGGAGGTGGACGGTGCCGGCGGCGCGGGACGCGGGGTCCGGGGCCGCCGACGGCGACTGACGGATCGTAGCTCATTGTTACCTATACTCACAATGCACGAGGTCCTGATATTGTTCCCGCATGACCACCCCCGATCCCGACGGCGTGCTCGCCGAGCAGCTGCTGCGGTTCACCCGCCGGGTGCACCGCATCCAGAAGCGCCATCTGGAGCGCTCCGACCTGGGCATCACCCCCGCCCAGTCGCGGCTGCTGCGCACCCTCGCCCACTTCGGTGGACCGCCGCGGATGGCGGACCTCGCACAGCGCCTGGAAGTGGTGCCGCGGGCCGTGACCACGCTGGTCGACGGGCTGGAGGCGAGCGGCAAGGTGCGCCGGGTGCCCGATCCGACGAATCGGCGGGTGATCCGCATAGAACTGACGGACGCCGGCCGCACCACCTTGCGTGACCTGCGCGGTGCGCGCCGGGCTGCCGCCCGGGAGATCCTCGCCCCGCTGACGGGCGAACAACGCGAGGCCCTGGGCGAGTTGTTGGACACGCTGATCGACGGGACGCCGGTGGGCGGTCACTGAGCCGCCCCGCGGCCCGGCCGCTCCGTACTGCCACTTGAGTGCCGACGACAGCGGCCGGCCGGTGAGCCTCGCCCGGTCAGGCGGCCAGACTCGCTCTGTCCCCCATCACCACGACCGGGTGCAGAGCCGGATCGAGGGTGCGCAGCAGGTACTCCATGCCCGCCTTGGACAGGCTGACGCACGCCGACGTACCGCTGCCGTGATCCATGTGCAGCCAGATCCCGCCGCCCTTGTGCTGCCCCTGGGGACGGGTGGGGTCGTTGGGCGGGGTGCCTTTGACGCGGTTGTAGTCGACGGCGATGACGTAGTCGAAGTCGTGCCAGTACGACCGGCCCCAGGAGCGGGGGGCGGCGAAGGAGTCGGAGCGGGTGTAGGGCAGCTTGGTGCCGGGGTCCGGGAGCACACCGCCGGCGTCGCTGAGCGTGAACACCCCGACGGGACTGCGCCGGTCGTCCTCGTGGTGGTCGGCGGTCCAGCCCTTCCTGCCGTTGTGCGCAGGCCACGCGCGCGTGCCCTGCCAGGTGCTTCCCCGCTTGGTGTAGAGCACGACCGTGGCGTCGGCGGAGTCCTTCCCCGCCCCGTACACCGCCACCACCTGCCGGGCGTCGGCCGGAATGCGGCGCTGCGTGCGAGGGCCCACCTCCGGAATACCGGTCGGTGCGGGGGTACTCGCGGGCGGTCCGCTCGCGGCCGTGGGCCCGGCGTCGCCGGGACCGCCCGCACGCTCCGAACCACCGCCGCAGGCGCACAGTACGGTGAGCAGCAGTGCGCTGCCCGCCGCGGACGCCCACCGTCTTCTCGTCGCACCGCTCCGCCCGGACGTATGACTGACTCGCATGCCGCCCATGGTGACACGGTGTCGATTGCCGCGCCGCCCTCTTCCCGGGCCTTCGCCGACCGCCAGCCGGATCTGTCGCCCCCTTCGGAAAACGGGTTGATTCAGCGCACCCTGCGACGCGAACCTGTCACGGTTTGCAGCCGTGGACGCGCGGTGCATTCCTTCCATCCGCTCCTCCTCGCTTCTCCCTCCACCACTCCCCTGACACGAGCCACTGGGACGTCATGCAGATCCAAGACCTTCCGTATCCCGATCCGGGCGTGCCGGACGCGCGCTCGGGGCCTCGCTTTCTGTGGTGGCTCTTCCGCAATCAGCTGGGCGGCCAACTCAAGGCCCTGGCCTGGGGCCTGCTGCACTTCGTGGCCGTCTCGGCGCAGCCCTTCTGCGTCGGGTTCGCCGTCCAGGCCGTCGTCGACCGGTCGGGCTCCCGGCTCGCCCTCGCGGGGGGTCTGATGGCGCTGGCCGGGGCGGCCACCGCGATCGGCGACACCTTCCTGCACCGGGCCGCCGTCACCAACTGGATCACCGCCGCCGCCCGCGTCCAGCAACTCCTCGCCCGCAGGGCCGCGCACCTCGGTTCCCTGCTGACCCGGCGCGTCGCGGCCGGCGAGGTGGTCGCGGTGTCCACCGGGGACGTCGAGAAGATCGGCTGGTTCGTGGAGGCGGTGTCCCGGTTCACGGCCGCGGCCCTCACCGTCCTGCTCGTCTGCGCCGGCCTGCTGGTCTACGAACCCGCGCTCGGCATCGTCGTCGCCCTCGGCCTGCCCGCACTGGCGCTGGCGGTGCTGCCGCTGCTGCCGCCCGCGACCCGGCGCGCCGACGTGCAGCGCGAGAAGGCCGGCCGCGCCACGGAACTCGCCTCCGACACCGTCGCCGGACTGCGCGTCCTGCGCGGCATCGGCGGCGAGGACCTGTTTCTCGACCGGTACCGCCGCGCCTCCCAGGAGGTCCGCCACGCCGCCGTGCGCAGCGCCCGCATGTGGTCGCTGATCAGTGCCGTCCAGGTGCTGCTGCCCGGACTGCTGCTGGTGGCGGTCGTCTGGTACGGCGTCCATCTGGCCCGCGAGGGCCGTATCTCGGTCGGCGAACTCGTCACCGTCTACAGCTCGGTGATGGTCCTGACGTACCCGCTGCGCCATTTCGAGGAGATCGCGATGGCCTACTCCTTCTCGCGGCCGTCCGCGAAGCGCGCGGCGCGCGTGCTGTCACTGCGGCGGGGCACCGCCGTCGGCGGATCGCGGCCGGCCGAGCCGCCTACGGGCGACCTGCACGACCCGGGCACCGGGCTGCTCGTCCCGTCGGGCCGGCTCACCGCCGTGGTCTGCGGCGACCCGGACGCGGCGGGCCGCCTCGCGCAGCGGCTCGGTGGCCATGCCGCCGAGGAAGGGCCCTCGGTCCTGCTGGGCGGCGTACCGCTGGACGAGCTGCCGCTGGACTGCGCGCGCACGGCCGTCCTGGTGCAGGACAAGGACCCGGTGCTGCTGTCGGGTTCGCTGCGCGACCTCCTCGACGTGCCCGCCTCGGGCGGGGTCAGCGCCAAGGAGGCCCTGGCGGCCGCGCAGTGCGCTGACGTCCTGGAGGCGCTGGTGCAGGGCTCGTTGGACGTCGAAGACCCGATGGATGCCCGGATCACCGAGCGTGGCCGTTCCCTGTCGGGCGGCCAGCGCCAGCGGCTCGCGCTGGCCCGGTCGCTGCTCACCGACCCGGAGGTGCTGGTCCTGGACGAGCCGACGTCCGCCGTCGACTCGCACACCGAGGCCCGGATCGCCGAAGGGCTGAGGGACCTGCGGACCGGGCGGACGACCGTGGTGTTCACCTCGTCGCCGCTGCTCCTGGACCGGGCCGACCGTGTCGTACTCGTCCACGACGGCGCGGTGGCGGCGGTCGGCGTGCACCGCGACCTGCTGCACGAGGAACCCGGGTACCGGTCCGTCGTGACCCGTGATACGGACGAGGATGCGGCGCCCGGCAACCGCTCGCAGGCGTGGGACGGACGAGAACCGGCCGAGCGGAAGCTGGCGGCAAGGACACTGCGAGAGATCGAGGAGACCGCATGATCGGCGTCGCGCCCCCGGCGTACGACCCGGCGGCGCCGACGACGGCGAACACCCTGCCCGTCGGCGCCCCCACGACCGTCCGCGCCTACGCGGGCGAGCTGCTGCGCCGGCACCGCCGCGCCTTCTCGCTGCTCATCCTGGTCAACACGGTGGCCACCGTCACCTCGATGGTCGGCCCCTGGCTGCTGGGCGACCTCGTCGAGCGGGTCTCCGACGAGGCGCGGGAACCGCGCCTGGGGCTCACCGTCACACTGTTCGTCGTGGCGCTGCTCGTCCAGGCGGCCTTCGTGCGCCAGGTGCGGCTGCGCGGGGCGATGCTGGGCGAACGGATGCTGGCCGACCTCCGGGAGGACTTCCTCGTACGGTCCGTGCGGCTGCCGCCGGGCGTCCTGGAGCGGGCCGGGACCGGCGACCTGCTGTCGCGGATCACCACCGACATCGACCGGCTGGCCAACGCGATGCGCGAGGCCGTGCCGCAGCTGACCATCGGTGTGATGTGGGCGGGCCTGCTGCTGGGCGGGCTCGTCGTCGCGGCGCCGCCCCTCGCGCCCGCCGTGCTGGTCGCCGTACCGCTGCTGGTGATCGGCTGCCGCTGGTACTTCAGGCGGGCGCCGGCCGGCTACCGGTCGGAGGCCGCCGGCTACGCCTCGGTGGCCGCCGCGCTCGCGGAGACGGTGGACGCCGGGCACACCGTCGAGGCGCACCGCCTGGGCGGACGCCGGGTGGCGCTGTCGGAGCTGCGGATCCGGCAGTGGACGGCGTGGGAGCGCTACACGCTGTGGCTGCGGTCGGTGCTCTTCCCGGTGATCAACCTCGTGCACGTGACGGTGCTGGGTTCGGTACTGATGCTCGGCGGCGTGTTCGTGCTGCAGGGCTGGATCGGGGTCGGTCAGCTGACGACGGGCGCGCTGCTCGCCCAGATGCTCGTCGACCCGGTGAACCTGATCCTGCGCTGGTACGACGAACTGCAGGTGGCGCAGGTCTCGCTGGCCCGGCTGGTGGGAGTGAGGGAGATCGAGCCGGACACGGGCGATGCCCGGCTGGCGCCCGACGGGCGCGAGGTGCTCGCCGACGAGGTGCGCTTCGGCTATCGCGAGGGCGTCGACGTGCTGCGCGAGGTGTCGCTGGCGGTCGCGCCCGGCACCCGGATGGCCCTGGTCGGCCCGTCCGGCGCGGGCAAGTCCACACTGGGCCGGCTGCTCGCGGGTGTCTACGGGCCCCGGGCCGGCCGGATCACCCTGGGTGGTGCCGAACTGTCCCTGATGGCCGCCGAACGGATCCGTTCCCATGTGGCTCTCGTCAACCAGGAGCACCACGTCTTCGTCGGCTCGCTGCGCGACAACCTGCGGCTCGCCCGCACCGACGCCGAGGACGCCGAACTGTGGGCTGCGCTGGGGGCGGTCGACGCGGAGGAGTGGGCACGGGCGCTGGAGGACGGACTGGACACCGAGGTCGGTTCGGGAGGCGTGGCGCTCACCCCCGCGCAGGCCCAGCAGATCGCCCTCGCGCGGCTGGTCCTCGCCGACCCGCACACACTGGTGCTCGACGAGGCCACCTCGCTCCTCGACCCGCGCGCCGCGCGTCATCTGGAGCGCTCCCTGGCCCGCGTCCTCGACGGCCGCACCGTGGTCGCCATCGCCCACCGGCTGCACACCGCCCATGACGCCGACGTCATCGCCGTCGTCGAGAACGGCCGCATCAGCGAGCTGGGCAGTCACGCGGAGCTGGTCGCGGCGGACGGCGCCTACGCGGCGCTGTGGAGGTCCTGGCACAGCTGACCCCAAGGGCCGCCGTCCGGGACGCGGGCCCCTGGCGGCCGGGGCGGGAAGACTTCGATCAGGACGGCGGTCGCCGCTCGGGGGCGGGCCCGGTGACCTGGTGCTCCGCGCGGTGGCAGAGTCCCGCGGGGCGTCTGCCGTTGCGCGGTGCCGAAGGGGGGTGGAACGCTGGGAGCGGGCACCCGCGCGGGCGGCGCCCGAGCCGTGATCGGCGTCTGCCGTGCGCGGCCGGTGCCCTGTGCGGCGGCCCGCTGCCGACCGTGGTGAGAACGGGCCCGTCCCCACCCTCTGGAGGTACCCGTGAACAGCGCCGACGGATGGGGAGACGACGTCTACCAGCCGGACCCGTCCGAGATCCCGGAGGACTCGGGGATCCTCGATGCCGAGGACACCCTCGAACGCGACGGTGTCGACGACCCCCACGACCGCGGCTGGTCCCCTCCGGAGCGGCCGTGGGCGGTGGAGCACACCGGTGTGACCGCCGCCGAGCGGCAGCACGGCGAGACCCTGGACCAGCGGCTCGCGGAGGAGGTTCCCGAGCTCACCGTCCCGGACGGCGACGGCCTCGGCGACGCCCAGGGTACCGATGGGGAACTCCTCGACAACGAGGTCGGCGCCGTGCGCTCCGGGCGGCTCGTCGCCCCGGACGAGGGTGCCCACGAGGATCGGGAGAGTGCGCTGGTCGCCGACGACGCGGGCATCGACGGGGCCGCCGCCTCCGCCGAGGAGGCCGCGATGCACATCGTCGACGAGGACGCCCTGTCGGGCTGACCCACCGGCCGGTTCTCCGGGCGCCGCCACGATCGCGTCTGTGCCGCCGGCCCTGCCGTCACCATCCGAGGAGCACGTATGACGAAGACCCGGCACCCCGACTACCACCCTGTCGTCTTCCGCGACCGCGCGGCGGGGTACGCCTTCCTGACCCGGTCCACGGCGAACAGTGACCAGACCATCGAGTGGGACGACGGCGAGACGTACCCGGTCGTGGACGTGGAGATCTCCTCGGAGAGCCACCCCTTCTACACGGGCAAGGCCCGCACCGTGGACACGGAAGGCCGGATCGCCCGCTTCGAGCGCCGCTACGGCGAGGGAACGGCCCGCTGAGCTCAGAGGAAGTTGAGCGCGGCAGCGCCACCCACCCCGCCGAGCACCATGAACACCGGCATCAGCACCTTCAGCTCCACCCAGCTGCCGGCCCGGAACCGCATCGCCTTGGGCGGCCCCACCGGGTACCAACGCTTGCGCCCGACCGGGATCGGCCACAGGATCGGGCAGCCGGAGACGGTCAGGGCGTCGCCGATGTCGTGCACCAGCGCGCCGAGCACGATCGGCAGGCCCAGCCACAGGTACTCCTGCCCGGGGTCCGTGAAGAGCCAGGCGGCGCCGTTGCCGGGTTTGTCCAGCACACCGGCCAGGATCCACGCGCTGGTCGCCGCGAGCAGCCACACCAGCACGTCGCTGCTGGACCCGCGTGCCGCCCGCCACAGCAGTCCCTCGATGGCCAGCACCATGTGCACGAAGAGGATCGCAAGGACCGCCCACCGCCCTCCGGCGATCGCCAGGGCCGAGCTGCCCGCGCCGATCATCACCGCCCACAGCCAGGTGTGGGTCAGGGTGCGGTGCCCGCCCGAGCGGCGCGGGTCGCCCTTCATCCGGGTGGACTTGTAGACGGCGTAGGAGAGTTTGTCGACGATCTCGCAGAGCCAGCGCGAGACGGGTCCGAAGGCCCGCGAGATGGTGGCGGCCTTGTGGTCGAGGTCGGGAGCGAGCGCGGCACCGGCGCAGATCAGCGCGCCGCAGAGGAGTACCGGCCAGGGCATCGCGTGCCCGGCGGCCGCGGCGGCCGCGCCGACCCCGAGCCAGGCGGCCGCGCCCGACAGTGAGTGTGCTGGTCCCATCATCGCCGCTGCCCGCCCCATTCCTCGTGTGCCGCTGTCCGGTTGACCCGGCCCGTCGACGCTCCGTCGGCGACACAGCGTAGCGGTCGTGATCATCGGCTCGACCACCGATTCCCCCATCGGGCCTCGGGGCAGGCAAGATGGGGGCGTGACCCTCATCGATCAGCTCCCGCCGACAGCCGACCCCGACGCCCTCTACGAAGCCTTCGAGTCCTGGTCCCAGGAGCGGGGTCTCACGCTCTACCCTCACCAGGAGGAGGCGCTGATCGAGGTGGTGTCCGGCGCGAACGTGATCGTGTCGACGCCCACCGGCTCCGGCAAGAGCATGATCGCGGCAGGCGCGCACTTCGCCGCGCTGGCCCGCGACGAGGTCACCTTCTACACGGCGCCCATCAAGGCGCTGGTCTCGGAGAAGTTCTTCGAGCTGTGCAAGCTGTTCGGCACCGAGAACGTCGGCATGCTGACCGGCGACGCCTCCGTCAACGCCGACGCCCCGGTCATCTGCTGCACCGCGGAGGTCCTCGCCTCGATCGCGCTGCGGGACGGCAAGGACGCGGATGTGGGCCAGGTCGTCATGGACGAGTTCCACTTCTACGCCGAAGGGGACCGCGGCTGGGCCTGGCAGATCCCCATTCTGGAGCTGCCGCAGGCACAGTTCGTCCTGATGTCGGCCACGCTCGGTGACGTGTCGTTCTTCGAGAAGGACCTCACCCGCCGCACGGGCCGCCCCACGTCGGTGGTCCGCTCGGCGACCCGGCCCGTGCCGCTGTCCTACGAATACCGGTACACGCCGCTGACCGAGACCCTCACCGACCTGCTGGCGGCCAAGCAGGCACCGGTCTACATCGTGCACTTCACGCAGGCCCAGGCCGTGGAGCGCGCGCAGGCGCTGATGAGCATCAACATGTGCTCGCGCGAGGAGAAGGAACAGATCGCCGAACTGATCGGCAACTTCCGCTTCACCACCAAGTTCGGCCGCAACCTCTCGCGTTACGTCCGCCACGGCATCGGCGTCCACCACGCCGGAATGCTGCCCAAGTACCGCCGCCTGGTGGAGAAGCTGGCGCAGGCCGGCCTGCTGAAGGTGATCTGCGGCACGGACACGCTCGGCGTCGGTGTCAACGTGCCCATTCGCACCGTGCTGTTCACGGCGCTCACCAAGTACGACGGCAACCGGGTGCGCACGCTCCGCGCGCGGGAGTTCCACCAGATCGCCGGCCGCGCCGGGCGGGCGGGCTTCGACACCGCCGGGTTCGTGGTCGCCCAGGCGCCGGAACACGTCATCGAGAACGAGAAGGCGCTCGCCAAAGCAGGTGACGACCCGAAGAAGCGCCGCAAGGTGGTCCGGAAGAAGGCGCCGGAAGGCTTTGTGGCCTGGACGGAGAACACCTTCCAGAAGCTGATCGAGTCCGAGCCGGAGCCGCTGACGTCCCGGTTCCGGGTGACGCACACCATGCTGCTGTCGGTGATCGCCCGCCCCGGCAACGCCTTCGAGGCGATGCGCCGGCTGCTGGAGGACAACCACGAGCCGCGCAAGCAGCAGTTGCGGCACATCCGGCGTGCGATCGCCATCTACCGCTCCCTGCTGGACGGCGGCATCGTCGAGAAGCTCGACCGGCCGGACGCCGAGGGCCGGATCGTGCGCCTCACCGTCGATCTGCAGCAGGACTTCGCGCTGAACCAGCCGCTGTCCACCTTCGCGCTGGCCGCCTTCGAACTGCTGGACCCGGAGTCGCCGTCGTACGCGCTGGACATGGTCTCCGTGGTGGAGTCCACGCTGGACGACCCGCGGCAGATCCTCGCCGCCCAGCAGAACAAGGCACGCGGCGAGGCGGTGGCCGCCATGAAGGCGGACGGCGTCGAGTACGAGGAGCGCATGGAGCGCCTCCAGGACATCACCTACCCCAAGCCCTTGGACGAGCTGCTCTCCCACGCCTACAACACGTACCGCAAGAGCCACCCGTGGGTCGGCGACCATCCGCTGTCGCCGAAGTCGGTGGTCCGCGACATGTACGAGCGGGCCCTGTCCTTCACGGAGTTGGTGTCCTTCTACGAGCTCGCCCGCACCGAGGGCATCGTGCTGCGCTACCTGGCCGGCGCCTACAAGGCCCTGGACCACACCATCCCGGACGACCTGAAGTCCGAGGACCTGCAGGATCTGATCGAGTGGCTCGGCGAGACGGTGCGCCAGGTCGACTCCAGCCTGCTGGACGAGTGGGAGCAGCTGGCCAACCCGGAGGAGATGACCGCCGAGGAGGCCCAGGAGAAGGCCGACGAGGTCAAGCCGGTCACCACCAACGCACGTGCTTTCCGCGTCCTGGTGCGCAACGCCCTGTTCCGCCGGGTGGAGCTGGCCGCCCTCGACCAGGTCGACGAACTCGGCGAGATGGACGCGGAGTCCGGCTGGGACGCCGACGCCTGGGGCGAGGCCATGGACAGGTACTGGGACGAGTACGAGGACCTCGGCACCGGTCCGAATGCTCGCGGTCCGAAGCTGCTGGTGATCCAGGAGGAACCGGAGAACCGGTTGTGGCGTGTCCGGCAGATCTTCGACGACCCGAACGGGGACCACGACTGGGGCATCAGCGCGGAGGTCGACCTCACGGCGTCCGACGCGGAGGGCCGTGCGGTGGTCCGAGTCACCGACGTAGGCCAGCTGTGAGCACAGGAGCTTCCCACTGATGACGACGAACCCGGCCGAGAGACTGGTCGATCTGCTCGACCTCGAACAGATCGAGGTCAACATCTTCCGCGGCCGCAGTCCGCACGAGTCGCTGCAGCGGGTCTTCGGCGGCCAGGTGGCCGGCCAGGCGCTGGTCGCCGCGGGCCGGACCACGGACGGCGACCGGCCCGTGCACTCGCTGCACGCGTATTTCCTGCGCCCCGGCCGACCGGGGGTGCCGATCGTGTACCAGGTCGAACGGGTGCGGGACGGCAGGTCGTTCACGACCCGGCGGGTCACCGCCGTGCAGCAGGGCCGCACGATCTTCAATCTCACCGCCTCCTTTCACAAGCCGGAAGAGGGTTCCTTCGAGCACCAGCTGCCGCCGGCCCGCGTGGTCCCGGACCCGGAGTCGCTGCCCACCGTCACCGAGGAGATCCGGCAGCATCTGGGCGCGCTGCCCGAGCAGCTGGAGCGCATGGCCCGGCGCCAGCCCTTCGACATCCGCTATGTCGACCGGCTGCGCTGGACCGATGAGGAGGTCAAAGGCGCGGAACCGCGCAGCGCGGTGTGGATGCGCGCGGTCGGGCCGCTCGGCGACGCCCCCCTGGTCCACACCTGCGCCCTGACCTACGCGAGCGATATGACGCTGCTGGACGCCGTCCGTATCCCGGTCGAACCCCTGTGGGGCCGGCGCGGCTTCGACATGGCGTCCCTGGACCACGCCATGTGGTTCCACCGGCCCTTCCGTGCGGACGAGTGGTTCCTGTACGACCAGGAGTCGCCGATCGCGACGGGGGGCCGGGGCCTCGCCCGGGGGCGGATCTACGACCGGGAGGGACGCATGCTGGTGTCCGTGGTCCAGGAGGGGCTGTTCAGGGCGCTTTAGGCCGTGGGGTCCTGCGCCGCAACCAGCCCAGCAGACCGCTCCGGGGGGTCGGCGCGGACTCGGCGGCGGGCGGCGGCGCCGGCTCGGTGCGCGAGGGGACACGAGCGGCGGGGCGGGGTGCCGACCGCCATGTCCGTGCCTCGTCGAGGACGTGTTCCAGGTCCGACCGGAGCCATGCGATCTCGTCCGGGCCGTCCGCGGTCATGATCTTCTCGGCGAGGCGGGCGGCCGGTGATCCCGGGCTTCCGTGGGTGGGCGGCCCAGGACGGAACCGGTTCAGGTGGGCTCGTTCGTACGGGTCGGGCACGATCTCGGCGATCCGGGCGGGGTCCAGGAATGCGGCCAGGGCTCCCGCCCGCTGCCAGGGGCCGTCGGCCTGCCTCAGCAGGAAGCCGAGGTGGCGGCCACGCCAGTTCCGTGGCCGCAGGTCGACGCCCTCCGCCAGCAGGCGCCGCAGGCCGTCGGGCGTACGCCCCTTCAGCAGCCGGGCGTTGCCCTCGCCGTGGGCGAACTGGCGCAGTTCGTCGGCGAGATACAGCCAGACCACGGCCCGGTAGCGGTTGAGGTAGAACGTCACGGGCACCACCAGGCCGAGCCGCGCCAGGCGCGTGAACCGGCCCACCGGGACGCTCAGGAGGCGGGCGCCCTCGGCGGTCCCCACCGTTCGGACGGCGGCGCGCAGCGCCTCGGGGTGGCCCTCGGCCGCACGGATCCGGGCGATCTCGGCGCCGGGCACCCGCCGCCGACCGCCGTCTTCATCGGGCACGGTCCTGATCCGGCCCAGGTGGACGGCGAGGTCGAGTTCACTGCGTTTCAGTCCCAGTTCCCGGGCTGCGCGACCGGGCGTACGGGGAGCGGTGGGCGGTGTTGCGAGGGTGTTCTCGGACATGGTCTCCCCCGTGGAGTGAGAGGGCCCGCGCCGACCGCGCCGGCCTCTGAAGAAACCGTAGCCACCTTCGCGGATCTCGTGGCGAGCCTGTGGATAACTCCACCGGAGTGGAGAAACCCGCAGGTCAAAAGCGCGGGTTCGGCGGTCCTTCAGGGTGGCGGGGGTCCACCGCGAGGTGTTCGCCGACGCGGTTGACGAGCAGGGTCATCTCGTAGGCGATCTGTCCGACGTCCGCTTCGGTGCCGCTGAGCACGCACAGGCAGCTTCCGGTGCCCGCCGCGGTGACGAACAGAAGGGCGTCGTCGAACTCGACCATGGTCTGGCGTACCCGGCCGGCACCGAAGTGCTGTCCGGAGCCCTTGGCCAGGCTGTGCAGCCCGGACGAGATCGCAGCGAGGTGTTCGGCGTCCTCGCGGCGCAGTCCGGTGCTGGCCCCGGCGACCAGGCCGTCGGTGGACAGCACCAGCGCGTGCCGTATGTGGTCGACGCGTTCGGTCAGATCGTCCAGGAGCCAGTCCAGCCCCCGCTTCTGCGCCATGTTCCCTCTCCCCGTGTGCACGTACCCGTGTGCCGTCCCCCCGTGCGCCCTCGTCGGTCGGGAGGGCGTGGCCGCCAGCCTTCCCCACGACCGGGCGGGGGGCAAGGAGGATGGGGGCATGGCACAGAAGATGACCGACACGCAATGGCGGGAGTTCGTCTCGTACGGCACCCGGACGGGGAAGCTGGCGACGGTGCGGGCCGACGGCGGGCCGCATGTGGCGCCGATCTGGTTTCTGCTCGACGGGGACGAGGTGGTGTTCAACACCGGCAGCAGCACGGTGAAGGGGCGGAACCTGGCGCGGGACGGCCGGGTCGCGCTGTGTGTGGACGACGACCGGCCGCCCTTCGACCACGTGGTGCTGCAGGGACGGGCGCGGATCTCGGAGGACCTCGCCGAGGTCCGGCACTGGGCGGCCCGTATCGGCGCCCGGTACATGGGTGAGGAGCGTGCCGAGGAGTTCGGTGCGCGCAACGGTGTGGCGGGTGAACTGCTCGTCCGGATGACGATCGAGAAGGTGGTGGCCAAGAAGGCGATCGCGGACTGACGGCGGCTCCACCGTCAGCGCACGGAGTCGAGGAGCCGGGCGGTGTGTATGCGCCCGGCGTACTCGACAAGACTGATCAGCACTTCCTTGCCCGAGTGGCGGTCGCGGGCGTCGCACAGCACGACCGGGGTTCCCTGGTCGAGATCGAGGGCGCGGGAGACGTCCCGGGCCTGGTGGGTTCTCGCGCCCGTGAAGCAGTTGACGGCCACCACGAAGGGGATGTGGCGGTGCTCGAAGTAGTCGACGGCGGGGAAGCAGTCCTCCAGGCGCCGGGTGTCGGCGAGGACGACGGCGCCGAGGGCCCCCTGGGAGAGTTCGTCCCACAGGAACCAGAAGCGGTCCTGGCCCGGCGTACCGAACAGATAGAGGGAGAGGCCGGAGCGGATGGTGATGCGGCCGAAGTCCATGGCGACGGTCGTGGTGACCTTCTGGTCGACGCCGTCGGTGTCGTCCACCGACTGACCAGCCTCACTGAGGAGTTCTTCGGTGCGCAGGGGTTTGATCTCGCTGACCGCCCCGACGAGAGTGGTCTTGCCCACCCCGAACCCACCGGCGACCAGTATTTTCAACGCCAAGGGGGCGGCTTCGGCCCCGGTGGCGTCCTCGTGTTCGGAGACCATGGATCACTTTCCTCGCTGGTGGCGACGGCTCGACGCGGCAAGCGGACGCCAGCGTCCGCCCGGTCGGCGCCGCCGGAAGCCGCGTCTTCTGATGTCGGTGTTCATCGGGTTCTAGAGCGCCCGCAGTCCTTCGATGACCTCGCGCAGGATCCGTTCGTCGGGCAGTTGTGCGGGGGGTACGGGTCGCCTGACGGTGAGGCAGCCGAGTTCCAGCAGGTCGCCGAGGAGAACGCGGACGACCCCCACGGGCAGGTCCGTGCCCGCGGCGAGTTCGGCGACCGACTGGGGCTCCGTGCCGCACAGGTCGGTCAGGGCCAGGTGCTCCGGGCCGAGCGCGGGGTCACCCATGAGGCCGGCGGCACCGGGCTCCAGGGTGACGAGGGCGATCAGGTCGAAGCGAACGCCGCTGGGGCCGGGACGGGTGCGTCCGCCGGTCAGGGCGTAGGGGCGCACCAGGGGGCCGGCCTCGTTGTCGTACCACTGGCCGCCCGGCTCGCCCGGTCGGCCGGTCAGGTCCTCGGTCATCGGTGGGGTTCGCCTTCGTGCCTCAGCCCGCGGAGGGCGGCCTCGCGGCCACC
Organism: Streptomyces sp. bgisy159; assembly: GCF_057707805.1. Lineage (NCBI taxonomy): Bacteria > Bacillati > Actinomycetota > Actinomycetes > Kitasatosporales > Streptomycetaceae > Streptomyces > Streptomyces sp. bgisy159. The sequence continues at coordinate 24,876 of NZ_JBYIQX010000017.1, read as the reverse complement.
CGTGGTGGTGTGTAGAGGTGTTCGCCGACGCGCTTGACCAGGCGTGCCATCTCGTAGGCGACGAGGCCGATGTCGGCGGTGACCGCGGTCAGGACGGCGAGACAGGATCCGTCACCCGCGGCGGCGACGAACAGGAAGGCGTCGTCCATCTCCACCATGGTCTGTCGGACGCCGCCTGCGCCGAAGTGCCGGCCGGTGCCCTTGGCGAGGCTGTGGAAGCCGGAGGCGACGGCCGCGAGGTGTTCGGCGTCCTCGCGGCCGAGGCCGGTGGACACGCCGACGGCGAGGCCGTCGTTGGACAGCACCACGGCGTGCCGTACCTCGCTCACACGCGTCACCATGTCGTCCAGCAGCCAGTCGAGTTCACCGGACCGCTGGGACGGCCGTGTGCTCGGGTCCTGGATCATGCGAGGTCTCCTTCGGTGCTGTCGCCGCCCGGGGCGGGTTCGGGGGTGGCCGCACGGCCGGGTTGTCTGCCGCCGCCGCGCGCCCAGCCCTCCCGGTAGGCGGCCATGCGGTCCCGCACGAGTTCGGGGGTGCGTCCGTCGTCGTCGCGCGGGTGAGGGGGAGCCGGTTCCGGTGGACGCGGTCGGCGCAGTTGGGGGGCAAGGCTGGCCTGCCGTACCCGGTGAGGGAGGACGTCCGGCCCTTCGGTGACCTGCGGGGGGCGGTGCGGGCGAAGGGCGGTGACGCCGGGGGGCGGGGGTTCGTGGGCGGCCGTGGTGTCCGGCGCCGCGCGGAGCGGGGCCACCGGGGTCGGCCGGTCCGCGGATCGTGGCTTCGCCGATTCCTCGCGCTGTCGGTCCTCGGATCCGCCGCCGCGCTGGTCCTGGCCGGCGCTCCGGGACGGGTCGAGGGCGGCCGTGGCCAGGTGCCGGTCCGGGGCGGGCACGCGTGCGGGGGCGGGTTCCGGGGGCCGCTCCGCCGGGCGTTGCGCACGGGCGGAACGTTCCGCCGCGCCGCCGTGCAGCAGGGCGGTGGGCAGCAGGACGACGGCTGTGGTACCGCCGTAGGGAGAGGTCCGCAGATGAACCTTGATGCCGTGGCGGGCGGCGAGTCTGCTGACCACGAACAGGCCGAGCCGGTCGCTGTCGAACAAGTCGAGCGCCTCGGACTGGACGATGCGCCGGTTGGCCTCGGCGAGGGCTTCCTTGCCCATGCCGAGGCCACGGTCCTCGACCTCGACGGCGTAGCCGTTGCCGACGGGTTCGCCGGTGACGCGCACGCGCGTGTGCGGTGGCGAGAACTGGGCGGCGTTCTCGACTAGTTCGGCGAGCAGGTGGGTGAGGTCGGCGACGGCGGTGCCGATGACGGCGGTCTCCGGGAGGCGGCGCACCTCCACGCGCGCGTAGTCCTCAATCTCGGACACAGCCGCTCGGACGACGTCGGTCAGGGAGACCGGCGTGCGCCATGCGCGGCCGGGCGCGGCCCCGGAGAGGATGATCAGGCTCTCGGCGTGGCGTCGCATCCGGGTGGTGAGGTGGTCGAGGCGGAAGAGGTCGCCGAGTTCGTTGGGGTCCTCGGAGCGGCGTTCCATGCTGTCCAGGAGGCTGAGCTGGCGGTGCACGAGGACCTGGGTACGGCGGGCGAGGTTGACGAACACGCCGGAGATACCGCCGGCGAGTTCGGCACGCTCGACGGCGGCACGCAGCGCGGCCCGGTGGACGGTGCCCAGGGCCTCGGCGACCTGCCCCGCCTCGTCTTCCGCGCCGGCTCCGGGCGGTGCCTCGGCGCGGATGTCGATCTCGTCCCCCGCGCGCAGGCGCCGCATGGCCTCGGGGAGCTTCCGGCGGGCGATGTCCAGGGCACTGTTGCGCAGCCCGACCAGTTCGACGACGAGGCCGCGGCCGATGCCTACGGAGATGACGAGGGAGGCGGCTACGGCGCCGAGGCCGAACAGGACCGCGGCGCCTGCCGGGGTGAGCAGTCCGCGGGTGAACGGGTCGGTCCGGTCCGCGACACCCCTTGCGGCGTCCGCCTCGATGGCGCGCATCCCGCTCTGCACGCGCGCGTGCGCGAGGTCCCAATTGCCCGCGAGTGCGGCCCCGGGGCCCCGGGCGCCGGGGCGCTGCGCGAGCACCTCGTCCTCGGCCGTGCCGAGCGTCGCGTAGGCGGCACCGCCGGCGAGGGCGCGCCAGGCCGCGCGTTCGGGGCCGCGCAGGTCGGCGACCGCGGAGTCGGTGAGGGCGCGCCGGGTGGCGACGGCCTGGGTGAACAGGCGCAGGCGCTCTCCGTCCAGCCGGCCGGCGAGCCGGGCTCCGGCCAGTACGGCGTCCTCCTGGGCGAGGGCCTCTCCCGCGCGGGAGAACTCCAGCAGGACCCGCGTGTCGGAACCGAGGTCGGCGTCCTGGATGCCGCTCAGCGCTCCGCTCACCATGAAGGCCGCGGAGATCGTCCGGGAGTAGCGGTCGTGGGCCTGCCGCCAGTCGGCGTCGCCGTCGAGGACGCCGGTGCGCAGGGTGCGCAGGTCCTCGGCCTCGGTGACGAATGCCTGGAGGCGCCGGGCGACCCCGGAGGGCAGTTCCTGGGCGTCGGCGACGGTGGCATCGTCGCCGAGCCGCAGCCGGGCCACCGCCCGGTCGGTGTCCTGCGCCAGCCTCGTCAGGTCGCCGTCCCGCCCGGCGCCGGGGTCGGTGGCCTGGCGGACAGCCGCCTCGCGTTCGGCCTGGAGGGCGGCGACGGCGGCGGCGACGGGGGCACGGACCTCGCTGTCGACCCGCTGCAGTTGCCGCAGTCGGGAGACGTCCTGGGCGGTGGTGACGGTGGCGTACGCCCACAGTGCCAGCAGGGAGACGACCGGCACCATCAGGAGACAGACGATCTTCGCGCGGACGGTGCGCGGGCGGCCCAGCCGGCGGCCGGCTCGGGTGGGCGCCGGGTGCCGGGGTCTGCCCGTCGGGTCGGGCGGGCTCTCGTCGGCGGGCGGTCCGGCGTGGGCGCGGCGGCCCCGGGGCGCGGTCGCCTGGCCGGCGCCGACCGGGGCGGTCCTTCGGGGTGTACGCATGGCCTCCTCGCTGGGTCGGGTGGGTGGGTACCTTCCGGTGGGTTCACGCGGGGTGTGCCCGCTGGCGACCGGTGGAGCCCTCGGCCGGTCGTCGGGCCGAGGCGGAGGCCTCGCGCTCCCCCGTGGTGGGCGACAGCGCCACGAAGGCCGAGGTGAGGAAGAGGTAGGACCCGAGGCCGACGGCGAGGGGGAAGATGAACTGCATCGCCGTGGCCCCGGGCAGCACCTCTGCGGACGGCGTGACACGCACGCGTACGGCGGCCATGCCGGTGTAGTGCATGCTGCTGACCGCGGCGCCCATGACCAGGGAGGCGAGGGTGACCGCGACGGGTGACCTGATGTTGAGCGCGGCCCACAGGGCGGCCGTCGCCGCCATGACGGCGATGCCGACGGAGAGCGCGACCAGCACGGGGTCGTAGCCGATGTCGCCGTGCAGTCGCACGGCGGCCATGCCGAGGTAGTGCATGCTCGCCACGCCCAGGCCGGTGGTGAGTCCGCCGAGCAGCAACGCGCGCGTGCGGTCGCGGCCGTATCCGACGGCGAACACGCCGGCGCAGACCACGAGCATGGCGACGAGCAGGCTGAGGACGGTCAGCGGTACGTCGTAGCGGATGTCGGTTCCGCTGACGCCGAAGCCGAGCATGGCGACGAAGTGCATGGTCCAGATACCGGTGCCGATCGCCGAGGCGGCGGTGAGGAGCCAGTTGCGCCGGGAGCGCCCGTGGGCGCCGAGCGCCCGGACGGTGCAGCGCAGCCCGAGGGCGGCGCCGACGCAGGCCATCGCGTACGACAGCACGGGGGTCAGCCAGCCGAAGGTGGCGTGGTCCAGGTGTCCCATGACCAGGGGACGCTAGGGGGGCACTGATGCACGCAGGGGGCGCGTTTCGAAAGGTGCCGCAATATGACGCGGAAGGTCGCCGGAACGACCGCGGCGCGCTCGAACGTGCGCACAGGGGCGTCATCCGTGTCGGTGACCGCGCGGGGCGAAACGCGGGCCCGCGTGCGCCATCATGCTCGCATGAGCGACGACCACACACGCGTGCAGGAGTTCTTCACGGCCCGCGCCGCCGACTGGGACACCCGCTTCCCCGACGACGGCCCCGCCTACGCGGCCGCGGTCGACGACCTCGGGTTGCGCGAGGGCGACCGGGTACTCGACGCGGGCTGCGGGACCGGTCGGGCCCTGCCGTCGCTGCGGGCGGCCGTGGGGACTTCGGGGCTGGTCCTCGGGGTCGACCTGACGCCGGCCATGCTGGAGGCGGCCGTGCGGGCCGGCCGGGACCGGGACGGGCGGCTGCTGCTCGCGGACGTGGCAGCTCTGCCGTTGCGGTCGGGGTCGCTGGACGCGGTCTTCGCCGCCGGTCTCATCGCCCATCTGCCAGACCCGGCACGCAACCTGCGGGAGTTGGCGCGGACGGTGCGTCCCGGCGGTGCCCTGGCGCTGTTCCACCCGATCGGCCGTGCGGCGCTCGCGGCCCGGCACGGGCGGCGGATCACTCCGGACGACCTGCGGGCCGAGCCCAACCTCCGGCCGCTCCTCGCCGCTTCCGGGTGGAGCCTGACGTCCTACGTGGACGAGGACGCCCGCTTCCTGGCGCTCGCCGTCCGGGAGGGCTGAGGGGTCACTCGCGGCCCGCGACCACCGCGGCGAAGACATCGGGCCGGCCGAACATGACGTTGTGCCCGGCGCCCGGCACGGTGACCACCCGCACGCCCGCCTCCTCCAGGGCCTCGGCGCCGTCGAGTTCGCCGCTGAGCGCGCCCTGGAGGTAGACGCGCTCGACGGGCAGTGCCGTGAGGATCTCCCGCATGACGGGATCGGATCCGCGCTGCAGTCCGACGGCGCTGCGGTACAGGGCGCGCGGGTCCGCCAACCGCATCGTCGCCGCCCAGAGCGGCCCGACGCCCTCCAGCACGCGCGCGTGGCCGCCGTCGACGAAGGCACCCTCCTCGTAGGCGGTGATGCCGCTGCTCCCGGCCTCGGGCGGCGGGAAGGCGTCCAGGTTGGCCTCGGTGAGGACGAGACGCGAGACCAGGTCCGGACGACGGTGCGCCAGGACGATCGCGACGGAGCCGCCCATGCTGTGCGCGACGATGTCGGCCGCGCTCACCCGGGCCGCGTCGAGCGCGGCGGCCAGAGCGTCGGCGTGCTCCCGCAGCGTGTAACCGAAGCCGGCGGGACGGTCGCTGACCCCGTGGCCGGGGAGGTCGGCGAAGAGGCTGCGGCGCCCGGCGAGTTCGGGGCGGGCGGCGATGTGGGCGTGGTAAACGGCCGAGGACGCGCCCAGACCGTGCACATACACGCGTGCGGGCTCCGCGCCCGGCGCTTCCGTCCAGCGGATCCGGCTTCCCTCTGCATCGAACGCGGCGTCTCTCATCGGTTCCTCCCAGCGGCATGACGTCAACCCACGGGCACGCGTCCTGGCGTGCCCGCGACACGACGACAATACATCGACACCGAAGTATTCCGTCAACGATGTATAACGATGTCGTTATAGCGCCGCAGCGAGATACCGCGGCGGTGCGAGAGAATGCGGGCATGCTGGAACTCGCTCTTCTCGGTTTCCTGTACGACGCCCCGCTGCACGGCTATGAGCTCCGCAAACGCATCACCGCGCTCACGGGCCACGTCCGCCCCGTCGCCGAGAGCACCCTGTACCCCGCGATCAAGCGGCTGGAGAAGGCCGGCCTCCTCGCGCGCGCCACGGAACCGGGAACCACGGCGGCGCCGCGGCACGTACTGACGCTCACCGACGAGGGCAGACGGGAGCTGCGCCGCCGGCTCGCCGAGCCGGAACAGGGAGACATCACCGACGAGAACCGCTGGTTCACCCTGCTGGCGTTCCTCCGGCACCTGGACGACCCAGCCGCCCAGTCAGCAGTACTGCGGCGCCGCCAAGCCTTCCTTGAGGAGCCGGCGAGCTTCTTCTACGACGGCGACCGGCCGGTGCGCGCCGAGGAGTTGGACGACCCCTTCCGGCGCGGCATCCTCACCGTCGCGCGGGCCACGTCGCGGGCAGAACTGCGCTGGCTGCGGGAGACCCTGGAGTCACTCGGCGGCTGACGCGCCCGGTCGCCGCACGGGGCAGCCTCCGACACCCGGCACCGGCCGGGTGCCCAGCTCGTTCAGCCGATAGCCGTCGGGGTAGCTCTTGATCTCCCGGTTCTGCCGCGCGAAGTGGGGCGCGCGCCGGGGCGGCAGCAGCCGGACCACGCGCCCACGCGCGCGTACCGCGCGGCGCACCAGGGCACGCGTCACGGGCCCGGGCGGGGTGTAGCGGAAGGCCTGCAGGAGCGGGTCGTCGAGCAGCGCCAGGGTGCCGGTGCGCAGGAGCGGCGCGAGGGGGCGCGGGTACCAGGAGGCCATCAGGTCGAGCGTGGCGTCACTGACGCGTCGCGCCTCCTCGTCCCAGGCGAAGTGGGCCGCCTCGTAGGCGTCGAGGCAGTCCTCGAACTCCTCGTAGCTCTCCGGGATGTCCTGGATGCCCATGTGCCGGCCCAGCGTCCGGTAGTGGACCGTGGAGGCGACGATCTCGTGCCGCGACATCCTGCGCCAGCCGTAGGCGTCGATCCAGCGCTTGGGCACGACGACGAACGTGCACAGCACGTAGCGCATGTCGTCGTTGCTGATGTCGTAGCTGCGGTGCATCTGGTTGATGCGCCGGATCGCCGTGCGGCCCTCCTGGCCGGCGAAGCCGTGCTCGACCACGGCGTCCAGGAGCAGCGAGGTGTCGTCGTAGCGCCTCTGCGTGCGGTCGGTGAGCTCGGCCGTACGCGCGAGAAGCCGGCCGATGCCGGGGACGGCGTACGTGCGGTAAAGGGCCAGCTCAAGGGCTCGCGTCGTGTCCCACGGGAACTCGTACGCCACGGTGAGCCGGTAGATCTCCGAGGCCTCCGCGTACGGATCCATCCGCCGAATCTGGTCGAGCCGCTCGAAGCGCTTCACCGTGGTCTCCCCCCGCACTCGCCGGAACGCCCACTCTACGGTGGGTGACCGCACTTCCGGGGCGCCGTGGCGGCATACGCGGCCGATTCGCCCGGACCAGGGGGAAAACTGCAGCTCCGAGTGGGTTGAGCAGTGGTGACAAGGGCCTCGCCGTCGGTCTAGGGTGCGCGCCGATGGACGAACCGATGGGGAGGCCGCGATGGCCGAGACGGAAGAGAACGCCGTCGCCGCCCAGGACGACGCGCTCTACGTGCTCACGGCGGTGCTGCTGACGCCGGCGCAGTTCCCGAGCGTCCTGGGCGACGACTACCCGGCGGCCTGTGCGGCCCTCGGCCTCGCGCCGCGGGCCGACGGGTACGGTCTGGTGCTCGGCCAGGACGGCGACGGGGCCCGGTGGACGGTCGCCGTCGACGACGTGTCGCTGGTGGCCGTGGCCATCGCCTCCTGGGACTGCGGCATGGAGTACGACCTCTCCCCGGACGAGCGGACGGTGGTGGCCGCGCTGCCCGGCTGGCCATTGGCGCTGGCCGTGGCGGCTCCCGGGGTGCCCGCGCCGCACGATCCCGACCCCGAGGCGGCGGGCGGCCCCGCGCTGTCCCCGCCGGACATGTCCACCTGGGGGCCCGCGCAGCGACGGCTGGGGGCCGACGAGGTCGCCCTGCAGTGGGCGATGTGGCGCGCACAGCTCGACGACTCGGCGCTCGCAGGGCCGGGCGGGCCGCGGACTGACGGCGAGGGGGCCGCAGGAGTCGAGGGTGAGACCGCCGAGGAGAGCGGCGACGGCCAGGGAGACAGCGGGACCGGCGGGGCGGAGCGTCCACCCGAGAGCGGGGAGCCGGCCGTGCTCGCCGAGCGCGCCGAGTCGACCCTGGCAGCCGAGAACAGCGCGACTCACGGGACGCCGAGCCGCCAGAGCGGTGGGGCCGGTCAGCGCCCGTCGCACAGCCACAGCGGTATCCGGCGGGCCCTCGCCGAGGCCCATGCCTATGTGGACTCCCCGCCGCCGCTGGGCCGCGTGCGGTCGACCTTCGCGCCGGGCGACGCGCGTACGCTGCGCGCCGACGGTCCCGGCTGGTCACTGGTGGCGAGGACAGACGACATCGCGTTCGTGCTCCTCGACGAGGAACCCGGCGAGGTACTGCCGGTCGGTCGGGGGCCGCAACTGCCGAAGCTGCTGGCGGCGCTCGACAAGATGGCGGTACGGCCGAGCTGAGCCCGCGTCCCCCGCCGAGCGGACTCGGCGGGGCACCGGGCCGTCAGCGGCCGAGCTCCTTCCGGGTGACGCGGCGCAGCCTGCGCCGCTGAGAGGGATCGAGGGTGAGATAGGCGGCCGCCGGAACCCCGAGCACGATCAGCAGCGCCGCCCACCAGGGCAGCCAGATCAGCAACAGAAGCCCGACCGCCACGCCTCCTACGGCGATCTTCGCGTTCTTCGACATGTGTGTCGCCTCCTTCGCGGCCACTGCCGCGTCTCTGTTCTGAGAACGGTGTCCCGCACCGGGCGGTTCCGGATCGCACCCCTGAAACATCCCTGAGACACGTCCCCCAGTCGCCCCTGAGACGCCCGCGGACGCCCCCAGGCACCCGCTCGGCCGCTCGACCGCTCCTCGCAAAAAGATCAAGCGCGCCCGGGCAAGTGATGTACCCTCGACCACCCATCGAACTAGTCAAATTTGAGGAGCTGGCTCGTCATCGTGCACAGGGTTCCTGTGGAATCACCTCCCCGGATCGCCGAACTCGCCCGCCAGGGTGCCGTCTTCGTACCGGGCGATCCCGCACGCACCGGCCACGTCGCGTTCTGGCAGCCGGACGGCGGCGCTCCGTCCGGCGCTGGACCGAGCGGCGTCACAGACGTCGGCGAGGTCATCGGCGTCCTGGAGGACATCACCGTCGTCCGCTCCGGCGGAGACGCGGTCGGTTCCGTGCGGACACCCGCTCGCGTGGTCCCGCTGTACGCGGCGTTGCCACTGCTCACGCGCGCGCGTACGGTGCCGGACGCACACCGGTCCGTAGTCTTCTGGGGCGCGGCCGCACTGCTGGCCCTGCGGTTCGTGGCACGGGGCATGCTTCTGCCCGGACTCTCCAGTGGTGATCACGACGCCTGGCGGGTGGGCCCGCTGGGCCCTCGGGACCTCGAAGAGGTCAGCCGGCTCGCCGCGGCGATGCCTCCCGAGGCGCACGCGGTACCGCTCGACGACGGGCCCGCCCCACGCCTGCCCGCCCCGGAGGGGTTGCTGCGTGCCTTCCTGGACGCGGTCGCCGACACCCTGCCCCGCTCCCCCGCGGCGGCCCTCGTGACGGGCGGCGTCGCCTATGCCGTACGGGCGCCTCAGCACCTGACGGAACAACGGGCCTGGGCGGCCGATGTCGCCGCCGGCCACGACGCCGGGGTCCGTCTCTCGCTGCGGATCGAGGTGTCGGGTCCCGGGGACAGGCCCGAGCAACTGGCGCCCCACGACGAGCCGCCCGGTCAGGTGAACGCGGGCGGGACGGCGCCCCGGTTCCGGGCCGTACCTCAGGTGCACAGCGTGCGCGACCCCGCCCTCGTCACGGACGCCGCCGACGTGTGGGCGAACGCTGACGACGCGGACGGCGCGCTCGGCCCCCGCGCGCGGATGGACGCGCTGCTCGCCCTCCGCAGGGCGGCCCGGGCCTGGCCCGCCCTCTCGCCGCTGTTGTCGGCCGCCGTACCGGACGCCGTCGACCTCCTGGACGACGAGGTCGCCGAGCTTCTGGGCCAGGGCACGCGCGCGTTGGCCGCCGTCGGGGTGGAGGTGCACTGGCCGCGCGACCTGGTACGCACGCTGACCACCCGCGCGCAGATCGGGCCGGCCGACGACAGGCCGGGACGGGCCTACTCGGACACACCCTCGTCGCTGTCCGCCGACGCGCTGCTGACCCTCACCTGGTCCTTCGCCGTGGGCGAGCAGCACCTCACGCGCGAGGAGCTGGACCGGCTGGCGGAGGCGAGCCGTCCGGTGGTGCGGCTGCGCGACCAGTGGGTCCTGATCGACCCGGAGGAGGTCCGGCGGGCCCAGGCCCGGCAGGACCGCGAGGTGACCCCGATACATGCCCTGGGTGCCGCACTGACGGGCTCGGAGGAGGTCGACGGCCACCTGGTCGAGGTCCGGCCCACCGGCTGGCCCGCGGAGCTGCGGGATCGGCTGCGGGACGATCCCGCGCGGGAACTCGTGCCCCAGCCCCCGGCGCTCGCCGCCACGCTGCGTGACTACCAGCGGCGCGGCCTCGACCGGCTGGCCCGCACCACGTCCCTCGGCCTCGGGTGCTGCCTGGCCGACGACATGGGTCTCGGCAAGACGATCACCCTGATCGCCCTGCATCTGCACCGCCAAGGGGATGCGGCCTCCGCGGGCCCCACGCTGGTGGTGTGCCCGACCTCGCTCATGGGCAACTGGCAGCGTGAGATCGAGCGGTTCGCGCCCGGCACGCGCGTGCGCCGCTTCCACGGACCGCGTCGCGACCTGGCGGCACCGGCAACCGGCGACTTCGTCCTGACCACGTACGGCACTCTGCGGCTGGACGCTCCGCGGCTGGCGGAAGTGCCCTGGGGCCTGCTCGTGGCCGACGAGGCACAGCACGTGAAGAATCCCTACTCGGCGACCGCACGCGCCCTGCGGACCGTCGGCGCGCGCGCACGTGTGGCGCTCACCGGCACCCCCGTGGAGAACAACCTGTCGGAACTGTGGGCGATCCTCGACTGGACGACGCCGGGGCTGCTGGGCCGGCTGAGCGCCTTCCGGGCGCGCTATGCGCGATCCGTCGAGACCGGTACCGACCCGGTCGCGGCCGAGCGATTGTCCCGGCTGGTGGCGCCCTTCCTGCTGCGCCGCCGCAAGTCGGATCCGGGCATCGCCCCGGAGCTGCCCGCGAAGACGGAGACCGACCACCCGGTGGCGCTGACCGCGGAACAGACCGGCCTGTACGAGGCCGTCGCCCGGGAGACGCTCGCGGCGATCTCCGAGGCCGACGACATGGCCCGGCGCGGCCTGATCGTCAAGCTGCTCACCGGCCTCAAGCAGATCTGCGACCACCCCGCGCTGTACCTCAAGGAGGACCGTCCGGCACTCGCCGGGCGCTCGGGCAAGCTGGAGTTGCTCGACGAACTGCTGGACACCATCCTCGCCGAGGGAGCGAGCGTGCTGGTCTTCACGCAGTACGTCGGAATGGCACGGCTTGTCGAACGGCATCTGGCCGAGCGCGGGGTGGCCTCTCGGTTCCTGCACGGCGGGACGCCGGTCGCCGAGCGCGAGGCGATGGTGGAACGCTTCCAGAACGGCGAGGTCCCGGTGTTCCTGCTGTCGTTGAAAGCCGCCGGTACGGGGCTCAACCTGACCCGCGCCGAGCATGTCGTGCACTACGACCGCTGGTGGAACCCGGCCGTGGAGGCGCAGGCGACCGACCGTGCGCACCGCATCGGTCAGACCCGGCCGGTGCAGGTCCACCGGCTGATCGCGGAAGGCACGGTCGAGGACCGCATCGCGGACATGCTCGCGCGCAAGCAGCGGCTCGCCGACGCCGTGCTGGGCTCGGGCGAGGTGGCGTTCACGGAGCTGACGGACACCGAACTGGCCGAACTGGTGGAGCTGCGAGGGGGCATGGCATGAACAGGTACGACGAGGACACGCAGCGGACGTTCGCCGCGCTGCCGCCCGCGCACGGTCGCGGCTTCGCCGGGACCTGGTGGGGCCGGGCCTGGGTCGCCGCCCTCGAGGACGGCGCGCTGGACGCGGGGCAGGTGCGTGCCGGCCGCCGGCTCGCGCGCGCGGGCGCCGTGGGCGAGGTGTCGGTGGGCCCGGGCCGCATCACGGCGGTCGTGCGCGACCGGGACGGAACGGGGCACCGGGCCGATGTGCTGCTGGCGCGGTTCTCGGGTGCCCAGTGGGACCGTTTCCTGGACCTGACCGTCGAGCGGGCCGGTCATGTGGCGGCCCTGCTGGACCGGGAGGTGCCGTCCCAGCTGGTCGAGGACGCGGCGGCCGCCGGTGCGGAGCTGCTGCCCGGCCTCGGCGATCTGGAGGCCGAGTGCGACTGTGGTGCCTGGGACCACTGCGGGCACACGGCGGCGCTGTGCTACCTGGTGGCGCGGCTGCTGGACCAGGATCCGTTCGTGCTGCTGCTGTTGCGGGGCCGGCCCGAACAGGCCGTCCTGGACGGTCTCCAGGCCCGCAGTGCGGTCGCGCCCGCCTCGCCGGCGTCCGCGCCCGTGGCGGAAGGAGTCGACGCGGCCGAGGCCTTCTCGGCGGTTCAGCCGCCCCTGCCTCCGCCGCCGGAGTTGCCCGAGGGGCCCGGCACGCCGCCGTCGCTGGACACCGAGGCCCGGCCCGCGCCGGGCGTCGACCCGGCCGCGCTGGAGTTTCTGGCCGCGCGTACGGCGGTCGAGGCGCACCGCATGCTGGCGGAGGCGCTGCGCGGCTGGCAGGACCCCGAACCGCGGGAGTTGACGCTCGGCGAGGACGCGGTACGGCTCGCCGCCGGTTCCCCGGCTGCCGGTTTCCTCGCCGACACCACGGCGGTCGATGCCGGCCCGCCGTCGGTCGCCGACCGCCTCGCCGCCGGTTCGGGCCGCACCCCCGAAGCGCTGGCCCTGGCGGTTCGTGCCTGGCAGCACGGCGGCCCGGACGCGCTGTCGGTGCTGGAGGAGGAATGGACCGTACGGGGTGAGGCGCTCGTACGCGCGCGTGCGGCACTGGACTCGGCCTGGGAGGACGACGAACGGCCGGCGCTACGGGCGCGCGGCAACCGGTGGACGGCCGTCGGCGCACCCTGCCAGCTGCGGCTGGGCCGGGACGGCCGCTGGTGGCCCTACCGCAAGGAGCGCGGGCGCTGGGTGCCCGCCGGGGAACCGACCCGGGATCCGGCGACAGCCCTGTCATCGGCACGGCTCAGCGGGCAGGAAGGGGCGGCGTAGGGAGGTCGGCGGTGTTGGCTCCGGCCGGCGTGCCCAAGCATCGCGACGGCCGTTCGCTGCCGCCGATGTGACGTGGTCACCAGCGTGGGGCAGATCAGTGAGAACAAGCCGGCGGCTTCTCGCTCGGGCTGTTTCGCCCCGGGGCAGCTGCCCTGCCGGTTCTGCCGCGCCTGCACAGCCAACCCCCATCTGCTGATCACCCAGAAGACCGCCGTCGAACTCGGCCCGGCCGGCAGGTTCTGGAGCACCCGGGCCGCTCGCAACCCGACCGCCGTCCTCAACCGGCCCTGCGTTGACGGCCAGTTCGAAGAAGAGCACTCACCCGCGGCGTCGACCCACTCCACCTCGCACTGGCCTTCGGCATCGGACAGAAGGCAGCGATCCGCTACGCGGACTCGGCGCGGACGCTGTTGGAACAGAGCGCCGAGCACTGACCATGGCCCTGGGGAAAAGAGGTTGGCCCGGGCTGAGAGGACGCGAAAAATTGGGGCCATGCAGATTCGACAGGCAAGGCCGGTTGATGCGTCAGCGGTCGCCGGTGTCTACGTGCGCTCCTGGCAGGCGGCCTTTGCCGGTCTTGTTCCCCAGCACTACCTCGACGCAATGGACCCGAGCCGCGAAACGTCCGAGTGGGAGACACGGATCACGGAGGCACGGTGGCCATCGTCGGGGGTACTGGTAGCCGAAACCGAGGCCGGAATCGTCGGACTCGCGAGCTTCGGCCCGTCTCAGGACATTCCTGTCACCGCGGAAGTCGGCACTCTCTACGCGATGCCCCAGGTCTGGGGCACGGGGATCGGAAAGCAGCTGATGCTGGCCGCGTTGGCGGCCCTCGGACAGGCCGACTACACGCAGGCCACCTTGTGGGTTCTGGAGGACAACGCACGTGCCCGGCGCTTCTACGAAGCTGCCGGCTGGGGCGCGGACGGCACAGCCGTGGAGGACTCCACCGGCGGCGCCTCTCTCAGCAAGTTGCGCTACCGCCGCCCTCTTGACTAGCCCGCTCCCCGTTTCATCCGTCCACGAGGCCCTGAAGCGGCATGGTCGCGGGTTCGCATCGGACTCGCGGGTCCGATGCCGTTCGGCATGGCGACGGACATCTGCGTTCCCGGCGAGGACTTTTCAGTTCGCGTGAGCCCGCGGGACGCACGGCCCCGCCTTGGTTCCCGCACGAGCACCGTCGAACGGCGACCCGCCCGCACCGACCGCACCCGCCGCCCGTCCCCCGGGCGTACGCCGTCGCCAGGCGGCGGCTTCCCCACCCGTACGCAGTCGACAAGCGGCGGCGGGGCGGAAGCCGCTTCACGGCGACAGGGCGGAGAGTGACGGAAGCAACGACCGGATCTCCCCGGGCACCTCGGTCGGCAGCCCCGTCGGCAGCTCCGTCGGAAGCCGTGACGGCAAGGCGGTCGGCAGCGAGCTGGGCAGCAGCGTGGGCTGGCGGAAGGACGGCGCGGCGGCGGAGCCCGTGCTCCCGCCACCCCCGGCCGGCGGCTCGTCGCCAGACCCGTCGTGACCTCCGTGGACCAGCACGACGATCAGTACGACCGCCGCTATGGCGGCCAGCGCGACGAGCGCCATGAACGGCGGCTTCCGGCGGGGCGGGGGCGACCCGAATCCGCCGCCCTCGGAGGGCGGCGGGCCGGGTGGACTGGGCGGTACGGGCGGCGTGGCCATACCGTCCAGCCTGGCGAGCCGCCGCCCGTGACGCGACCCCGCGCGCGAAGTCCGTACCCCGCGCACGGAGTGCCGCCGGTGGTCAGCCGCGCGCGCCCAGCAGGTGATCCATGGCCAGCTGGTCGAGGCGCTCGAAGGCCATGCCGCGCGCGGCCGCCGCGTCCGCGTCGAACTCCTCGAAGGCGGACCGGTCGGCGAGCAGCGCCTGCAGGCCGTCGCCCGCGGTGGGCTCGGCGAGCTGGTCCAGGCGGGAGGCGCGCAGGGCCTGCTGGACCTCCGGGTCGGCGCGGAAGGCCGCCGCGCGCTCCTTGAGGATGAGGTAGTTGCGCATGCAGCCGGCGGCGGACGCCCACACACCGTCGAGGTCCTCGGTCCGCGGCGGCTTGAAGTCGAAGTGGCGCGGCCCGGTGTAGCCGGCGCTCTCCAGCAGGTCGACCAGCCAGAAGGCGGAGCGCAGGTCGCCGGCGCCGAAGCGCAGGTCCTGGTCGTACTTGATGCCGGACTGGCCGTTGAGGTCGATGTGGAAGAGCTTGCCCGCCCACAGGGCCTGCGCGATGCCGTGCGGGAAGTTCAGGCCGGCCATCTGCTCGTGGCCCACCTCCGGGTTGACGCCGTACAGCTCCGGGCGCTCCAGGCGCTCGATGAAGGCGAGGGCGTGGCCGACGGTGGGCAGCAGGATGTCGCCGCGCGGCTCGTTCGGCTTGGGCTCGATGGCGAAGCGGAGGTCGTAGCCCTGCGAGGTGACGTACTCGCCGAGCAGGTCGAACGCCTCCTTCATGCGGTCGAGGGCCACGCGCACGTCCTTGGCGGCGCCGGACTCGGCGCCCTCGCGGCCGCCCCAGGCGACGTAGGTACGGGCGCCCAGTTCCACCGCCAGGTCGATGTTGCGGACGGTCTTGCGCAGCGCGTAGCGGCGCACGTCGCGGTCGTTGGCGGTGAACGCGCCGTCCTTGAAGACCGGGTGGGTGAAGAGGTTGGTGGTGGCCATGGGCACGGTCATGCCGGTGCTGTCCAGGGCCTGGCGGAAGCGCTTGACGTGCGCCTCGCGCTCGGTGTCGGACGACCCGAAGGGGATCAGGTCGTCGTCGTGGAAGGTGACCCCGTAGGCGCCGAGCTCGGCCAGACGCTGCACGGTCTCGACCGGGTCGAGGGCGCGCCGGGTGGCGTCGCCGAACGGGTCCCTTCCCTGCCAGCCGACGGTCCACAGGCCGAAGGTGAACCTGTCCTCGGGGGTGGGCTGGTAGCTCACGCCGCGACTCCTTGCTTGCAGACTATTTCGTCATGGCGGTTTACAAATTAGTATGCGAACGCACCTCTGGGAAGACACATCCCGCAGAGCCGCGGAAAAAAGCTAGGAGAGCGCGATGTCAGCAGCCGAGGGTCCGCTCGTCGTCGGGGTGGACTCGTCCACCCAGTCCACCAAGGCGCTGGTCGTCGACGTGGCGACCGGCCGGGTCGTCGCGAGCGGCCAGGCCCCGCACACGGTGTCCTCCGGCGCCGGCCGGGAGAGCGACCCGCGCCATTGGTGGGAGGCCCTGGCCGAGGCGCTGCGCCAGTGCGGTGACGCCGCCCGCGAGGCGGCCGCGGTGTCGATCGGCGGGCAGCAGCACGGACTGGTCACCCTCGACGCGCACGGCGAGCCGGTCCGCCCGGCGCTGTTGTGGAACGACGTGCGCTCGGCCCCGCAGGCCCGCCGCCTGACCGAGGAGCTGGGCGGGGCGGCGTTCTGGGCGGAGCGCACCGGGTCGGTCCCGGCCGCCTCCTTCACGGTCACGAAGTGGGCCTGGCTGGCCGAGCACGAGCCGGAGGCGGTCCGCGCGACCAGGGCGGTGCGCCTCCCCCACGACTACCTCACCGAGCGGCTGACCGGGGTGGGCACGACCGACCGCGGCGACGCCTCCGGCACCGGCTGGTGGGCGTCCGGGACCGAGGCGTACGACGCGGAGATCCTCGCCCAGGTGGGCCTGGACCCGGCGCTTCTGCCCAGGGTGGTGCGTCCCGGTGAGGTCGCGGGCACCGTACGCGACAGCCATGACCTGCCGTTCTCCAAGGGCACCCTGGTCGCGCCGGGCACCGGCGACAACGCGGCGGCGGCGCTGGGCCTCGGGCTGCGGCCCGGCACGCCCGTCCTGAGTCTCGGCACCTCGGGCACGGTCTACGCGGTGTCGAAGCGGCGCCCCGCCGACCCGACCGGCACCGTGGCGGGTTTCGCCGACGCCCACGGCGACTGGCTGCCGCTGGCCTGCACCCTGAACTGCACCCTCGCCGTCGACCGGCTCGCCGCCCTGCTCGGCCTGGACCGCGAGGCCGTGGAGCCGGCCCGCGGGGTGACCCTCCTTCCCTACCTGGACGGCGAGCGCACCCCCAACCTGCCGAACGCCTCGGGCCTGCTGCACGGCCTGCGTCACGACACCACGGCCGGGCAACTGCTCCAGGCCGCCTACGACGGTGCCGTACACGCGCTGCTCGGCGCGCTCGACCTCGTGCTCGACGAGGACGCCGACCGTTCCGCGCCACTGCTGCTGATCGGGGGCGGCGCCCGGGGCACGGCGTGGCAGCAGACCGTACGCCGCCTGTCCGGCCGTCCGGTCCAGGTGCCGGAGGCGAAGGAGCTGGTGGCGTTGGGGGCCGCCGCGCAGGCCGCCGGGCTGCTGACCGGCGAGGACCCGGCCGCCGTCGCCCGGCGCTGGAACACCGCGAGCGGTCCGGTCCTGGACGCCGTGGAACGGGACGAGGAAGCCCTGGCCAGGATCTCCGGGGTACTCTCCGACGCGGCCCCGCTGCTGGACCGAGGCACCGGGGTTCAGACGCGACCCGAGGACTGACGCGAGGATGACCGCACCGCCGCACGAGGCCCGGCCGACCAGCCCCGGGCGGGCACTGCCCGACACGCAGCAGGGCATGCGCCGACGCAACCTCGCGCGCGTGATGCACGCCGTCAGTGCCGAGGGCCAGCTGTCCCGGGCGGCGGTCGCCTCGCGCATCGGGCTGACCCGGGCGGCGGTGTCCACCCTCGTCGACGAGCTCATACGCACCGGCCTGCTGGAAGAGCTGGGCCCTGAGCGCCCCGGCCGGGTGGGCCGGCCCGGATCGGCCCTCGCCGTGAGCGGTCGCGGGCCCGCCGGGATCGGCGCCGAGGTGGGCGTCGACCATCTCGCGGTCTGTGCGGTCGACCTGCGGGGCGAGGTACGGGCGCGCGCCGTACGCCACGGCACGAACCGGGGCCGCGCGCCCGAGCCGGTGATCGCGGAACTGACCGGTCTGATCCACGAGGTCGTCGCCACGGCCGAGGACGAGGGGCTGTGGCCCGCCGGGCTCGCGGTCGCCGTTCCCGGGCTGGTGGGCCGCGACGCCCGCACCGTCGTCCGCGCTCCGAACCTGGGCTGGCACGACACCGACCTCGGCGCCCTGCTGCCCGGCGACCACCCCTTGACCGTCGACAACGAGGCCAACTTCGGCGCGCTCGCCGAGCTCTGGCTCGGACAGGACACGCCGCGGGACTTCCTGCACGTGTCGGCGGAGATCGGTATCGGTGGCGCGGTCGTGGTGGACGGAAGCCTGCTGCGCGGCACCCGGGGCTTCGCGGGCGAACTGGGGCATGTGCCCGTCCACCCGGACGGCCCGGAGTGCGTCTGCGGCGGCCGTGGCTGCCTGGAGCAGTACGCCGGTGAGGAGGCGGTGCTGCGGGCGGCCGGCCTGGAGCTCGGCGAGGACCGCGTCGGGCTGCTCGCGGGACGCGCCACCGACGGCGACGAGGACGTACGCAGGTCCCTGCGCGACGCGGGCACGGCGCTCGGCGTGGCGCTGACCGGGGCGGTGAACCTGCTGGACCCGGAGGCCGTGGTGCTCGGCGGTGCGCTGGCGGAGCTGGCGCCGTGGCTGCTGCCGTCGCTGGAGGCGGAGCTGGACCGGCGGACGGCGGGGCCCGTGTGCCCGGTGTCGGTGTCCGGGCTCGGCCCGCAGGGGCCGCTGCTGGGAGCGGCGCACTCCGTGGCGCGGGGGGTACTGGACGATCCGGCGGCGGTGGCCGGGGGCCGCAAGGGCTGAGAACCCGGGCCGTCGAGTCCCGGCCGCGGCGCGCTCCGTGGCGCGGACGGGACCGCGGCGCGCTCCGTGGCGCGCGGGGAGTACTGGACGATCCGGCGGCGGTGGCCGGGGGCCGCAGAGGCTGATAAGCCGGGCCGTCGAGTCCTGGCCGCGGCTCACTTCGGGCTCTCTCCGACCGGTCACGCCCGTCGAAACGGTTGTCGGCGCGCGCCCCCGGGACGACGATGTCCCCAGCCGTATCGCTGTCCGGGAGGCCGACTTGACCGATCCCTGGGTGGCCCTGGAGCCGGGGGCCGACCCTGCCGAGCGCCTACGGATCCTGCGGCGCGCGCACGAGACGTTCACCGAGGCGGGTACGGTGCCGCGGCCGGTGCGGGCCGTGGTGGCCGACTCCTGGCGCCGGTCCGCGCGGGCCGGTGTCGGGCCGGAAGCCGATGTGAGCGTGGAACTGGCCGACGGCGACCTCGCGGCCTATCGGGCGGAGCATCCGCTCGCGCGGGTGATGCCGCTGTTCCGGGAGCTGATGGGCACGTTCGCGGTCGACGGGGAGCACCTCCTGGCGGTGTGCGACGCGCGCGGCAGGCTGCTGTGGGTCGAGGGCCACCCGGCGACGCGCCGGCTGGCGGCGCGGATGAACTTCGTGCCGGGGGCGCGCTGGGCGGAGAGCGCGGTCGGCACCAACGCGCCGGGCACGGCCGTCGCCGTGGACCGCCCGGTGCAGGTGTTCGCGGCCGAGCACTTCGTCCGGCAGGTCCAGCCGTGGACGTGCGCGGCGGCGCCGGTGCACGATCCGCGCACCGGCAGGGTGCTGGGCGCGGTGGACATCACCGGCGGCGACGGGCTGGCACACCCGCACAGCCTGGGTTTCGTGCGGGCGGTGGCCCGGGCCGCCGAGTCGCAGCTGGCGCTGCTCGCCCCGGCGCGTCCCCTGGTCGACGCCCCGGAGCTGACCGTGCTGGGCCGCGACGAGGCCCGGCTCGTCGTGGACGGCCGCACGCTCAGGCTGAGCCGGCGGCACAGCGAGATCGTGGTGCTGCTGGCCCGGCACCCGGAGGGGCTGAGCGGGGACGAGCTGATGTGCGCCCTGTACGAGGACGAGTCGGTGACGCCGGTGACGCTGCGCGCCGAGCTCGCCCGGCTGCGCGGGGTGCTGGGGCCCGGCGCGGGGTCCGGGCTGCTGGCGTCGCGGCCGTACCGGCTGACGGTTCCGGTCACGTCGGACGTCGCGGTGGTGGAACGGCGGCTGGCGGCCGGCGGGGTCACGGCGGCGGCCGCCGCGTACGCCGGACCGCTGCTGCCGGCCTCGCAGGCCCCCGCCGTCGTCCGCCTGCGGGAGCGTCTCGCGGACGGCCTGCGCGCGGCTCTGATCTCCCACGCCGACCCGGATCTGCTGGCCGACTGGGCCCATGCGCCCTGGGGGGAGGAGGACCTCGACGTATGGCGGGCCCTGGCGGTCGTCCGCCCCACGGCCGCGGTACGGGCTCGCCTCAGCGCCCTGGAGTCCGAGCTGACCGCCCCGACGGGGTGGTCGGCGAAGCCGTGAACGGCGGACAGGCGGGGACGAGGGCGGGGCGGGGACGACAGCGGGGACCGGGAGGACAGCAGGGGGGCGTGGCGATGATCCCGGTCGTGACGGTGGGGCAGCAAGGCCGACGGGGCACGGACCGTCGTGCAACGTACCCGCAACCTCCCTCTGCCTAGCCTCGCGTCGAGAGCTGCCCAACGGCGGGCAGCGCCGCTGAGGAGGCACCCGCATGACCCGCTACGCCGCACCCAACACCGAGGGCGCGCTCGTCTCCTACCAGACGCGCTACGACCACTTCATCGGCGGCGAGTACGTGCCGCCGGCCCGCGGCCAGTACTTCGAGAACCCGAGCCCGGTGACCGGACAGCCGTTCACGGAGGTGGCGCGGGGGACGGCCGAGGACGTGGAGAAGGCGCTGGACGCGGCCCACGCGGCGGCCCCCGAGTGGGGCCGCAGGTCGGCCACGGAACGCTCCGACATCCTGCTGAGGATCGCCGACCGCATGGAGGCGCACCTGGAGCCGCTGGCGGTGGCGGAGAGCTGGGAGAACGGCAAGCCGGTCAGGGAGACGCTGGCCGCCGACATCCCGCTGGCCATCGACCACTTCCGCTACTTCGCCGGTGCGGTGCGCGCGCAGGAGGGCTCGCTCAGCGAGGTGGACCAGGACACGGTGGCGTACCACTTCCACGAGCCGCTGGGCGTGGTGGCGCAGATCATCCCGTGGAACTTCCCGATCCTGATGGCCGCCTGGAAGCTCGCCCCGGCGCTCGCCGCCGGGAACGCGGTCGTGCTCAAGCCGGCCGAGCAGACGCCGGTGTCCATCCACTACTGGATGAGCCTGATCGCCGACCTGCTGCCGGCGGGGGTGGTGAACATCGTCAACGGGTTCGGCCCGGAGGCGGGCAAGCCGCTGGCGTCGAGCCCGCGGGTGGCGAAGGTCGCGTTCACCGGTGAGACGTCGACGGGCCGGCTGATCATGCAGTACGCGGCGGAGAACCTGAAGCCGGTCACCCTGGAGCTGGGCGGGAAGTCACCGAACATCTTCTTCGACGACGTGTGGGAGAAGGACGACGAACTGCGGGACAAGGCCCTGGAGGGCTTCACGATGTTCGCGCTGAACCAGGGGGAGGTGTGCACCTGTCCGTCGCGCGGGCTGATCCAGAGCGGCAACTACCCCGACTTCCTGGCGGCGGCCGTCGCCCGCACCGAACTGATCAGGCCCGGGCATCCGCTGGACACCGACACCATGATCGGCGCCCAGGCGTCGGGCGAGCAGCTCGCCAAGATCCTCTCGTACATCGACATCGGCCGAAACGAGGGGGCGAAGGTACTCACGGGCGGCGAACGCGCCGAACTCGACGGTGACCTGAAGGGCGGCTACTACGTCCGGCCGACCATCTTCGAGGGCGACAACCGGATGCGGGTCTTCCAGGAGGAGATCTTCGGCCCCGTCGTCTCGGTCGCCTCCTTCGACGACTTCGACGACGCCATCAAGATCGCCAACGACACGGCGTACGGTCTGGGCGCCGGCGTCTGGACCCGCGACGTCAACACGGCCTACCGGGCGGGCCGCGCCATCCAGGCGGGCCGCGTCTGGACGAACTGCTACCACGCCTACCCGGCACACGCGGCGTTCGGCGGCTACAAGCAGTCCGGGATCGGCCGCGAGACACACAAGATGATGCTGGAGCACTACCAGCAGACGAAGAATCTGCTGGTGTCGTATTCGCCGAAGAAGCTGGGCTTCTTCTAGACACATGCGAAAAGGCGCCTGACCTGGGTTTTCACCCGTCAGGCGCCCTTCGTTGCCACCCGCTCTCGACCGGCCCGGCTTGCGCGCTAACTCCCAATTCCTCCCGCGACTGCACCCCTCCTGACCAGTGCTTCCGGACCAGTCACGGACCAAACCCCCGGTTCAGCCCTCGGGTACGTCACCTTGGCTGACACGCTGCCACTCGTTCATGGACTGCTCGATGAGACGGTTCGCCTGCTCTCGAAGGCCGTCAAGGAACTTGGCGTAGTGGCGAAAGAGAACCTCGATGCTCTGGCCGGCGCGGCGGGCGCACTCGGCCGGGTCCACTCCGGAGTAGAGCCAGAACGAGATCCCGGCGTGACGGAGATCGTAAGGCCGCTTGGCCAGGCGAGAAGTGCGCTCAGTACGGGTCAGGGCGTATTCCCGGGCCCGCGCCCATGTGATGCCGTAGGCGGCAGCGTCCACGTAGTTGCCGGCCTGGTTCCGGAAAAGTCGACCGTCGGGTGCCACGTCGAACCGATTCACATGGGCACGCAGCATGCGTACGAACTGCGGCGGGATGGGAACAGGCCGCGTCGCGCTTGCCGCGCGACGCTTGAGCGAGTGCACCTCGTGCACCTCCCCGTCGTCGGTCCACTCCTTACCAGACGTGACGACCCCGCCCGAGAGGTTCAGCATCCCCCATCCCGTCTTTGGCAAGTGGCATTGATCGATCCGAAGGTGGATGACCTCAGCTGGCCGCATAGCCGCGAAGTACATGCAACCGAAGAATGCTTCAAGATGAGGACCCCGCCCCCGCTGGCGAGCAACGGCCTCGAGTAGCCGAAGCACCTGGGCCGGATTGGGAACGGCGGCCGGATCCACCTCCTCATTGACTGCTGGCGCTTGCCACCGGAGCCCCTTGAGGGGGTTCTCAGCGAAGTACCCCTTCTCCACCGCAGTGTTGAGAGCTTCGTTGAACGCAGCCCTCTTGCGTCGGGCTGTTTTAGCCGCAGCCGCCTTGCCGTCCAGCTTGCGGCACATCGCATCGAGGGCCCGCCTCAGAACGTCGGCTTCCGCGAGGGCGCTGACCGGCAGCGAGTTGCGCTTCATCCAGTCCAGCGCGTGGAGCCACTCCTCGATGGGCTCGCACTCCCAGGCTTTCTTGTTGAATGCCCACGAGTACAGGGCACGCCGCAGTACCCGCGGATCGGGATACGCTGCGCCGGGGCGTACCAGGGCGGGCGTGACCGTAGCGAAGGCATCAGCCAGAGTGCGGCGGGTGTTCCCTGGCGTGCGCTCCCATCTTTGCTCGATGTATTCGTGCACCAGGTCGTACCACGTAGTGCGCTGCTTGATGGCCCGCAACTCGGATGCCGGCAGACCTGTGTGCTCGTCAAACGGCTCACCCTCGCGCGCAGCTGTCATCAGCTTCGCACGCCGGCTGTCAGCAAGCGCGAACGCGATGAAGGACTCAGACTTCTCTCGCCCGTTAACCGTCCACCGAATCTGGAAAGGCTTGCGCCGGCCGGGGCGCTCACGTATCTCCCAGAATCGGACGTTATAACTCATCGCCATCCAGGCGTATCCCTTTCGCACGCATCCCACCACGCATCCAGATCGGCGCGGCGGCAGCGCAGTTCACCATTGGGCAGCTTGATCATTCGGGGTGCCTGACCGCGAGCGCGCAGGCGATAGAAAGCCGACGGACTCATCCTGATTTCCGCTAGGACCTCGGCGAGCTTGAGCGCAGGTGGACGAGCCATTGATGTTTCCTCGGATGTTCCAGATATTTCGGCGGCCCAAGCAGCAGTGCTCGACTTGCACCCACTCCGCCGCAACTGATGGGCAAACTCTGTCAGTTACGGGGACTACTGGTCGCCGACATGAAGGGCCATGGTGTCCGAACGGCTCCACCTACAAGCACAGCCGCTGAGAACACCTCAATGGTCGTCACGATCGCCGGTTTGGCCAACCGGCGATCGTGGTCTATGTTGCGCCCCGCAGGGCAACTCACGGACGATTGCAACGGACGAAACACAGGGGGCCAGTCGGCGCGATCGGAGAACGAGGCCGCGCCGTCCGTCACGAACACCCCGAGTCCGTTGTCAACGCGGTCGCACAAACACAGAGGCACAGCGCCGGGGAGGATCGGCGCAATCCTCTCGCTCCGATGTGGTCCATACGTTCAGGGCGCCAAGTGTCAAGCAGATGGGGGCGTTGAATCGGACCGATCGGAGATCGGCATTCGACAGGGGTGCTCCTTGGGTCAGGGCCTCCGCAATGAGGCCGAGCAGCGCGAGGTGTCGGACACCGTCATGGCCGACGTGCAGGTCGGCCTGGAATCCTGAATCCCGCCACTGACCTGGTATTTTTCGGGACGTTGTACGTTGACATATTCCCAAAGGAGGTTCCAGCCCTTCGGGGCTATTTCTCGTCTGCCGTGGGCGAATGCCGAGCCGCGGGAAGACCAACCGAAAGACGCAGGGGGCGTTCCGTCGGAGAAGAAGGGGCAAGGCGTGCTCCTCCTTCACCTGACTCGGTCGCACCGTGATGTCGATGTGCACGATGCCAAGGACCAGTCCGGACGAGCGGCCGACAACCTCCGAAAACAAGGCGGCGGAAGTCGCCGGCTACGCTGCAGACATACCAGTGGACGGCGCAGGCAATTGGGGAGCGAAGTGAAACTGAAGAGCTACAACATCTGAGTGTCGGAGTGTTCGTGAGGGTTACATGGATCCCTCTCCAGTTCCAGGGTCACGGCGCTGCACGGCCATGCAGGCAGCGACACGGTGGTACTGAGCCTGTGCTTGCCACTCGGTCGCGTGGCCTCATACGTAGGTCGCCATGCGCAACTCGCGAGCGAGGAACCCGTATCCTTCGCACCTCGGTGACGTCCGTGCCGTACGTCTCGCGAAACTGGGCGTACTCGGTCTCGGTGGCCGCGTCGGCCGTCGTCATCTCCGCGGCCATAGAGTCAAGATCCTACTCCGACGGCACGACCGAGACCCGCTTG